>NZ_AZEU01000101.1 GCF_001435035.1 Lacticaseibacillus manihotivorans DSM 13343 = JCM 12514
GACCGGCCAGATGCGATTTCATGTCCCAAATACCGAGGTGAATAATCCAGGATTAAACTTGGTAATTTGGTAATGACTTTGCAGCGTTTCAATCACGTTGCGCAGCCAGTCCGCAATGCGATGATAATTTAGCGTGCGATTATTTTTGAATACGATTTTGATCAGCGGCCGATGGGTGGCGACTGGCCAGTCGCCTTCGAGATGGACGTGGCCATCACCGTCAACCGTCGCGGTCACGACCGCGGTGGCATGATCCGTGCGCTGGGCGGCGGTCATCAGCGGCACCATCGAATTAGGGCCACCGTGATGACCATGCAAGTAGAGCGTCGGCACCTGCCGCTGGCTGCTGGCGTGCACCGTTTGCGGCGCCAGTCCGAAGCTGATCAGCGCGAGTAAAATGACCCACCATCCTTTTGGCATTGACCTGCGCCTCTTTTCTGAAATTACCTTCAGTTTAGTGGAAAATCCAGGCAGCGGCAAATAACAATGTTGTAAGACCGCCTTTGCTTGCAGTCTGGATTCAAAAACGCCGGCTGGCACTTGGCCAGACGGCGCGATCTCTGCTTCGGCAAAAGTAGAAGGTACCTGTGATCAGGAATACGGCTAGAGGGTGACCTGCGCTTTATCGAGGAAGTGCTGCAGCGGTTTGAGTTCTTCGCCGTCGTAGTAGTCGAACAGGCCTTGGAGGTCATCGACATGGTGCTCAACGTCATTGGCATTGAAGGCAGGATCTACGGTTTCCACCACGCGGCCATCCTTAATCGCGACTTTCAGCGCTTCAACTGGGAATCCGCGCTTCAAGGTGATTTTGGCGTTGATGACAAAGGGCCGGCCAGCGGCGAGCACGGCTGCCGCCTGATCAAAAGCAGCTTTCAAATCATCGCTCTTGGTCACGGTCACGCCTTCAACACCCATGCCTTCAGCAATTTTGACAAAGTCTTGGTCTTCCAAGTCAATGCCGCTGTAATCGTGCATGCCAGGAATGTCGGCTTGCTCATCCCGGATAAAGCCTAGGGTGGTGTTCGAGGTAACGATGTTCAATATTGGCAGGTGGTATTTCTTTTCGGTGATCAGATCTTGCATCACCATCGAGAAGGCCCCGTCGCCAGAAATGGAAACCACTTGCCGGTCAGGGAAGCTTAGCGCCCCGGCAATGGCCCCGGGGATGCCTGCACCCATGGAAGCGAACAAGGCGGACACGACCCACTTGTTAGTCGGCTTCACGTTCATATACCGCAACAAGTTGATGGTGTTGTCGCCGACATCCAAGGACACCACGGTGCGGTCATTGGCGATGCGATTGAGTTCGTTGTAAACTGGTTCGAATTCAAGCGGGTTGGTGCGGCGTGTGGCGAGCTTCTTAAGGTAAGCCTGCCAGTTCTTTTGGTCAGCCACAGCTGCCTGGAAAAAGGCGGAAGCCGGCTGGGGCTGGCTGCGTTCGAGCATCTTGTTCACAAACTGGGTGGCGTCGGCCCAGACCCCAAGATCGAGGTAGTGGTGGCGGCCGAATTGCGCCTCGTCATGATCGACCTGGATAAACTTGAAGTCATGGCGGGTGTAGACATTATTGGCAAATGGGAAGTCTGTCCCTAAAGCAATCACTAGGTCGGCAATATCCATGATTTCGTTGGCGGCTTTGGAGCCGGCGCGGTTAACCGGGCCGAGGTTGCCTTCGTAGTCTTCAGAGAGCAGGCCTTTGGTCAAACCGGTCATAATCAGCGGAATCTGGAGCTTTTTTGACAGTTCAATCAGCTGGTCGCCGCCGTTTTTGATTCCCCGGCCGACGTGAATGACCGGCCGCTTCGCTGCTTTGACCATAGCCAGCACCTGGTCGACTTCTTCATCGGTCGCCGCTGGTTCCGGCTGCGGCTTGTTGTCGGTCGGGGAACTACTCTTGTATGGCACATCCGGGATTTGGACATAGCCGAAATCGTTGGGGATGATGACCACAGCCACGCCGCGATGCTTGTATGCTTCTCTGATGGCCTTGTCTACCACATAAGGCAGGCTTTCTGGCGTCATAACGGTGCGGCAGTAGCAGGAAACATCGGCGAAAATTGGGTTTTCATCGAATTCCTGGAAGAAGTTATAGTTCATTTTGTCATGCGGCACCTGACCAATCAGTGCCAGCACCGGCGCGTGGTCTTCACGGGCGTCGTACAACCCAGTGAGTAGATTGGTGGCGCCAGGGCCGGCGGAGCCAAAGGTGACGGCAATTTTGCCGGTAAGTTTGGCGTCGGCCGCGGCGGCTAACGCGCCCACTTGCTCATGGCGGACTTGGATGTATTGAAGACGTTCTTTTTCTTGCTCCAACGCAGACATCGTGGAGTTAAATGAACCACCTGGGTAACCGAAAATATGTTTCACACCCCAAGCTTCAATAACCTTAAGCATGGCGACGCTAGCTGGTGTGGTGTTTGTCATGATGAGCACTTCCTTGTGTGATGTTATTTAGTTGTCTGCAACTATCATGTCCACAATGTATCACGAATTGAAACCGATTACAACAGATAATTCAAAAAAGTAATACAACGATTAAGAAGTGCTCAAGCTGAATGACAACGTTTTAATTGCAGCCGGTTCTGTGCTACAGTCAAATGCATAGTCGAACCAACCAAGGAGGCAGAGCATGAGCCAAGATCCCACGGCCGCGTTCCAGACGGTGCCAGCTATCACGACGGAGTTGATCAACTTAAGTGCCATTTTGAATTTGCCGAAGCCAACCGAGGCGTTCATGAGTGATATTCATGGGGAGTACGATGCGTTTTCCCATGTCTTGCGCAATGGCAGTGGGAATGTCAAAACTAAGATCAGCGAATGTTTTGGCGGGCAAATGACAGAGCAAACTCGGCAGCAGTTTGCTTTTTTGGTCTATTATCCCAGCGAAATGGTGGCCCGAGCCCAGGCCGCGTTGGCGCCAGCTGAGCTTGAGCAGTGGTACCGCGACCAGGCACTGCGGTTGGCGCAACTGCTGGCGTACACCGCGACGAAGTACACCCGTTCGAAGGTGTGCAAAGCGCTGGCGCCTGAGTTCGTATATATTACCGAGGAGCTATTGTTCAACGATCCGCAAGCAGCGGACAAGCGGGCGTATTACTGGGCCATCATTCAAAATCTGATTGCGCTGGGGCAGGTGACAGCCTGGATTGAGGCCACCGCCCACACCATCCAGCAACTGACCGTGGATCAAATTCACATTATCGGTGATATTTATGATCGCGGCCCGGCGCCGCACCGGGTGGTCGAGGCATTGATGCACCGGGGGCATGTTGATTTCCAGTGGGGCAACCATGATATTTTGTGGCTTGGTGGGGCCGCTGGATCAGCGCTGAATATCGCGAACTTGGTGCGGATCTGCGCGCGGTATGCCAACTTGGAAATCTTGGAAGACACTTATGGCATCAACCTGCGCCACCTTGCGCGGCTGGGGGAGCGCTACGATGGGGACAATCCCGCGTTTCAACCGAAAGTCCCAGCCGGCACTACGCTCAGCGATGGCGAGCGGCGTGCCATTACCCAAATTCACCAGGCCATTTTGATCATTCAACTGAAACTGGAAGGCCCAGTGATCAAGTGGCGGCCCGAATTTGGCATGGCGAACCGCCTGCTCTTAGCCAAACTCAGCCCAGATCGCCAGCACATCAAGATTGATGGGCAGACCTATCCGCTGACCCATGGCTGTTTTGACCTGGTCGACCCAGCGGATCCCTACCGACTGACCGCAATGGAACAGTCGGTCATTGATCAACTAGTACAGGCCTTCATTCATTCGGAAAAACTGCATCGGCACATGGACTTTTTGGTCGAAAATGGCAGCATGTACCGCAAACCAATGGCAACCTGCTCATTCACGGCTGCGTACCCGTCGATGACGCCGGTGAATTGGTCGGCTTAACGCTGGCCGGTAAAACCTATCGTGGGGCAGCGTTGTTTGACCTGCTCGGTACCAGTCTGGTCAAAGCCTACCAAAACCCGGAACCAGGCAGCTTGGCCAATGACCTACTGTGGTATCTATGGACCGGCCCGTATTCACCGCTGTTTGGTAAACAAAAGATGACCACCTTTGAACGCTATTTCATCGAAGATAAAGCGGCGCATGATGAACAACCCAATCCTTACTATCGATTGCGCCATGAGCCAGCGTTTGTGCAAAAGCTGCTAAGGGCGTTTGGTCTGGATGGCGAGCGGGGACACATTATCAATGGCCACACACCAGTGAAAAAAGGTAATTCGCCGATCATGGCTAATCGCCAGATGCTGGTAATTGATGGCGGCTTTTCACGGCCCTACCAGAAAACCACCGGCATCGGCGGCTACACCTTGCTGGACAATTCCTATGGGATGCAACTGGTGGCCCATCAGCCGTTTGTGTCGCGCCAAGATGCGATTGCGCATCTGACCGACATTGTGTCGACTAGGCGGGTGGTGGAAACCGAAGCGCGGCGGCGGACCGTGGCGGAAACCGATATTGGCCATCAGTTGCAAGTCCAAATCTGCCTGCTCAAAGCGCGCCTGCAGCGGCTAACTAGCGGTCAATGATAATCTTTGGTAGAGTAGTTATACCTGGATTATTCATAGAATTTCAAAAAAGCAGCGCAATCCCACGATTCACACGG
>NZ_AZEU01000102.1:0-41921 GCF_001435035.1 Lacticaseibacillus manihotivorans DSM 13343 = JCM 12514
TTTTCATTGCCTTTTGGGCAAGGGCGCAGCGCTTGCGTGATTATAACTATGAAAACATGTCCACAATGTGGCAAAGAGATGGCGGATACCGTAAAGTTCTGCATCAACTGTGGCTATCAGTTCCCAGTTACTGAGAGCCAACCGACACAGCCGCAACCGGAACAGGGACCGGTACAGGCTGCATCACAATCGGCTGCAAGCCAACCGCAACCAGAGCCGGCTCCACAGCCGACGCCTGGCCAAGCTAGCCCGACACCGGATCAAGCTGGGCCGACACCGAATTATCAGCAACAGGCCGCACCGGGTGCAGGGGCACCGGCTGCGCCTAACGAAACGCTGGAGAAGGCCAAGCATGCAAGTCGCAATTATTGGGGTTGGTTGATCCGTTCCGTCGCTCATCCGAGTGACGACAGCATTGGGGGAACAAATTCTTCGGGCTCGCGTCGATGGTGCTGATGGCATTATTCGACATGATCGCTTTTGTCAAGCTATTATCTAACGCGACGTCTGCGGCTTCTGGCTTTGTGTCCAACACCGAAAGTGGATTCAACAGCCTGTTTGGCACCGATTCGACGGCAGCCACCCAGGCAGCCAGCCAAGCCAGCTCTTCGATCATCTTCGGTACCGGGATTCGTTTGTTGGTCCTGTTTTTCGTGATCAACATTGCGATCTTCTCCGCTGGGTACTTCGCTCAGCGCGTGATCGCGCCGAAGCAACAAGGCTATCTGCAAGCGATGACGGAATACGGGCGCTACTTAGCGCTGCCGGTATTCTTCAGCGCTGCAATCGCAATTCTCGGCTTGCTCGGCGGGCTCGCTGTCAGCTGGATCTTGATGATCTTGATGATTCTTTCTTACAGCATCCAAAGCATTGCGATGTACCAAATCGCGTTGTCTCACGGCAAAAAGGCCGGCTTCGACAGCTTGTACAGCATTTTGTTGATCAACGTTTTGCTGTCGATCGTCATCGGCTTGATCGTTGCCATCTTCGGTGGCTCCGTCTTCACGATGTTGGAAAACCTGTTCTAAATTAAAAAAACTGTCATATTTGTCGTAAGTTTTTGGGGTTTTGCGTCAACTGGGGCTGAAACATAAATTTATCGTTTAGGAAGATCTCCATGATAGGAGATCTTTTTGTTCGTTTAGAAAGCAGTTGGTCGGGTGAGCTGAAAGATTAAAGGTACACTACTAGAGGATGAGTGACGGTGAAATTTAGTGGCGACAAACATTTGCCGGGGCTTTTTCGTGACAACGTGTCATTTTATAAAGTTTGCCGACCGTCGACTTCTATTTTTGGCGATTTCATGCCATAATAGACTTAGACAATTGCCACTAAAAGTAAGGATGAGTTATGACACCTAATAAAGAAGATTATCTTAAAATGATTTTTGAACTGGGCGGGGACACCCAGCTGATCTCAAACAAGCAAATCGTGATCGGCTTGGATGTTTCGGCGGCTTCGGTCAGCGAGATGATCACCAAATTAGTTGAACAACACTATGTGACCCATACCCCGTATCAAGGGATCAAACTGACAGCCACCGGCCAAAAGCGGGCGGCTTTATTAGTGCGTAATCACCGGTTGTGGGAAGTCTTTTTGGTGGAATCACTGCATTATCCAGTGGATTCGATTCACCAAGAAGCAGAACGTTTGGAACACGCGACGACACAAGACATGGCTGATCGCTTGGCCGAAATGTTAGGCCATCCACAATACTGCCCGCATGGTGGGGTGATCCCAGATGCAGATGGGCATTATTTTGATCAAAGCCGCAAACCTTTGTCCAATGTCAAAGTTGGCGAAAAAGGGCATATTGAGCGGGTCGTCGATGAAGTCGTGGTGTTGGATTACATTCGCGATATTGATTTACAAATTGAAGACCACTTTACGGTGGTTGGGGTGTCAGATTCAACGATCACCTTGCATTTAACGCGCACTGACAAAGACTTAGCCGTTGATCGTGTGCGTGCGGCACATATTTTCATCGATCCGGCGATCGTGGACTAACACGTTGTTAACGCAATAGGAGTAATAGGAGCTTATGGCAAAAGAACAAGCAGCAGTGATCATTCTTTTTGGTGGGTCAGGTGATTTGGCTCGCCGCAAACTTTATCCAGCCATGTTTGGATTGTTTCAACGCGGCTATTTGCAAAAACGTTTTGCCGTGATCGGGACCGCCCGGCGGCCTTGGTCTGACGAACATTTACGCGAAATCGTGGTGGATGCCGTTAAAACCATGCCTGGTGCGACGTTAGAACAGGCGCAAAGTTTCGCCAGTCATTTTTACTATCAATCACATGATGTCACCGATGCCGATCACTACATCACGTTGAAAACATTGGCAGCTAAGCTCGACGATCAGTATCAAGTCGGCGGCAACCGGATCTATTACATGGCCATGGCACCGAACTTCTTTGCGACCATCGCTGAACATTTGAAGTCCGAAGCGTTGTTGACGGATAACGGCTTCAACCGGTTGGTGATCGAAAAGCCATTTGGTCATGATTACGCGTCTGCTAAAGCCTTGAATGATTCGATCACGGCGACCTTTGATGAATCGCAGATCTATCGCATCGATCATTACTTAGGCAAGGAAATGGCCCAAGCCATCATGGCCTTGCGCTTCGCTAATCCGATGATCGAAAATGTTTGGCATAAAGACTTTATCCAAAATATTCAAATCACTTTGGCAGAAGCAGTCGGTGTCGAAGAACGGGCCGGTTATTATGAACAATCCGGTGCGATCCGTGACATGATCCAAAACCACGTGATGCAACTAGTTGCGGACCTCACCATGGCCAAGCCAGACTCATTGACGTCTGAAGCGGTGCACAAAGTTAAAGGCGATGTCTTTGATCACTTGCATGTGTATACCCCTGAAGAGGCTTGTGACAACTTTGTTCGTGGGCAATACACCGCAGCGGTGATCGATGGGGATGCCGTCACTGGCTACCGGGATGAAACTGGCGTCGCTAAGGATTCTTTGACGGATACTTTTGTGGCTGGGAAGATCTTAGTGGATACTCCAGACTTTGAAGGCGTGCCGATTTATGTCCGCACTGGCAAACGCTTGACGCGCAAGTCCACCCAAATCACGGTGGTATTCAAGCCGGCTAAAGACAACTTGTTCAACACGTCCGATGAGCCTGATACCTTGACCATTTGTGTGGAACCAAGTGAAGGCTTCGATTTGGTCTTAAACGGCAAAAAGTTAGGGCAAAGCAATGACTTGATCCCAGAAAACTTAGCCTTTCGCCATGACCCCAAACTTGCCAAGCAAGCGCCAGAAGCATATGAACGCTTGATTCAAGATGCCTTGCAAGGCGATCAAACCAACTTCACCCGCTGGACGGAATTGGCCAAGACTTGGCAATATGTCGATTCCATTCTTGATGCTTGGCAAAACAATACCACCATGCCAGAATATCCAGCCGGCACCATGGGGCCAAAGGAAAGCTTTGACTTGTTGGCCCGTGATGGCAATGAGTGGCACTGGCAACCGACTCACGTTAAAATGGCTGACTAGTTTATAATGGTAGTAATGCACACAGGGTCTCGACGTTTTCGTCTTGACCCCGTTTGTGTCTTTGATGCAAACCCGCCTGATGGCCATGAAGCGCGTGACGGCAATACTAATGCAACTATTCAACATACGGAACGATGCCGAAACGTGAGCGTGTTTCATTTGTAAATCAGTCATGTCAACGGAGAAAATTTGTGTGCGGAAGTGACTTGTCCAGTTTTCCGCAGTGTCGCCAAGGCGCTACGCCCAAAAATTTTCGTGGCAGAGGCGTGGTGGAAGACTAAAATACACGATCAACGATCGAAAGGAGGCGCGCAATGGGCGAATGGTTATCAGTACCAGAAATCAACGATACCAGCCGGCGGATCTTGCATATCGACATGGACGCGTTTTATGCGTCGATCGAACAACGCGACGATCCGTCGCTGAAAAAGCGCGCCTTGGTGATCGCGCATGATCCGCGCAAAACCGGGGGCAAAGGCGTGGTCACCACAGCCAATTATGTCGCGCGGCAATATGGGGTGCATTCAGCGATGAGTGCCCAAGAAGCCTTGCGCCTCGTTCCGAAGAAAGTGTTGACCTTCAAAGACCCGGACTTTACCAAATACCATGCAGTGTCCGATCAAATTCACGCGCTGTTTCATCAAGTCACCGATTTGATCGAACCAGTGGCATTAGATGAAGCCTATCTTGATGTGACGGCAAACAAGGATTTCAAAACCACTATCGACTTGGCACTTTGGTTGCAACAAGCCATTAAAAAAGAAACAAACCTGACTTGCAGCTTCGGCTTGTCGTATAACAAGTTTTTGGCCAAAGAAGCCAGTGAGTACAACAAGCCCAATGGCCGCACGGTGATTTTACCGGAACAAGCCCAAGCTTTTTTGGAACGGTTGGCCATCGGTGAGTTTCGAGGGGTTGGTGCAAAAACCAAACCGGTGCTGGAAGATATGGGCATTCAAAATGGCGCGGATCTGCTGGAATACAGTCAAGTAGACTTGGTGCAGCGTTTTGGCAAAATGGGTTTAGGCTTGTATCAACATGCGCGCGGCATCGATAATCGCCCAGTGCTGGTGCGCGATCGCAAGTCGATCGGCAAAGAGCGGACCTATCGTGCCGTGAAAACCACCGATGCACAAGTCGAACAAGAACTCAAGCATTTGGCAGAAATGGTGGCTGAAACCTTGGCCAGTAAACAAAAACATGGCAAAACCGTGGTATTGAAAGTGCGCGATCGCGATTTTAACACCATTACCAAACGCACCAGTTTGCCACAGTTTATCAATCAAGCCACAGATATTTTCAATGTGGCATGGCAGTTGTGGGAACAAATCAAACCCCAAGAAATTGCGATTCGCCTACTTGGCATTACCGTCACTGGCCTTGAAGCCCAACAATTTGAAAATCTTGATCTGCCACTGTGATTGGTACAGCTGTGAAATGTGTTATACTTAGCCTAACTGAGGACACGTGAGGTAAGATGATGGCGACAAAGCATGAACAAATCCTACAATATATTGCCAACTTGGCAGTGGGCACGAAAATTTCGGTGCGCACCATTGCCAAGCAACAACAAGTTTCTGAAGGCACGGCTTACCGTGCCATCAAAGAAGCTGAAAATACCGGATTAGTGTCGACCATCGAACGGGTCGGAACGATTCGCATCGAGCAAAAGCCGATCAACAACATCGACTCGTTGACATTAAAAGCGTTACTGAAGCTGATCGACGGCAAAGTGCTTGGCGGCTCTGCTGGGCTGACCAAAAAACTCGACAAGTTTGTGATCGGGGCGATGACGCCAGATGAAATGATCCGCTACATCACGCCCAATGCCTTGGTGATCATCGGGAACCGTGAAGATGCGCAAAAGCTCGCCTTAGAAAATGGGGCCGCGGTGTTGATCACTGGGGGTTTTATGACCTCTGATGCGGTGATCGCCAAAGCCAATGCGGAAAGTTTGCCGGTGATGCAAACCAGCTATGACACCTTCACCGTGGCGACGATGATCAACCGGGCGTTATCTGATCAAGCGATCAAGCAAGACATTTTGACAGTGGCCGCGGTGTACTCGCCATTGAGCAAGGTCAAAACCGCAACGCCTGATGGCACCGTGGCGGATTTCTTGCGCTTGCGCGGCGATCGCAGTGATTTTGCCTTGCCGATCATCACTGCGGGTGGGCGCTTAGTCGGCATGGTCGCCGATGCCCAAGTTCACAGCAAAAAAACCACGACGCCGTTGGAACGTGTGATGGTCAAAGATCCGCTGACGGTTAAACCATATCTTTCGATCACCAGTGTGGGTCACACCATGCAAGGCAACGGCTTAGATGTGTTGCCAGTGGTCGATGATTCTTGGCAATTGCTCGGCATTGTCACCCGGCATGCGGTTTTTGCCAGCATGGCCGACCTCAATCACAATCGCGATGCGGCCACATATGCTGACCAAGTTGCCCGGCAAATGAGTTTGATCGAATCCACGCGCGTTGACGTGGCCGATTACCGGCTGCACACCACGCCGATGATGACCAATCAACTGGGCACCTTGAGTTTTGGGGTGTTGAATGAAGCGGTCAACACGGCGGCGACTGGCTTTTTGAACCGGGCAGGCCGGCGGAATGTGTTGGTAGCGCAGTTATCCTTGCACACCTTCCGGCCGATCCAGTTGGAAACCACCGTCAACATTCATGTGCGGCCTTTGGAATTGACTCGCCATGAAGCGACGTTAGATATCGAATTGCAAACTGACGGCTTGCCAGTTGCCAAAGCATTGGTCACTTGCCAATTGCTGGAAAGGAATTAAGATGTTGTTAGACGACATTCTCACGCAAATCAAAGCGTATGATACCATCATCATTCACCGCCATGTTAATCCAGATCCCGACGCCTTAGGCTCACAAGGCGGCTTAGCGGCCAGCATTCAAGCGGCTTACCCGGACAAGCGCGTGTTAAAAGCCGGCGGGGAAGTCGGGAACCTAGATTGGTTGTCCACTATGGATGACGTCCAAGATGCCGATTATCAAAATGCGTTAGTGATCGCAGTCGACACGGCTGATACGCCACGGGTTTCTGATCAGCGCTTTAACACTGGGAAGTATTTGATCAAAATCGATCATCACCCCAATGATGATGCATACGGGGATTTGCTGTGGGTCGTGCCAGACGCCAGTTCCACTTCGGAATTGATTTTTGACTTGATCCAACACAGCAACGGTCAGCTGAAACTTAACGCCCAAGTGGCCCGACTGTTATACGCTGGCATCGTCGGTGACACTGGCAGATTCTTGTACAACAATACCTCAGCACATACCTTGCAAGTCGCTGCGGCGTTGATTCAAGAAGATTTCGATCCAACTGCTTTGAATAACCGGATGAATGCGATCAGCTTTGCACAAGCCAAATTGCAAAGCTACGTGTTCAACCACTTGCACATCTCAGAAGCTGGTGCGGGTTCTGTTGAAATCCCGTTAAGCGTCGTCAACGAACTGGGTTTGACCAAAGATCAAGTGCATGCGGCAGTTGGCACGCCTGGACGCTTAGGCGAAGTGGTGGCTTGGGTGATTTTCGTCGAACAAGCAGACGGTGAACCTTATCGCGTCAACTTGCGCTCCAAAGGCCCGATCATCAACGGTTTGGCCAAGCAACACAACGGTGGCGGGCATCCTTTGGCCTCAGGTGCCAGAGCCCAAAACCGCGAAGAAATTGAAGCAATTACAAAACAACTCGAAGCCTTAGTGGCAGAAAGCGAGCATTAATGGCAACTTTTAAGCAATACGCGTTGAGCCAGCCGATCATCGACGGCTTAGCGGACATGCACATCGACACCCCCACGGCGATCCAAGAAAAAGTGATCCCAGCC
This sequence comes from Lacticaseibacillus manihotivorans DSM 13343 = JCM 12514, assembly GCF_001435035.1. Lineage (GTDB taxonomy): Bacteria > Bacillota > Bacilli > Lactobacillales > Lactobacillaceae > Lacticaseibacillus > Lacticaseibacillus manihotivorans. Next base: position 7,380 of record NZ_AZEU01000102.1, read on the forward strand.
GTTTTACGCGGGGAGTCTGTGATTGGCCAAAGCCAAACCGGTTCTGGCAAAACTCACGCCTTTTTAGTGCCGATTTTAGAAAAATTAGACGCCAAAGAAGACACGGTGCAAGCTGTGATCACGGCGCCTAGTCGTGAATTGGCCACGCAAATTTACACGGTGGCAACGACTTTAGCCAAGCACTTACCAGATTTGCGTATTCACAACTATGTCGGCGGGACTGACAAATCCAAGCAAATCGAAAAACTGCAAAACAACCAACCGCAATTAGTCATCGGCACCCCTGGTCGGATCTTAGATTTGATCAAGTCTGGGGCTTTGGCGGCGCACACCGCGCAAACCTTTGTCGTCGATGAAGCCGATATGACGTTAGACATGGGCTTTTTGAACCAAGTCGATCAAATTGCGGCGACCTTCCCGAAAGATTTACAAATGTTAGTCTTTTCGGCCACGATCCCACAAAAGCTCGAACCCTTCTTGAAAAAGTACATGGCCAACCCAACGATTTTCACCTTGAAGCCACAATCAGTCATCGCTGACACCGTGGATAACTGGTTGATCGCGGCGAAAGGCCGGGACAAGAACCAACTGATCTATCAATTATTGACGATCGGCCAACCATTCTTAGTGTTGATTTTTGCCAACACAAAGCATGCCGTCGACCACATTCATCAATTCTTGACGGATCAAGGCTTAGAAGTGGCTAAGATTCACGGCGGAATTCCACCACGCGAACGCAAGCGCGTGATGAAAGAAGTCGCCGCGTTGAAGTATCAATACGTGGTGGCTACGGATTTGGCAGCACGTGGGATCGATATTAAAGGCGTTTCTCATGTGATCAACGCTGAAATCCCAAGCGATAACGAATTCTTCATTCACCGCGTCGGCCGGACTGGACGTAACGGGATGCATGGGACGGCCATCACCTTGTACACACCAGGCCAAGAAGACCAAATTGCCGAACTCGAACATCTGGGCATTCACTTTACGCCGAAAGCCATCAAAAATGGCGAAGTGGTCGATTCCTACGACCGCAATCGCCGGGTGACCCGCAAAGCCAAAGTCGATCCGCGCAGTTTGAAGATCCGCGGCCTGGCTGCCAAAGAAGCCAAGAAACATAAGCCTGGCTACAAAAAGAAGATCAAAAAGGCTGAAGCCAAAGAACAATGGTTCAACGCTCGCGTTAAAAAGCGTGAAGCATTGCGGGCCTCGCGTAAAGCCAAGAAATCCAAGTAAACTGACAAGCGGAGACTTGTTCAAGCAAGACTATTCAATAGTCTCCGCTGAACTTGTCGCCGTTTGTTTTTGTAAGGAGTGGGGAAGTATGGCACAAGCAGATTTATTGTTACCGCAATGGGCAAGCATTGACCCTGATCGTCAAAAATTTATTTTGCAACAACTCACGCGGTACTTCTTAAGTCCGTTATTGTCCGTGGACGCCTTAGTGCCGGTGTCCGTGGATTATTTTGGGCAAACATTGAACACCTTTGATACTTTGATCGGGGGGCAGTGGTTACGGTTTGTGCCAGGAGCCTTGCAAGTGCCACTAGGCGTCGATCGCGAGGATTCAGCGACGAAGGCATTGTTGGCTCAACTCCCTGACGCTCAACTTTCGCCAAAACGTTATGTCGATATCCCACCGATGTTAGTCGCGCGCCAAGCAATCCCGGTTTCTGAACAAGTGATCGGGCAAGTGAACTTATTGACGCATGTTTTTCGTGGGAATCATTTTGCCTATGTGCCGTATAAACCAACTGTTTTGGCCTTGTTGAATCGTCATGCTGATAGCTTAGATCCCGATGCTGGGTCATGGCCACCGATCCTTGAAAGTGGCCATGTTCGTTTGATCCAACAAAGTGCGCATCATTATCAAGTGCGCTTGGTGCATGATTGGACGGCGCAGTCCTTGATCAAAGCGCTTGGCGGATTCGGCCAAAGTTTGCCCAATGAAGATCAGTATGAATACTTGCAAGGTGGCGGCATCGCGCAAGTCTTCCCATGGGGTAATCAAAACCTTGATGAGCTTCCAGCCTATCTTCCCAACCGCTTCGGATTAACCGTGAAAACTAGTGACACCGCGCCGGAATTATTACTGGTTGGCCCAGATAAGCGTGGGGAAGGGTTGTTGCAATGGTCGCCAGCTTATCGTGCTGTTGAAGATGTGCCATTTATCCAGCACTCTTATCGTCCTGTAACGTTGATCACCGTGGACTGAGTGAGGTGTCGGTGGGTTCCTGGTCGGGATGGAGCAAGCTGGCTGGCACGTGGTGAGATTCATGTTGGCGGCTTACCGCCTACATGAACCCGCAGGTGGAGATCCACTTGACTCATGAGCGCAGCGAATGAATCAAGTTAGCTCCGCCGAGGACCCTCACCTCGTGCCGGCCTGCCTACGGAACTTCTACCGGTCACATACAACAGCGCCCATTGACACGACCCGGCGGTATCCGTATAATGACGTCGTTAGGATATGCAAGTGATGACTCCGATCCACAGGAAGTCGCGATAAATTGAGAACGCGGCGACGGTAGTGACTTGTGCTCCCTGATCGACAATTAAACATTAATCAATGAAGTGGTAAACGATCAACATCGTTGCAAACAAGGTGGTACCGCGCGCAAGCGTCCTTGAATTGCAGCGGTGTTTTTATGTCTAAAACCACAAATTCTAGGAGGAACTCATGAAGCAACTCAACTCAGCTCAGATCCGGCAAATGTTTCTGGACTTTTTCAAGTCAAAAGGCCATGACATCGAACCATCTGCCAGCTTGATCCCAGTCAATGACCCATCTTTGTTATGGATCAACTCAGGCGTGGCCACGTTAAAGAAGTATTTTGACGGTTCTGTGATCCCTAAGAATCCTCGGATCACCAACGCCCAAAAATCTATTCGGACTAACGATATTGAAAATGTCGGCAAAACCGCTCGCCATTTGACGTTCTTTGAAATGCTGGGGAACTTCTCAGTTGGTGATTACTTTAAACCAGAAGTGATTCCGTGGGCTTGGGAATTTTTGACCTCTGACGAATGGTTAGGCTTAGACAAAGACAAACTCTACGTCACCGTTTACCCAAAGGATACGGAAGCCAAGCGCATTTGGCATGAAGTCGTGGGCTTGTCTGAAGACCGCATTTTTGATGTGGAAGACAACTTCTGGGATATCGGTGTCGGTCCTTGTGGTCCCGACTCTGAAATCTTCTTTGATCGTGGCCAAAGCTTCAATGATATCGCCGAAGACGATCCAGAAAACTACCCTGGTGGCGAAAACGAACGCTACGAAGAAATCTGGAACATCGTGTTCTCAGAATTCAACCACTTGCCAGATGGCCGCTATGTCGACCAACCGCATAAAAACATTGATACCGGCATGGGCTTGGAACGTTTGGTTTCGGTTATTGAAGGTACTCGCACTAACTTTGAAACCGACTTATTCATGCCGATCATTGAAAAAACGGAAAGCTTATCTGCTGGCAAAAAATACAATGCCAACGATAAAGATGACGTTTCCTTCAAAATTATCGCTGACCATGCCCGGACGGTGACCTTTGCCATCGGCGACGGTGCTTTGCCATCTAACGAAGGCCGTGGCTACGTGTTGCGTCGCTTGATCCGTCGCGCCGTTTTAAATGGGAAGAAACTCGGCATCGAAAAGGACTTCTTGTATCAATTAGTCCCAGTGGTCGGCGAAATCATGCAAAGTTACTACCCAGAAGTGTTAAAGAACAAAGACTTCATTGAAAAAGTCATTCGTTCTGAAGAAGCGCGCTTCCGTGAAACCTTGGATGCCGGCGTCACCATGCTCAACCAAACCATTGCGAAAGTTAAAGCGGATGGCAAAACCGTGATCCCTGGCGCTGATGCCTTCAAGTTGTTTGATACGTTCGGCTTCCCAGTGGAAATGACTGCCGAACTCGCCGAAGATGATGGCTTGACCGTCGACATGGACGGTTACAAAGAAAACATGCAAGCCCAACGCGACCGTGCGCGTGCTGCTCGTGGGGATGCGCAATCCATGGGTAACCAAGATAAGTTACTCATGAGCATTGAAACCGCCTCGAAGTTCACTGGCTGGACGGATACCGATGATGATGCCAAGTTAATGAACATTATCGTCGATGACACCTTAGTTGATCACGTTGAAGCAGGCGTGGCGCAAGTGATTTTTGGTCAAACGCCATTTTATGCTGAAATGGGTGGCCAAGTTGCCGACCATGGGGACATCGTGGATGAAAATGGTGCCGTGGTTGCCAAAGTCACTGACGTTCAACATGCGCCAAACGGCCAAAATTTGCACACGGTTGACGTTGAAGGTCACTTGGAAACTGGTGCCACTTACCACTTGCAAGTTGAACTCACTCGCCGTCAAAAGGTTTCCATGAACCATACCGCGACCCACTTGTTGGATACCGCTTTGCGTCAAGTCTTAGGCGATCATACCCATCAAGCTGGTTCCTTAGTTGAACCTGACTACTTACGGTTTGACTTCACCAACTTTGGCCAAGTTACACCAGAACAACTCAAACAAGTTGAAGAAATTGTTAACACCCAGATCTGGCGCGCCTTGCCGATCACTTGGAAAGAAATGCCGATCGAAGACGCCAAAAAAGAAGGCGCCATTGCCATGTTTGGTGACAAGTACGGCGACACCGTCCGTGTTGTGACCATCGGCGACTTCAACAAAGAATTCGATGGTGGCACGCATCCAACCAACACCAGTGCGTTAGGCTTATTCAAGATCACTGGTGAATCTGGGATCGGGGCTGGCACCCGGCGGATCGAAGCGGTCACTTCTAAAGAAGCGTTTGAATACTTGACCCATCAAGAAAACTTGTTGAACCAAGTCGCTCAAGTTGTGAAGTCTGAACAACTCGACGCAGTGCCGGCTAAAGTCGCAAGTTTGCAAAGTGATTTGAAAGCTGCCCACAAAGAAGTGGAAGCCTTACAAGCGAAGTTGGCTTCTCAACAAGCTAGCGGCTTGTTTGATTCCGCAGAGCCTGCAGGCAAGTATTCGTTGATCAAAGCCCAACTCAAAGTCGCAGGCATGAACGAGTTGCGGCAACTGGCTGACCAATGGAAGACCAAGAATGCTTCTGATGTCTTAGTTTTGGCTACTGAAGCTAACGACAAAGCCAACTTGTTAGTCGCAGTATCAGATGCAGCCATCAAGCAAGGCGTCAAGGCCGGCAACATCATCAAAGCCATTGCGCCTAAAGTGCAAGGTGGCGGCGGTGGTCGTCCCGACATGGCCCAAGCTGGTGGGAAGAACCCTGCTGGGATTCCAGATGCACTGGCTGAAGCCGTTAAAGTATTAGCTGAACTGTAAAACTGAATTTTAAATTTTTGATCATCAACGCATCGGTAAAATTCGACATGATTGATGCCGATTAACGTTGGTGATCAGTAGACGCGATTGGGGATTGGGACGGAGGCTGGCCGTCGTTGCATAGTGGAAAAGCAGTTGGCGGTTTACCGCCTACTGCTTTCCGCAGGTGGAGATCCACTTTAGTTAGGAGCGTAGCGAGTAACTGAAGTTAGCTCCACCGAGGACATTCACTATGCAGCGATGAGCCAGCCGGAGTCCCAAGCCCAAATCGCCAACCAATTGTGACAAAACCTTGGTAACGCTTGCGAAAATCCGCGCGGTTCATTGTGCTTTTTGGCATTATCAAGTAGAATAAAGATGAATTGGACAGAATAGAGGTGTTAGGAATGAGCACATTAGATCAAACGGTCCACTTTGACTTTCACGATAACGACCCGAAGAACGTTCACGAAACCCTTGAAACGGTGTACAACTCCTTAGAGGAAAAAGGTTACAACCCGATCAACCAAATTGTCGGTTACTTGATTTCCGGCGACCCAGCTTATATCCCGCGCTACAACGATGCTCGTAACTTGATCCGCAAGCACGAGCGCGACGAGATCATTGAAGAGCTCGTTCGTAACTATCTTGGCAAGGTGAAAGACTGATGCGATTAATGGGCTGTGACGTCGGCTCTAGAACTGTCGGCGTGGCTTTAAGCGATCCGCTCGGTTGGACCGCCCAAGGCCTTGAGATCATTCGCATCAACGAAGACAAAGGGCAGTTTGGCCTCGATCGTGTGGCGGAAATCGTCAAAGAATACGAGGTCACTGGCTTTGTCTGCGGCTTGCCCAAAAACATGAACAACACCCAAGGCCCTCGGGCTGAAAAAGCGCGCGAGTATGGGGCGATGTTGGAAGAACGTTTTGGCTTGCCGGTTGATTTTACCGACGAGCGCTTGACCACGGTTGAAGCGTCTCGCATGTTGATTGAAGAAGCCGACACCAGCCGTAAAAAGCAAAAAAAGGTGATCGACAAGCTCGCTGCGCAAATGATCTTACAAAACTATTTAGACGGACATGGCAAATTGACCAAGCAATAACCAAGGAGGCCCTTATGGCAGAACAAGAAAACGTCAAACCAGGTGCAGACGACCAACAAATCACGTTGATCGATGACAAAGGCAACGAAGAATTATACCAAGTGCTGTTTACCTTCGACTCTGAAGATTATGGCAAGTCTTATGTGCTGTTGTACCCAGAAAGCGCCAGCGACGATGAGGAACTCGAGATCCAAGCGTTCTCCTTTACCCCAGATGCCAATGGCGACGCTAGCCAAGGTGATTTATACCCGATCGAAGACGATGATGAATGGTCGATGGTCGAAGAAGTGTTGAACACTTTCTTAGCTGACGAAGACGAAGACTAAACCAGAAAGCGGCCTTGTGCCGCTTTTTGTGTGGACCTGAATAGGGACGAAAATCGGTGAACGCCAACCAAAAGTACTCTGGCGGGCTGGTCATGGAACGCAATGTCGCTCGTCGAAGCTAACTCGCAAAAACCGCGAGTGGATCTTCTTCTCGCTGGATTCTAAGCGGTAAACCGCTAAGAATCCCACGGCTGATGATCAGCCCGCCGCCGCACTTTTGGTCTCCGTCCCCCGATTTTCTGGGTTCATGTCCCTTCACGACGGATTAAACATGCAACGATCATGATGCCGGTTTTAGGGCGATTATTATTTTCGTATCGTTCAGGCAATTCATTTTCATCATTTAATGGACGAGGTACTGTCAAGGTGGTTTGCACTTGGGACGGAGGCTGGCCACTGCGCCATAGTGAGAGCACTGTTAGCGACTTATCGCTTACAGTGCTCCGCAGGTCGAGATCCACTTTGTCAATGAGCGAAAGCGAATTGTCAAAGTTAGCTCGGCCGAGGACCCTCATTATGGCGCAGTGAGCCAGCCGGAGTCCCAAGGGCAAACCACCCGATTTAGCAGTGCTTTTGTAAAGTTACATTTCATGGTAAAATAGTCTGGTATATTATCGAGGAGGCAAGCCTTTTGACCGAAGAAAAGCGGCGCTTTAAAGCCGAAATTGCAGGTAAGTCGTACACCATCATCGGCCCTGGGTCGACGGCGCATTTTCAAGCGACCACGGAGTTGCTCAACCAACAACTCACCCAGATCCAAAAATTAGCGCCAGACTTATCCTTGCAAGACGCTGCGGTACTATTGGCTTTTAATGCCTTGTCCGATCAAGTCAAAGCCAAAGTAGCGCAACAGTTAGAAGAGGATAATTAATGCTATCGTTGATCGTTGTGGCCATTTTGGCGTATTGTTGTTACTCCGGCGCGCGGCGCGGGATGTGGTTACAAGGCGTCCATGTGGTGGGATATTTATTAAGTCTAGTACTGGCGCGGTTCACCTACCTGCCGTTGGGCGTCTTTATGACGCAATGGGTGCCGTATCCCAGTGCGACTGAACAAAGTAAATTTGTCTTTTTCACGCATCAAGTCGGGCTGACCTTAGACCATGCCTTTTATAATGGCGTGGCGTTTGTGTTCATGTTGATGGTCGGCTGGCTGATCACGCGGTTTGTGGCGATGTGGTTTCATGACCTGACTTATCGCAAAGCGGATGAAACCATGAGCGCAGTGATCGGTGGTGCGATGAATTTTTTGATGGGGTATTTATTTGTTTTCCTGATTTTGTACTTGCTGGCGTTGATTCCAGTGTCAGGGATTCAAGACATGTTGGCGCATTCTGGCATTGCTTCGGCGATCGTGCGCTATACCCCAGGCTTGACGCAACTATTCACGAATTTGTGGATCGTGGCGTAATGTTAATTCGACGGCAATTCACGGTGGTGACACCGGGTGTTGACGTCGATTTTTTTCGCGTTTTGGAGGAATTATGAATTCTAAAATATTAAAAACCTTGGAATACGGCAAGATTCGCTCAGCCTTGCAAGGGTTAGTGAATACTGCGGCTGGGACTGATTTAGTCGCGAAAATGCAACCAAGTAGCGACCCGGATGCGGTACAAACCGCTTTGGATGAAACCGCTGATGGGGCCTCGATTTTACGGTTAGCTGGCGGCATTCCTGTCCCGCAACTGGAAAACATCGACCCGGCTTTGCGGCGCGTGGATATCGGGGCAATGTTGAATGGTCGTGAACTGGCAGCCATTGGCCGGGTATTGAAAACCGTCAGTGCCGTTGATAAGTTTCTCAACGATTTAAACGAACGCCTAGAACTACGGCGCGTGTATGACTTGCAACAACAACTCACTGCCTTGCCTGCTTTGGAGCGACGTTTAGGCACTGCCGTCGATGAAGATGGTAGTTTGACTGATGAAGCCAGTCCAGAACTGCACGGCATTCGCCAAGCAGTGAAAAATCTTGAAGGCGAAATTCGTAGCCGGATGGAAAATTATACGCATGGCAGCTCATCCAAATATTTATCAGATCCGATCATCACCATTCGCGATGATCGGTATGTCATTCCAGTTAAAGCGGAATATCGTGGGCAATTCGGTGGCGTGGTGCATGACCAATCGGCAAGTGGTCAAACCTTGTTCATCGAACCGCAAGCCATTGTGGAAATGAACAACCGCTTGCGCCAAGCGCAACTCGAAGAACAAGCGGAAATTGAGCGCTTGTTGGCGGAGCTCACCAATGAAGTGGCACCTTACACGCGCGAGTTGCGCAATAACAACCAAGTGCTTGGGCATTTTGACTTTATCAATGCCAAAGCCCGCTATGCTAAAAACATTAAAGCGACAGAACCAGAAGTATCTGCGGAAAATCATGTGGATTTAATTGAAGCGCGGCATCCGTTGATCGATCGGCATAAAGTCGTCGCCAACACCATTACACTAGGCGCCGATTACCAAGCCATCGTGGTGACGGGACCAAACACTGGCGGGAAAACCATTACCCTTAAAACCCTCGGCTTGTTGCAATTAATGGGCCAATCCGGGTTATTTATCCCAGCCGAGGCAGGCTCCGTGATCGGGGTTTACTCCAATGTCTTTGCGGATATTGGGGATGAACAATCGATCGAACAAAGCTTGTCGACGTTTAGTGCGCACATGAAAACCATTGTTGAAATTCTCGATGCGATGGATGACCATGCGCTGATTTTATTTGATGAACTCGGCGCTGGGACGGATCCGCAAGAAGGGGCCGCGTTGGCGATTGCCATTTTGGATGCAGTTGGGGCTGCTGGCGCGCAAGTCGTCGCGTCAACCCACTATCCAGAATTGAAACTCTACGGCTACAACACGCCAGGCACTATTAATGCGTCGATGGAATTTGATGCCGCCACGTTGCAGCCGACATATCGCTTGTTGATCGGGGTGCCTGGGCGTTCCAATGCTTTTGACATTTCGCAGCGTTTAGGCTTGGATCCAACGATTGTCACGGCAGCCAAGTCGTTGATCGCCGATGACTCTCATGAACTCAACAACATGATCTCCGACTTGGAAGCTCAGCGTAAAGCCGCAGAAACTGAATACTTGGAAACCCGACACCAGCTCAAAGAAGCGCAAGACTTGCATGATCAATTGCAAAAGGCTTACGAAGAATTTTTCCAAGAACGTGAGCGCCAAATGGATGCAGCCAAAGATCGTGCCAATGAAATTGTCGACAAAGCCCAAACCAAGGCGGGAAAAATCGTCAAGAATCTGCGGCAAATGCAGTTGCAATCCGGCACGAACGTTAAAGAAAATCAGTTGATCGAAGCCACCACAGAACTGAAGAACTTGCATCAAGAAAAGGCCAAGCCGAAAAACCGCATTTTACGCCAAGCCAAAAACAAGCAAGCCTTACATCGCGGCGACACGGTAAAAGTCTTAGCTTATGACCAAACTGGTGAATTGTTGAAGCAAGTTGACGACAAACATTGGGAAGTGCAAGTCGGCATCATGCGCATGACTTTGGCGACTAACGAAATCGAAAAAGTCCAACCAGAGAAATCGCAAACGCCTAAACGCCGCGTGACGGTGGTCAAAGGCGCAACTGGCCCATCGACGAAGTTGGATTTACGCGGTCAACGCTATGAAGAAGCGATGACCAACTTGGATCAATATATCGACGCAGCCTTGTTAGCTGGTTATGCGCAAGTCACCATTGTGCACGGGTTAGGCACTGGTGCGATTCGCAACGGGGTCACCCAATACTTGCAACGCAACCGTCAAGTCAAGAAGTTCGGCTTTGCACCGCAAAATGCCGGTGGGTCAGGCGCGACCATCGTCCAGTTTAAATAATTGTGGCAAGTTGACCGTTTAATAGTAGAAAAAAGCTTCGCCCGCTATTGGGTCCTGCAAGATCAATGATTTGAGGGAATGACAGCACAAATCAATTGTATCCAAGGTAATGGCATTTTCTGGGTCAACGTGGTATGATTAAGTTACGAAAAGTAAGAGGAGGCAAACACAATGGTAGAAGCTGTTACGGATCAAAACTTTGAAACTGTGACTGGCACCGGTGTGACGCTCACTGATTTTTGGGCGACCTGGTGTGGTCCTTGTCGGATGCAAAGCCCAGTGGTAGAATCTTTGGCGAACGATCGCCAAGATGTGAAGTTTGTGAAGATGGATGTCGACGCAAACCCAAACACCCCACAAAGCTTTGGCATCATGGCAATCCCAACCTTGCTGGTGAAAAAAGACGGCAACGTGGTTGAAAAAATCGTTGGTTACCATACCAAAGATCAACTCAACGAGATCCTCAACAAGTACACCGCATAGGCACTTGCTGATTGAAAAGTCGAGATCAAAGTCTCGGCTTTTCGTTTGCCTAATTTTTTTGAAATCGGTAACAAAAAGTACTTGACATTAGTTTTTGGAGACGCTATCATGAGGACGATATCCATGAGGAGTGAGTGGCTTAGCGCAGGTCACCCGTACCACTTCGCGACGGGCGGAAGTGCCCGCTAAACTGTGAAGACAATCCCGTAGCGACTGGGCTTAACTGTCGAGCGCCGCTAGATCTTCAGTTCCAGAGTGCCGGCATAGAAGGGTCCCCGTTGTGGACTCAAACCAAGCAACCGCCGGGAGATTTGCCCTCACGGTAACGTGGGAAGCCAGTCGACGCCTGTGCGCGAAAGGCAGTGCAAAGCCTATTAGCGACCAAAGGGTTAAGGCCTAAGAAGCCAAGGCTCGCAGAAACGTACTTGAATTGTGAGAAAACTGTATAAACGTAATCAAATCGGCGTCAAAGCCGCAAATCCACGAAATGGACACCTGTTTCGTGGATTTGTTGTGCCTTTACGCAAAAAATAACCTAGACTGTGATGTCTAGGCCAAACTTATTTACAGTTCCGCTAAACTGATATGACTTTCAGTTTTAGGTTGGGGCGTTTTTTCATCGATCACAGCGGTTAAAGTGATCGTTTTTTTATGCCGATCAACGGTTTCGTGCGCTTCCACGACGCAGCCGAGTTCTTGTTGCAAGCTTTGGGCCAAAAACCCTGCTTCAATACGAAAGTCTGGCGCTTCAAAGTTGGCGATGCGGGTTTCAACAGTCGTGCCGCTTAAGGTGTACATGCGCTGATGGCGCTTGCTGGTGGCTGGTGTCAAAATGCCAAAGCCAACGCGCGCAAACAATTCGGTTAAATCATCTTCGACGACGGGTAAGCGGCGCGCCAACGAGCGGCCGGCCCAATATGTAATACTTTCAGTTTCTTGGCCCAACAAATCAGGGAGTAATAAGTCGCGCAACATCAACTGACCGAATAATGGTCCAGTCGCAGACAGGTTTAACAAATCTTTATAGCTATTGGCCATGAGGCGCCTCCTAATTTTGCGCTATGCGCTGTCTGTTCTATTATAGCCAAAACGCCGCTATCATGCGACTTGAATTTTTTTAGGGTGTATAATGTAGATTCAAGAAGGGAGCGCACTTATGAATAAGCAACCGATCGGATTTATCGATTCCGGCGTTGGTGGACTGACCGTGGTCATTGAGGCACTGCGGCAGCTTCCCAACGAAAACATTATTTTTTTAGGCGACCAAGCCCGCTTGCCTTATGGGCCCCGGCCGGCTTCGCAAGTTCGCGCCTTCACCTGGCAAATGGTCAACTTTTTACTCGCTAAGCATATTAAAATGTTGGTGATCGCCTGCAACACAGCCACCGCGGCTGCCTTAGATGATTTGCGCGCCAAGTTGTCGATCCCAGTCGTCGGCGTCATTTTACCAGGTAGTCGCGCAGCGTTGCGTTCCACCAAAAATGGGCATATCGGCGTCATTGCAACCGAAGGCACGGTGAAGTCAGATGCCTATGCCAAAGCCATCCGCTCCAAAGATTCACGTGCCAAAGTGACCAGCATGGCGCAACCGAAATTTGTCCCAGTCGTCGAATCTAACGAAGCCCATTCAGCGGTCGCCAAAAAAGTGGTCGCAGAAGGCTTACAGCCGATGAAGCGCTTGGGCATCGACACCTTGGTGATGGGCTGCACCCACTACCCACTGTTGCGCCCATTGATCCAAAATGTCATGGGGCCCAATGTCACCTTGATTGATTCAGGTGCAGAAACTGTCAGTGAAGTGTCGATGTTGTTGGACTATTTTGATTTAGCCAATACCGATAACCCAAACCCCTTGCGTGAGTATCACACCACAGGCTCCGCTTCAATGTTTGAAACTATTGCCAGCGACTGGATGGGCCAAGCCATCCATGCCGATCGCGTGACGATTTCTGATTTGCCAACCGATGTGGTCACCAGCTTGCCAACAACTGTGGTGGTTGCCTCCAAGAACGCCGGCAAAGTGCGAGAAATCGCGGTGATGTTTGATAAACTTGGTGTTGCGGTGAAATCATTGGCTGATTTTCCAGAATTGCCCAGTGTCCAAGAAACTGGGGCGACTTTTGAAGAAAATGCTCGCTTAAAGGCAGACGGCTATGCGCAGGCTTTAGAGTTGCCAGTGCTCGCCGATGACTCTGGGCTACAAGTCGACGCCTTAGACGGCATGCCAGGCGTATTCTCCGCGCGTTATGCAGGTAAGGGGCACAATGATGCGGCCAACAATGCCAAGTTGATTTCAGAATTATCAGAAGTGCCAGCGGATCAGCGGCATGCGCATTTTGTCAGCGTGTTAGCCCTTGCCCGTCCTGGCAAACCTGATGAAGATCTGGTCGTGCGCGGTCAAGTCGATGGCATGATCGTCGGGATCCCACAAGGTGACAACGGTTTTGGTTATGATCCGTATTTCTACTTACCCGCATTTGGCAAAACCATGGCGCAAATGACCCCTGATGAGAAAAATCAAGTGTCACACCGCGGCGACGCCTTGCGCAAGCTGGAAGCACGTTGGGATGGTTGGTTTAAAGGCTAGGAGGAATGATGTATGCGATTAGTTGTGGTCAGTGATACGCACGGCGATAAACAAATTTTGCGGATGATCGCCAAACAGCAACAACCTGATGCCGATGGGTATTTTTACTGCGGGGATTCAGAGTTGCCAGCAGATGATGAAATTTTTGAAACCTATCAGCCAGTGACTGGGAATATGGATTTTGATCCGGCGTTCCCGTTGACGCGTACCGCAGACTTTCCCGGGTTGAAAGTGTTCATGACGCATGGTCATCGCTTCAATGTGAATTGGACGCTGGATGTGTTGATTCAAGCGGGGCGTGAAGCGCATGCGGATCTGGTGTTGTTCGGCCACACCCATCAACTCGGTGTGGAACAACATGACCACATGATCGTGTTAAATCCGGGCTCGATTTCGCAACCGCGCGGTGAATTTGCGCCGCTACATGGCACTTATGCGACAGTCGACTTCGATGACAAAACCATCACGGTGCAATTCCATACGCGTGATGGACAAGTGGTCGACAAGCTCACGCGCACGTTTACGCGGTGATCAAAAAGCGTGTTGCTTACCTTTTTCTGGCAAGCAACACGCTTTTTAGATGCTTATTTTTCGACGTCTTGGAGCTTTTGATTATCGTCGAGTTGAGAGATGCCCATTAAATGTCGTTTTTGCAAGATCTGCATCGCGACCCATAATAATAGGAGACTTAAAATTGCAAAGCCGATCAAGAAGCCAAAGCAGTTGGCCACAGAGCCGGAGTAGATCCCGCCGGTGATCGCTTGGCGGAAGCCTAATACCGAGTAGCTCATCGGCAAGAACGGATGGATCGCATTGTAGAAGCTGTTGGTGATTTCCAATGGGAAGGTCCCACCAGCACCGCCGAGTTGCAGCATCAACATGATCATCGCCACGAACCGCCCAGGGTTATCAAAGGCCATCGACAGCATCATGACAAAATACATCGACGTGAGCGAGAAGACGATCGCTAAGGCATAGAACAACCCGACGTGATCAACAGTCAAGCCGCCGAGCATGATCAAGCTGGCTTCGATGACCGCCATGCCGATCGCCACCAAGCCACCGAGCACGACTTTAGACGCAAACCATTGCGTTGGCGTGCCATCTTTATGGGACACTTTGCGAATTGGATAAGCGAAGTTGAAGACCAACGCCCCAACATATAACGCCAAGGATAAAACGTAAGGCGCTAACGCATGCCCGTAGTTTGAGACATAGCTATAATGCTTTTGCGTGGTGTGGGTCGGTGCGGCAAACATTTTGGCCGTTTCATTGGTCAACTTAATGCCGTTGACTTGCTTGGCACCAGCAGACAAGCTCGTGGCCAAGGTCTTGGAACCGTCTTTGAGCTGGCCAGTGCCATCCGTTAACTGTTTGGACTTGTCATCTAATTGGCTAGTCCCATCCGCTAGCTGGTTAACGCCGCTAGCCAAGGCTGGGGTCTTGATGTTTAAGGTGTTCAGACCTGATGCTAATTGGTTAACGCCGCTAGCTAAAGCCGGGGTCTTCCCGTTCAAGGTGTTAAGCCCAGATGAAAGTTGGTTGACGCCACTAGCTAACGCCGGCGTCTTGCCGTTCAGGGTGTTGAGGCCAGATGACAGTTGGTTAACACCATTGGCCAAGGCTGGCGTTTTACCGTTTAAGGTGGTTAAGCCATTAGCTAATTGGTTAACGCCACCGGCTAAGGCTGGCGTTTTACCATTTAAGGTGTTGAGGCCATCAGCCAATTGGTTGACACCGTTCGTTAAGGCCGGGACTTTACCGTTGAGTTCGGTGAGGCCACCTTGCAGTTGACCGGCACCATCATCTAATTGCGCAACGCCTGCGGTCAAGGTTGGAATTTGTTGATTGATTTGGGCTAAGCCACCGTTGAGCGTCGCCGCCCCGTTGGTCAACGTCTCATTGTTTGCCAACAACTTGTCACCGCCAGCAACGGCACTGTTTAAACCAGCTGTGAAGGTTTGATAGCCTTTGTTTAACGCCGTTGCGCCAGTGGCTAAGGACTTGGCGCCTGCGGTCAATTGATCAGCGCCAGCAGTTAACTTGTTGTAATCGGTATTTTGCGTCGATAAACCAGCAGCCATCGCTTGCAAACCAGCATTCAACGTTGCCGTGCTGTTGGCTTGTTGCGTCGATAAGGTCTTGAGTTGACTCGTCAAGTCAGCGATCGCTTGATTGAGCTGGGTATCTTGGCCATATTTGGTTTTGGCCAAAAGGGTCAGTTGCGTGATATCGGCAGTAATTTTTTTGCTCGTTGCGCTCGCTTGTTCGGAGTTGGTTTTCACACCAGCTTGAATCTGGGAGATGCCGCCACGAATCGTGTTGAAGGATTGGTTGACGCCAGCAACGTAAGCACCAGCGCCTTGGTTCAAGGTATCGCTACCTTGCGCTAACTGAGCAATACTGTCGGTAATCGCCGGGGTTTTCGTTTTGGCATCGCCAGTATTGTTGGCGGTTTGCAATTGTTTCACGCCTGAAACTAAATCACTTGTCCCGCTGGTGTATTGTTGGATGCCAGTGTTGAGGTTGTTGGCGCCATCACTTAATTGGCTCACGCCTGCGGCTAACGGGGAAACGTTTTTGTTGAGTTTGGCGGTACCAGTCTTCAATGAAACGGCGCCGTTAACTAATTGCGAAGCGCCAGCAGCCAAGGGTTCAACGCCGGCTTGTAATTGTTGGCTACCATCAGTGAGCTGTTGCACACCGGAAGTCAAAGGCTTAACGCCAGCTTGCAATTGTTGGCTGCCGTTTGCGAGTTGTTGGACGCCTGAAGTCAATGGGCCAACGCCAGCTTTAAGTTGATTCCCACCGTTTGCGAGTTGTTGGACCCCTGAAGTTAACGGGCCAACGCCAGCTTTCAGTTGGTTACCCCCATTGGCAAGTTGTTGCACGCCAGAAGTTAATGGGCCAATGCCAGCTTTAAGTTGATTGCCGCCGTCTGCAAGTTGTTGCACGCCTGAGGTCAACGGCTTAACGCTGACTTTTAAGGTTTGCACACCCTTGTTGACTTTAGAAACGCCGACTGTGTATTGAGAAACCCCGTCGTCTAAAGTGGCTGTGCCATCAGACAATTGCGTGGCACCACTGGCGGCTTTAGAGAAGCCTTTGCCGACGGTTTTGATTTGGTCAAACACGGCGCTGGCATAAGCATTGGTGACGTTGGCGCGGATCTGTTTGTCGAGTTTGTCCACACCGATGCCAGAAATCACTTGCGACAAATAGTTCAGCGAGTCGTTGGTGGTGTATTTCAGTTGCATTTTCTTCGGATGTGCATCTAAAACCGTTGCGGCATTCTTGGAAAAGTTCTTGGGAATGGTGACGACGGTGTAGTACTTGTCATGCTTCAAACCGTCAGCGGCTTTGGCAGCAGAGACAAATTGCCAGCCGAGTTGGTCGTTATGTTTGAGCTTTTTGACGGTTTGCACGCCGACGTCTAACGTTTTGCCTTGGTAATCGACTGGCACGTCATTGTTGACGACTGCGACTGGCAAAGATTGCGTGTCACCATATGGATCCCATACGGATTTCAAGAAGAAGATTGCGTATAAAAAGGGGATGAACATGATCACGATCACCGACAACATAATGAGCTTGTTGTGGCGGATAAATTTGAATTCGTCTTTAATCATTTTTGAACCTCGTCTAAATAAAGTTGCAGCATTTGATGGTAGTTCACGTCGCGGTCGATGCCAGGCAGATAATTCATGATTTCAAGCACCGTAAAGCCTAAAACACTGGAGATGAACCCTTGGACGTAAGCTTCTTGGGACATGTGATGCAAGTGAACGCCAGCGACTAAGCGTTTGAGCAAATCGATGAC
This sequence comes from Lacticaseibacillus manihotivorans DSM 13343 = JCM 12514, assembly GCF_001435035.1. Classification (GTDB taxonomy): domain Bacteria; phylum Bacillota; class Bacilli; order Lactobacillales; family Lactobacillaceae; genus Lacticaseibacillus; species Lacticaseibacillus manihotivorans. The sequence continues at coordinate 24,838 of NZ_AZEU01000102.1, forward strand.
GGCTTGCATCGATTGGACGAACGGGCTGACTTCAGCGTAGCGGTGCACGTAATACAGCAATTGCACCCGATTGCCAGTCGAATCAAAATAATCATGACTGATTTCGGCAAAACGTTTCAAGCTATCGACACCAGATAAGCCGACCAAGCCATGCGTCAATTGCGTATCGAGTTGCCCGAGAAAATCAGCGCCAAGTGCTTCGATCACGGCTTCAATATTGGGATAATAGTTGTAAAGGGATTGCGAGCGAATGTCCAAGCGCGCAGCTAAAGCTTTGAAGTTTAAATTGGCAACGCCTGATTCGCTGGCCATCATACCGGCAGTCGCGAGGACTTTTTGTTGATCCAACACGCGATGTTTGACCATGGGGACCTCCTTTTTAAATATTCACGTAAAAACATATTAATATTACAAGATATGAATATACGACGAATCGATGAAGATTACAAGCTACATCTTGAAGTTTATGAAGATTTTTTTTGGCAAGTGATGAAATTTATCGGTATGCTACCCATAGGAGGTGGGCAAAAATGATCACGACATTAACTGAAGTGAGTGCGCAACAGTTGGATGACATCATGGCGATTTGGTTGGCCAGCAATCTGGAGGCGCACAGTTTTGTGCCAGCACGTTATTGGCAGGAAAATTTTGCGATGGTTAAACAACTGATGCCACAAGCGGAACTGACCGTAGCACAAGTTGAAGGGAAAATCGTCGGTTTTGCGGGGATGCAAGACAATTATTTGGCGGGCATCTTTATCGATTCGACTTATCGTGATCGGGGATTAGGTACGCAATTACTGACGCAGTTACAAAGCCGGCATCCGGTGATCACCTTAAATGTGTTCGATCAAAACCGGCGAGCCAAACAGTTTTATCAGCGCCACGGGTTTCACTTAACACAAAAACAATTTGATGAGGAACTCGGCGTGTGGGATTGGACTATGACCAACTCGCCGGTGATTTATCAAACTGAACGCCTGGTGGTCCGGCAACTCAACCAGTCTGATCGGTCAAACTTAGCGCGCACATTGCAAGATGCACAAGCGATGTACGCTTATGCGCATGCCTTCTCAGATGACGAAGTGGATGCTTGGCTGAATAATCAACTCAGGCGTTATCGCGAAGATGGCTTTGGCCTGTGGGCAGTCGAAACCAAGGCGGGTGAGTTTATCGGCCAATGTGGCTTGACGATTCAACGCTGGCAAAATCAAGATGTGGTTGAAATCGGTTATTTGCTTCAACGCGATTACTGGCATCAAGGCTATGCGAGTGAAGCTGCTCAAGGCGCTAAGCGATATGCCTTTAATCACTTGTTGATTCCAGAAGTCTGGTCGATCATTCGCGATAATAACTGCGCGTCGATGAACGTCGCGATCCGCAATGGCATGTTGGTACGCGGCAAAATTGTGAAGCATTATTATGATATTGATATGCCACATTTTGGTTTCAGTATTCGGCGGTAATTGTGGGGTCAAGTGACATTTTTGTTCGTTGTGAACGCATACGTTAGGGCGTAAACTAACAATAGAATAAAAAATCAGTGAGACTTTGGGAGGCAACACCATGGCAAAAAAGGCTAGTGATGCGATCGTTTCACAAACAGGGAACCATTTTTACGGGGCGGGTGGGCTCGTCGCGATTCCGGCGTTTTTCAGCAATTACGTGAACTTTACTGGGCGCAGTACCCGGCGGGAGTTCTGGTGGTGGACGCTGTGGCAAACATTGTTGACGATTATTTTTTGGGCGATCGTGATCGGCTTCGTTGGCTTTGGCACCGTGGGCAAAGATCCCACGATTTTGTTCACGGCATTGCTTGGCCCAATTTTGATTGCCTTATTGTTTGGTTTGGCGATTTTATTGCCGGGTTTGGCCATTGCCGTGCGTCGGTTTCGTGATGCTGGGGTACACTGGGGCGTGTTTGTGGTGTTACAAGTCGCGGCGGCTTTGGTGCCGGTGGTATTAAATGGGCACACCACGCTATCATCTCTGATTACCTTAGCCATCGGTTTGGTGACGCTAGTGATCGAGATCTTGCCGACGAAAAATCCACCAGTCGACGACACGGATTCATGGGCAGAACAATGAAAAGTGCGCTGACGATTTTGGCTGGTGCTACGCTTGCATATGTTTGGCGTTATGTTTGGACTGGACCAAATGGCTTCTTGCGACGGGTATTGGCGATGTTGGTCGTCGTGGTTGGGTTGGGATGTTTTGCCTTAGCTGGTGTCATGGTGTGGTCCTTAATGCGCAGTGCTGCATTGAACGGTGCCATGATTGCTTTTGTGGTGTTGTTTGTGGTCGTTGGCGTGAGCTTGTTCGTGACAGCTAGGCGTGCATTCAAAAAGGAGTCACTATGAAAACTGAGTGGGTGAATCGCTTTGGGGTAGCAATTGGGATCATTGTTGCTATCTTGATCTATGTGTTCATTGTCGATTCGTTGCATTGGTATGGCTGGTTAGTCGAAATCGGTTGGTTGATCCTTTTACAATTATTTTTTGATCAACGAATTCGCCATAAAAAGCGCTTATTGACCAAAATGTGGGCCTTGGCTGAGCAACTTGGCTACGGAGACGCTGAGATCGCGGAATTAACGCCGAAGTATGGGCGCATAGATTGGCAGTTGGCGCACACCGATAATTTTCAATTTCAGCCCAGTGATGTGGTGATCGCGCAAGTGACTGACCAACTTGAAAAGGATTTGGAGGCGCGCGCATGAAATGGACGCCAGCTTTACAACAGGAATATTTGAAGAAAGTGCGCTGGTTTTTGGTGTTTGCCATCGGCTTCTTCGTGTTGCTGTTGATTTCGGTTTGGCTACATCGCTGGCTGGTGATCATTCCAAGTTTCGCAATGTTTAGCTTGTTCGGTTACGAGTGGTGGAAAATTCGTGAAACGATTTTGGGGAGAAAATAAAATATGGAATATCAAACATTAGGCAGTGGCACGTTTCCGTTAGTGACGATCAGTTTAAATCGCGGCGATAGTGTGCAAATCGAATCCGGCGCGATGGTTTATCATAACGGCGGTGTCGAATTATCTGGGCGGATGAATGCCAATGGGTCCAAAGGCCTCGGTGGGATGTTGAAAGCCGCAGCGCGCAGTATGACCAGTGGCGAAAGTTTTTTCATCACGACGGCTAGTGGGACGCAGCAAGGCGGGGAACTCGGGATTGCCCCTGGTAATCCTGGCGCGATTCAAGCGCTGGATTTGCATGATGATTCACAGTGGTGCTTGAACACTGGCGCCTTTTTAGCTGGGGATGCGGGCACCAGTTACCAAATGATTCGCCAACATGTTGGCAAAGCCTTGTTCGGCGGCACTGGTGGGCTATTTGTGATGCAAACCAGCGGCACTGGCACGATGCTTGTCAGTGCATATGGAGATCTTTTGGCGATCGACCTTGATGGCAGCCATGATTATCTGATCGACAATACCCACGTGGTGGCTTGGCAAACGAGTTTGCAATATTCAATTGAAGTGGCGAGCGGTACCTTTGGCTTTACCACTGGCGAAGGCTTGGTCAACCGGTTTACTGGGCGCGGGCGGGTTTACATTCAAACCCGCAATATCGAAGCGTTAGCGAATATGGTTTCCCCGTACATTGCCACGAAACAGAGCTAGCTTATGGAGAAAAAGCGCACGATTCCTTGGAAAAATATCTTCGGTGTCGTTGGAATTTTATTTTTCGTGATGGCGGCGGCTTGTTACTTGTTGTTGAATCAAACCATGTTAGGCGTCGCCGCAGCGTTGGTTGGGGCGATGTTCATTGACTTTGCGATGTTTCCAGACGCCAAACGCACGACTTGGCAAAAACTCCGGTGGCCGGCAATTATCATGGTCGCGTTGATTTGGACTGGCTTTGCTTCGTTTGGTCGACATACTTATGCAGGGGTTGTTACCAAAGTGACACGCGTGGAAGAACGCCATAATGGGTATCACTATGAAGTGACGCTTCAAAGCGGCAAAGACACTTACCAATTTGAAGACTCTGTGAACATGCTGGTCGGTAAATCGCACTACTTACATTTGCACGTCAGCGATAAGCGTGTGAAGGTGACCACCAGTGGCGTCCTGCCCAATAATCCGGTGATTCAACAAAACATATTATCTGTGAAATAACAAATGCCGATCACTCAGTTATCAGAGTGGTCGGCATTTTACGTCGTTAGGCGGCACGATGATGATGTTTTTTGAAGTAGATCAAGACGATGATTACCAAGTAGATGACGCCAATCCCTAGTGAGATTCGAGTTTCAGGATTCAGGATCATGAAGACCAACGTTAACGCTAAGAAAGCCAGCGTTAAGTAGTTGGTGTAAGGCGCGCCTGGCATTTTGAAAGGATGTTGTGCCATTTTATCGGCGTGGACTTTGCGGAACTGGGTTTCAGACACTAAGATCACGACCCAAGGCACCATGCCGGGTAACACGGAACTGGAGTAAACCATCACGAAAACATTGCCAGCCGCTGGTGCAATCAATGGCAACAACGCATTGAGCAAAACGCCCAACCCGATGCCCAAACCGACTAACAACACGGGATACAATGGCACGCCATGACGGTTGAGGAGCTTGAATTTCTTCGGTAACTGCTTTTCTTCAGCTAGGGTGTAAAGCATCCGACTGGCCGAATAAATGCCAGAGTTGGCACCGGATAATGCGGCAGTGATCACCACGAAGTTGATCAAGGCAGCGGCAAAGGTGATGCCAATTTTAGAGAAAGTTTGCACAAACGGTGAGCCGATGGCAGACAATTGATTCCAAGGATAAATCGATACGATCACAAAAATGGCGCCAACGTAGAAAATCAAGATCCGGCCAACGGTGTCTTTGACGGCTTTGACAATAGTCGGGCGCGGATTTTCCGCTTCGCCAGCTGTGATGCCGAGCAATTCGACCCCTTGATAAGAACCTAGCACGATCGCTAAGGCAAAGAAGAAACCTTTAACGCCGCCAGTGAAGAAGCCACCATGCGTCCATAAATTCGAAATCCCGACTGGCTTGCCACCGTGCCCGATCCCGAAAATAATAACGCCGAGTCCGGCAACGATCATTAAAATTATCGTCACCACTTTGATCAAGGCGAACCAAAATTCCATTTCGCCAAACATGCGCACGGAGATCAAGTTCGCGCAGACTAAAGTGGTGATGGCGATCAGTCCAGGCAACCAACCAGGGAGGTTTGGCCACCAGAATTTAAAGTATTCACCGATCGCGATCATTTCGGACATCCCGACCACCACGAATTGGAAAACATTGCTCCAAGCGGTGAGGTAGCCAAAGACTGGATGCATGTATTCGCTGGCAAATTTGGCAAAACTACCAGTGGCGGGATCAACGTATAACATTTCCCCTAAGGCGCGCATGATCAAATATAAGAAAATACCGGCGATACCATATGCCAATAAGACTGATGGACCGGTCCATTTAATTGTAGAGGTCGCGCCCATGAACAGGCCGACACCGATTGTGCCACCTAAAGCAATCATTTGCATGTGGCGGGCAGAGAGTTTTCGCTGCATAAATTCAAGACTCACTTTCGTTAACGAGAGAAAAACAACGTTCACCATTTTACGCTCATAATTCACGTTTGGCAAACACGTGTCACACCACGTAGACAAATTAAAAATGGTGGCGTTTTCGCGTGAACACGGGTATTCTTATCGTAGAATACGCTCACGAAAGGACCCATATATGACTAACGTTTTAGGAACAAAATATCCCTTGATTCAAGGCGCCCTCGCTCAGATTTCAACGCCACAATTGGTGATTGCCGTGGCCAAGGCTGGCGGTCTAGGCGTGTTGACCACAGCCGGGCTCACAACTGAACAACTTGCTGAACAAATCGACGAAATTCGTGCAGGCACCGATCAACCTTTTGCTGTGAATTTGATGTTGCAACAGCCCAACATTGTCGACATGGTGACTTACTTGTTAGCCCATCCTGTGCCAGCTGTGACCACCAGTGCTGGTTCGCCGAAGCGCTTTGCTCAACAGTTGCAAGCCATCGGGACTAAAGTGATCGCCGTGATCCCAAATGTAAAAGTCGCGCAAAAAATGGCTGCATTAGGCGTGGATGCCTTAGTCGCAGAAGGCATGGAGTCAGGCGGGCACATCGGTACGCAAACCACGCTGTCCTTAGTGCAACAAGTGATCAATGCTGTTGACCTACCAGTGTTTGCAGCTGGTGGGATCATCGATGCGAAATCAGTTCTTGCGATGCAAGCCCTTGGTGCCGTTGGCGTGCAAGTCGGCACCGCGTTCTTAACTGCTGAAGAAACACCAATTTCTGATGCGTACAAACAAGCGGTGATTCAAGCAGGCGACACCAGTACTGTGGTCACGGGACATGCGTTAGGCGATGCGGTGCGCTGTTTGCAAAATTCATTGACTGCAAAGTACTTTGAAGCCGAAGCCAGTGGTGCCGATGCGAAAGTATTGCATGGCCTGTTGGATGGTAGCTTAGGCCGGGCGATTGCCGGCGACGTTGAACACGGGACGTTGATGGCTGGACAAATTGCGGGGATGGTTTCGCGCATTGAACCAGTGGCTTCAATTGTTCACCGATTATTCCCAAATTAAGTCCAGGGTCGGATTAAAGTTTTCACAGTGTGCATGCTATAATGTTCTCACTAGGAGGTGGCGTTCATGGCAGGTAACAATAATTATCGCAAGTTAGAGCGCTCGCGGACCAACAGTGTGATCGCCGGCGTTTGTGGCGGCTTAGGAGAATATTTTGGCATTGATCCTGTGATTTTTCGGATCATTTTCGCCGTGGTCTTTTTCGGGTATGGCACCGGATTGGGCATTTACATCGTGTTGTATTTCTTGATGCCATTAGCGCCAAAGTCGACGCCACACTTTGAAGAAGAACCGCATGACGAAGAAGATTATCACGATGATGACGAGTGGTCTGATTTTTAAAGGTGTTTGCGCATGAAAATTGTCAGTTGCGTTCCACCAGAAGAAAAATCACCAGATTGGCCTTTATTTCAACTGCTGGCGACCAATGGCGCGATTCCCAGTGTTGAATTTGAAGCGATCGTGATTCGTGACCGCAACGATATCTTGCGAATTCCCAATGCCCAAGTCAGATTCGAAGCTGTGCATGACGGGCTAGACGGTTTTCCAATCGTATTAGTCGACGGTGTGATCAAAACTCGCGGTCGTTTGTTGACCGGGGCAGAATATGAAGACTTGATCGACGGCTTGTCGATTCAAGGCGCCTAACAAAAAGCGATCAGCTACGGCTGGTCGCTTTTGTGATTTAAAATTGCAAGTCATGATGTTTGCCAGTGAGTTGTTTCATGAGCCAAATCCCGATTAATAAGCAGACAGTGACAACCAATAACAAGCTGGCAACCTCTGGCACATTCCAGCCGACATGAGAAACCGTGACCTCGTTCATGCCAGAGATGGTGTCAAACCCAGAATGCGCGATGATCGTAAACCACAAATTGTGGGTATACATGAATAATCCTGCGAACGTAAAACCAATGACGGCGGCGTATCCGACTTGAATCAAGATTTGAATCCAGTCAGGGTTAGCAACATAATTAGTCAAATGTAACAAGCCAAATCCAATGCCACTGGTGATGGCAGTCCACCAGTAAGGCGAACAACGACTTGGTGTTTTCGACCATAACCAAAATAAAATCGGGCCACGACTGGTGGCTTCTTCAAGTAATCCGACGCATAAACTGTTAACGAGTGCGGTCGCAAACAACCCCCAATGAAGATTGGGGGTAACCAGATTCAAGCTGATGATCATCAACACAATCAGCGCAGCTTTGCTGACATGTTGCGGACGCTTAAACAATGGTAGATGTAACCACCATCGCGATAACGCCAAAAGGGTGAGTGCACAACTTAACTTCATCAGGTTATTTGCGGTGTTGGCACTTAAATTTGCCTGCCACGTGATCGCAAATACGGTCAGGTTGGTTGCCAGATACCCCAATAAATACGTCGCCAGCACTTTTACCCCAAAGTGTGGCACTGGTTGCCAGTTTTTCATCGATGAATCCTCCGCCACCATTATCGCACAATATTCGCGCAGGTAAATAAAAAACTTCCCGTCGATGAGAGACGAGAAGCTGCTTTGAATTAAATTTCTTTCAGCGCGTTTAAAATGGCTTGCGTGGCAGTGTCAGGCGTTAAGTTGAATTCTTTGAGCAACGCGTCACGAGTTTCGTTATGGTTGAAACGACGTTGGGCGCCTAAAGTTAGCACATTGACATCTGTTGGGCCGTAGTAAGCCGCGATTTTTTGCCCGAAGCCCCCGTCTAGCGTGCCTTCTTCCATGGTGACCACTAACTTGTGGAAACCACGAAGCTGATCCAAGGCTTCAGGATCTAAGGTGTTGGTGCTACGTGGATCGATCAAAGTGGCATCGATGCCTTGGGCGGATAATTTGCCTAAGACAGTTTCTGCCAGTGGCCGCATGGAACCCAGGCCCATTAAAGCGATTTGGGTGCCATGATGGAGGATGTGCATTTTTGTTGGGGCAAAATCTGGTGCTAAGGGATCAGAGTGCACGCCGTTGCTTGGCACGCGAATGGCAACTGGGCCATCAGTTTGCGCCAAGGCCCAGTCGAGTTGCGCGATTAAATCTTCTTTCGTGGTTGGCGCCAGATAGGTCAAGTTTGGAATATTGGCTAATTCAGCTTGATCTAAATCACCTTGGTGGGTGGGATCACCGCCAGAGATCCGGCCGCCGTTGATCAACATCACGACTGGCAAGGAATTGATACCTAAATCGTGAGACAGTTGATCATAGGCGCGTTGCAAGAAGGTAGCAGAGTGGAAGACGACCGGGCGTAAACCGCCTTTGGCCATCCCGGCAGCTAAAGTGATGGATTCTTGTTCGGCAATGCCGACATCGATATAGCGCTTCGGATACTTGGCGGCCCAGTCTTTCAAATGAAAACCACCAGGGACGGCCGCGTTCATGGCATAAATCGGGACGCCATGTTGGACATGTTCATCTAAATCAGCCAAAATCAGATCCCAGTAGTTTTCCCCAGTTGAAACATGTTTCGGTGAGCCATCAGGTAAATTGAATGGGACATGCCAGTGCCAGGCTTCTTCATTTTCAAGCGCAGGTTTAAAACCGCGCCCTTTTTGCGTGTTGATGTGTAATACCAAAGGATGGTCGATATCTTTGACGGCTTCAAAGGCGTCGATCAAACTTTGAATGTCATTGCCATCGGCGACATAGCGATAATCTAAACCGAGGGCTTTGAACAAGTTGTTGGATGCTTCGCCGTTAGTTTTGCGCAATTCGGCCAGGTTTTGGTAAATGCCACCGTGGTTTTCAGCGATACTCCATTGGTTATCATTGACCACGATCAACAATTGGCGATTCAACACCGCGGCGTTGTCTAACGCTTCATAAGCTAACCCACCAGACATGGAGCCATCCCCGATCACGGCAGTAATGTGATCATGGGTGTTTTGATCATCGCGAGCCAACGCCAACCCAGACGCTAAGCCGACACTAGTTGAGGTATGCCCAATGGTGAAAAAGTCATGTTCTGATTCACGGGGTTCGGTAAATCCTGAGACATCATGGTAATGATCAGGATCAAGCCAAGCCTGTTTGCGACCAGTTAAAATCTTATGGGTGTAGCTTTGATGCGACACATCGAAAACAATTTTGTCGTGTGGAGAATTAAACACGCGATGCCAGGCAATGGTGAGTTCAACTGAGCCTAAATTTGGGCCGACGTGTCCGCCAGTGGTTGAAACTTTGGTCAACAAGACGTGACGAATTTCTTCGGCGAGTTGTTGGAGTTCGGCCACGCTGTGATCGCGTAAGTCTGCAGGTTGGTTAATGGTTTCTAAAATGGACATAAGCGCTCCTTCACTAATTAAATTATAGTATCTAATTTATACTTAAATTTTTAAGCGTGCAAGAACGCACCTGAAAGTGCCTTATACCCAAATAAATAACCACCGCGTTGAGGCGGTGGTCAGCTGATACCTATTTGTCTTCTTGTTCGCGATGCTTGGCGACAGTGGCTTTAGCTTTCTTGGCTAAAACGCGCTCTGGGGTCAATAACTTGTACACACCAAAGCTCAACAAGCCTGCAATGGCAGTGGCGCCAAAGACGATCGAGTAAACCGTGCCTTCAATAGTGGGCTTTGGGGTGTCGGCTTTGATTTTAGTGGCGGTGTTGCGCAATTTTTTGAATGCCATGAAATGCGCCTCCTCATTGGCCTTATTATACCCCGATTCTAGGCTTTGACCAACACTAAGCGCCCGTCATGCGGTTGGCCTAACAGTTCATGACCTTGTTGCACCCCGGCTAAACTGAAAGGTAATTCATCCGCTAATTGAACTTTTAATTGACCAACCGCCAAAGCTGGGGCTAAAGCGCCTAAGGCAATCGCATCGCTAGGTTCTGCGACTGGATGCACATGCACGATATCGATGGCTTTTTCTGAAGCACGGCCGTCAACATGCGCGACCGTCACTAATTGGCCGCCTAAACGCGTCATCGCCACGTCTTCTGCAAACCCAACGCCATCCATGGCGACATTGATCACAATATCGCCGGCATTGGCCAAAACGGAAACTAAATCGGCATTGTCGTAAGGGACTGCGCGCAAGGCCCCGTCTTTGATCACCGCTTCTTGATGACGCGCCGAGGCGATGCCGATCACATCAGCGCCCATGGCAGTGGCCAGTTGCACCACAAGCGCGCCGACGCCACCATTGGCACCTTTAACGATCACTGTTTGACCAGGTTCGATCGTGGCAAAACGATGGACAATGCGCCAAGCGGTGATGCCAGGCGTCACTAGCGCTGCGGCTTGATCCATTTTCAAACTTTGCGGCATTAACACGGCAGTATCTTGAGTCGCTAATACATAATCAGCATACGCATGATCGGTATGCGCCAAAACCCTCTGGCCGACTTTAAAATCAGTGGTGCCGGCATCAACGACCGTGCCAGCAACGTCATGGCCGGGGATGGTGAAGCGACCATCTGGGGCATTGAAGCGTTCCGCGCGATCGCGATTGTTTAACCCGACGGCTAAAGGCTGAATGACGAGCTGCCCGTGGCGCGGGACTGGGTCAGGAATTTCCACTTGCATAAATTGTCCATTGAGATGGTTGAGGCCAAATGCTTGCATGAGTCTATCCTCCTTGCACAAATCAACGATGACAACATCATTATTTTGCAATGGATCTCTGCATTTGGCAATTTTGAAGCATTTTTATTTCGGCGAGCGTGGATCAAAGCCGCGCATCTGACCTAAGAATTCATCTGGATAACGCAAGACATCAGAATCGCCATCGCCTTGTTCTGCAACCTCACCATGTTCGGCAAGATCCAAACCGAGGGCTTCATCATGTTGCGTGACGCGCATCGGGATAAAATGCTTCAAGACTAAGGTGATCACGATCGCCATGATGCCCACGAGTAGGATCGTCACCAGGGTCCCAGCAAGTTGAATCCCGAATAAATGCCAGCCGCCACCATAAGCTAAACCATTTTCTGGGATCGCAGGGTTGGCGGCTTTCGTCGCAAAGACGCCAGTGAGAATCGATCCGACGATCCCAGACATCCCGTGACAGCCGAAAGCATCCAGCGCATCATCGATTTTTAATCGCGGTTTGAGGTATTCGATGAAGAAATAACTCGTGGCCGTCGCGCAGATGCCGATCACGAAACTCCCAAACAAAGTCACATACCCGCAAGCAGGGGTCACCCCAACGAGTCCGCACAACGCCCCAGTACAAACGCCGATCAACGTCGGCTTGCCATGTTTGTAAACATCCAAGCACATCCAAGTGACCAAGGCACTGGCTGCGGCCAAGCTGGTGGTGAGCGCAGCGTTCACAGCAGTGGTGTTGGCAGCTAAAGCAGAACCGGCGTTAAATCCATACCAGCCGATCCATAAAATCGCGGTGCCTAACAACACCCAAGGCCGGTTGTTCGGGGCCGTTTGCTTGGATCGCCGAGCGCCGAGAAAATATGACAATACTAACGCTGTGATCCCGGCATTGATGTGAATCACTGTCCCGCCGGCAAAATCCAACACACCCCAACCGGCCATCAAACCGTGCGGGCTCCAAATCAAATGTACCAGTGGATAGTAAATCAGCACACTCCACAACACGATAAACCACGTTAAAAATGAAAATCGCATCCGTCCAACCACGGCGCCGATAAATAAAGCTGGCGTGATGATCGCAAACATCATTTGAAATAACGCAAAAGTGCCAACGCTGAGATGATCCGGTCGCAAGCTCGTCAAGTTCACCCCGTTCATAAATAAACCTTGCACTTTGCCGATGATCCCGCCGATGTCAGGCCCAAAGGCGAGTTCATACCCGACCAGCGCCCACAGTAAAATCGCGATGCCAGTGATATAAAACACTGACAGCATGGTATTGACGACATTGCGTTTGGACACCAGCCCACCATAGAAAAAGGCGAGTCCTGGCGTCATGAACCAAACTAAGACGCTGGCTAAAATCACAAAGGCAGTGTTGGCAATACTCATATTGGTATCCTCCTGAATCATGCGTTCCAACAGTTTTTGTCATTGTAAACCCGGTTTTTGGTCTAGTTGCTGTTGAAACCGATTTCTGCTTGTATGAAACGTTCGGAAAGCACAAAAAAACGCCGACCCAGCGGCGTTTAAAAATTAAAATTCAATGTGAGTAATCCTGACAGAATCGATTGACGCTAATTCAACCGAGCGTGTTCTTTGGTCAAGCGCCGATAAGCCCCACTGATCAAGTTCACGTAAACTAAGAAGAAGACACCGATCGCCACAAAAATCATAAAACTAGCAGCGCCGAGGCTGTCATTCAGCATCACGGCAGGGGCAATCGACGCAATACACATCCAAATGCCGAAGATCATGCCGATCGCATGGGCCTTGTGATAAGCGTTGAATTCTTGTTGGGCTAATTGGCGCGCTGACGTTGAAATCAACACCCGGCGATGCTTGTGTTTCGTGCGGCCTAAGTGTGGCGCGATGATCAACATCACGCCAATGCCTGTGCCTAATAAATAGGACACTGCCGCTAAGCCATCCGAATATTCTGACAACATGATCGGCAACGCCAGCGCTGCGATCACCACGGCAATACCCAAAGCCGTTAAGCGCGCGCGATGTTCATTTTGATGCCAAAAGCTGATCGCCGTTTGACTGTCGATGCCTTTGGTCGTGGTTTGTTTTGTCATGCTAAACTCCTCCATAAGAAGACTCGACTTTATCATACCGAGATTGATCCGAGCAAGCGTCGGCCTAGAGACGGAATTTCTAAAATTATTGGATCTGGCTAGCGCCATCCGAATAATTTAATGTCACGCCTGATTGGACGTTAAAAATATAAACATTAAAGCGGATCGTGTTATCGCCGATAGATTGCGCCCGCATCGCCACGCCGCGAGCTAACAGCTCATCACCGCGAAAAACTGGGGTGACTTCATAGCGGACGTAATGACTGGTCGATTGTTTCAAGTAATGGGCAATGTCATCTTCATGCGCTTGCATCAAAGGCGAATTCAGTTCGCGGGTACCCGTCATTAAATTCTTCGGGTTATTGTTTTCCCCGGACAATTGAAAGCCGATCAAGTGCGAGCGGTTGTACAGCCATTGCCCGTTGATTTTCTTGTTGTGCCAACCAGTGGGATCCCAACTCAAAGGTTCGCGCTTTTCAGTCGGCATAATGCTTTGATTCAACATCGCTTCAGCAGGACCCACGCGGTTTTGCGAATCTAAATTGGAAAAAGTGGTCCAACCGCCAGACTTGGTAGATAATTCACTGTCGGCAAAAGCCGGATCGTTGTTGTTGATGGTGATTTCTTGATCGCCGTTATAAGTCAGCGCGGCAAGCTTTGATACCGGTTGGGCGGTGGTGTTGTCCGCAGACTTAGTTGGGGCACCTTGGGTTGTGCCTTGAGTTGACGCGCTACTGCTTGAAACACTAGAAGACGCTGAGTCATTGGGCCCGAAGACTTTTTGTTGCACTTGTTGGCCGCCGCCGATTGCCACCCCTAAGACGATCAAGCTAGTGGCTAATTTGCGCCGGCGGGCCCGAGCCTTTTTTTGGCGAGGCATTTTGCCTAAGCCAACCACCGCACCTGCCACCACTAAGATAATTCCTAAAATTAACATCACGTGATCCTCCGTGCATTCAGTTTACAAGAAAGTTGTGAAAATATCGAGTGCGTGACATTTTTCTACTATAGATTGTGGGAATGTAAGATATCTGATATGATGAATAGCAATGTGAAAAATTACGTCAAAAAAATGATCGCGAGGGAAAAGATTGCTTACTGTTAACAACGTGTCGATGACGTTTTCTGATCGAACTTTGTATAAAGATGTCAATTTGAAATTCACGCCGGGCAACTGCTACGGCATCATCGGGGCTAATGGGGCCGGCAAGTCGACCTTTTTGAAGATCCTGGAAGGCAAGCTCACGCCAACCACTGGGACCGTTTCGATGGATCAAAATGAACGCATGAGCGCACTGCGTCAGGATCACTTTGCGTTTGATGATCAAACGGTCATGAACACCGTGCTCCAAGGCTGGACCCGGCTTTATGAAGTGATGACTGAAAAAGACGCTTTATATGCCAAACCAGACTTTTCAGAAGAAGATGGCTTAAAAGCCGCCGAACTGGAAGGCGAATTTGCCGAAATGGACGGCTGGAACGCTGAATCTGATGCGTCTCAACTGTTGCAATCTGTCGGCATCCCAGAATCTCAACACCAAACCATGATGGCCGAATTGCCAGAAGGTGAAAAGGTCAAAGTCTTGCTCGCCCAAGCTATGTTTGGGAAGCCTGACTTATTGCTGTTAGACGAACCGACCAACGGGCTTGACCCACAAACCATCGCGTGGTTGGAAGACTTCTTGGCTGATTACGACAACACTGTTTTAGTCGTCAGCCATGACCGTCACTTCTTAAACGCCGTCTGCACGATGATGTGTGACGTGGACTTCGGCAAGATCGAAATGTTTGTCGGCAACTATGATTTCTGGATGGAATCTTCCAAATTAGCCCAACAACTGCGCGCCAACGCCAACGCCAAAAAAGAAGAACAGATCAAACAACTCCAAGAATTCGTGGCCCGATTCTCTGCCAACGCGTCAAAGTCCAAACAAGCGACGTCGCGTAAGAAGCAATTGGAAAAAATCACCCTTGATGACATCAAGCCATCTTCTCGCAAGTACCCATTTATCAAGTTCGTCCCAGAACGCGAACTTGGCAATGACTTACTCCGGGTGAAAAATGTGTCGTTGACGGTTGAAGGCGAAAAAGTGTTGGACAACGTGTCCTTCATTTTACGCCCAGGCGACAAAACCGCCTTCATCTCCCGTTCAGATGTGACGACCAGCTACTTGATGCAAGTGATCGCTGGCGCCATTCAACCTGATGCCGGTACTGTGACTTGGGGTGTGACCACTGCGCGCGCCTACATGCCAAAGGACTTGAACCCTGAATTCTCCGACGAACGCTTCGACATTTTGGAATGGTTGCGTCAATTCGCCGCCAAAGAAGAATCCGACAACACGTTCTTGCGCGGCTTCTTAGGCCAAATGTTGTTCCGCGGCGATGAACCGTTGAAGAAAGTCACCGTGTTATCTGGTGGCGAAAAGGTCCGCTCTTATCTGGCCAAAATGATGTTGAGCAAAGCTAACGTCTTGTTGCTGGATGACCCAACCAACCATTTGGACTTGGAATCCATCACCAGCTTAAACGACGCGTTGATTGATTTCCCAGGGGCTGTGATCTTTACGTCACATGATCACCAGTTCATCCAAACCATCGCCGATCATATCATCGAAGTTGGCCCTAAAGGCATTGTGGATCGTGCTGATACCACTTACGATGAATTCATGGCGCATGAAATCGCGCAACAACAAGTGCAAGATATTTACTAGAATGAACAAAAACACTTTGCTCCGTGGAAATTTCACGTTGCAAAGTGTTTTTTTTCTACGGCTTCATTCTCAATCATGGTCTTGAACGATTTTCACTACTTAGACAACAAAAAACTAGGAGAGAAATGAGCAAAGACTTACATGATTTTACAGTTGAACACAGCTACCAGAGTATCGCTGTTTTTGGGTTTAATCGTAAGAGAATGCCGCCTCTACCAAGGTGAAGTCCTCGTTGTTCAGCAATTTCGATATCAGTGACCAATTCGCTTATTTGAAATATCCAGATTATGAGTTCTTCTTGATATACTTTATCCAGCCTTGGTCGCCCATCGTTCGTAACGCCGACAATATCTGACGCTTCGACTTGATGACATCCTGACCACCTCTTGCCTGCTGAAGCATCTTAAATATTTTCACGGCAAGGATAGCCCTTAAGTCATGGTGGGTTCTCGTAACCTTAACCAGTTCACTAAAAAATTCCTGAAACACGGCCTTGTCGTGTCTTTCAAATGTAAGCTGGCTGCCATTTATAAGGAAAGCGAGTAGATCATTAGCGTGGTTTGAGCTGTTGACCGCTAGCCACATACTTTCAACAGATTCATGATATTGAAAGCTGATGTATTTGTCATCAAAGACAAACAGGCAGTTTGTGAACAGTACCAACTCAAATCGCCCCCAACTGTAGACAGAATCAAGATACTCTTTAAGATGATCAACAATCACTGGAGCCTTGGGGTCTGTACGTAGCAAATTGCAATGAAAATCATTCAAGAGATAGTATTGAGCGTATAGACTGTAAAAGTAAAAGTCATTCATCGCCTCAAATTGAACCAGCAGTTCATTTGCCAGTGAGGCGTCAAATGGTGCATTGAACCCGTGCGACACCCGCACTGCCATCGTCGAAAGCGTCGTCGGAGCAAGCTTTCCCCGTTGGTGAAACGGTTCTGGGTTTGGTGTGATATGTGTGATGTTTTACCAAAGAGCAATCTAGGTAAAGCCGTTGCCTACGCAGAGAGCATGCGGCCATACGTTGATCGGCTCATGAAATATGGTGAGATTGACTTCAGCAATAACGCTTCAGAACGCAACATGAAAAGTTATGTCATGGGTCGAAAGAACTTCTTGTTTAGTACCAGCCCGGAGGGTGCGCGTGCTAATGC
>NZ_AZEU01000102.1:41931-54053 GCF_001435035.1 Lacticaseibacillus manihotivorans DSM 13343 = JCM 12514
TCATCGAAACGTGCAAAGCCAACGCAATTGATCCGATGACTTATCTGACTGAAGTTCTGGATGAAATGGCACAATATCCCGAGAATCGAAAATTTGAATATCTGGGGCAGTATTTGCCGTGGAATTGGAAGCAGTCGTAAGAATCTGGTCTTATATCAAGATCAAAGCCCAGTATCTGAGAGGAAAATCGCCTCTCAGATACTGGGCTTTTGATTATCGAACGTCATTTGGTTGGGTGCTTACCCAAATCACGGCATAACATGACAAAGACGGCTCCCCAAATGGAGAACCGCCTCAAATGATAAATTTATTCTTCAACACCAGTTGACGTAGAGCCGAATTTGCAGCTATGCCGCTTTCTTCGCGACTTCCTTTGGTAACGTCAACGCTAACAGCAAGCCAATCAGGCCCACGCCAGCAAACACAGCGAAGGTAACAGCAAAACCGCCAGCATGACTTCGCAGCGTGGTTTGCATGCCATCCAACAACACTGTGGCGAACATGACACCGGCAGACCCAAATAACTGACGAGCCGTCGTTGTGACCGCAGTGCCGTCTGCCACAAGCTCATTCGGCAAGGCATTCGCGCCAGCCGTCACTGAGGGCATCATCACAAAGGCATTGCCAGCTTCAGTCGCCATCGCCAACATAATTGCCCCAATCAGCGGTAAACGATGGGCAAAGACTGCTAACAGACCAAAGCCGCCAGTAATCAACAACATGCCAATCATGGCCACGACACGCGGTCCAAAGCGATCCAGTAGGCGCCCGCTAATTGGATTCAAAATACTCAGCAACACCGCAGCTGGCACTAAGGACAAGCCAGAAATCAACGGTGACAAACCAAGTAGCGTTTGAAAGTAAAGCGGCATCAGGATAGTGGTGACAATCAAACCGACGTATGAAATTCCGGTCAGAAACACCGCTTTAGTAAACATACCAGTGGCAAAAACTCGCATTTGCAACATTGGTGGTTGGCGATTCAATTGCCGAATAACGAAAATACCAGCTGCCAGAACGCCTAAAATCAACAAACCAACCACGCCAAAAGTTAAGCCTTTTTTCGACAAAGCACCCAAGGCATAAAGTAGAATTGGAAAACTTGCGGATAAAAGGAAGGAGACCCAGTCCAGTTGCGTCGGTTGCAATGGCATGACAGACGCAATGGTCACCGTTGAAACGGCTAGCACAAGCAGCGAAACGACCAAGAAGAACAAGAATAAAGCCTGCCAAGGGAACCATGTCAGTAAAACACCGGAAATAATCGGACCGACTGCCAAGGCTGAGCCCATGACCAATCCCGCCGTGCCCATCACCCGACCACGCTCACTATACGGCGTAATCGTCAGCAACACGGTCTGGAAACTCGGGAAAATAATCCCGACCGCAATCGCTTCAAGCAACCGGCCAATCATGAGCACGGTAAAACTCGGTGCCCAGATACATAAGCCTGTCCCAATGGCAAAAATGAGTTCAATCGCCTGGAAAAGCCGTTGGAAAGGAACATTATGCAACAGCCATGGACTAACCGGAATCATCAAGGTCATCACCAACATAAAGCCGGTTGTCAGCCAAGCAACTGTATCCGCTCCTAAACCAAAAGCTTTCATAAAAGCAGGATAAGCGGTGCTTAAAGAAGACTGCGAAATTGACATCGAAAAGGTACCTGCCAGTAACGTGGCGACAAAAGCCCCGCGATGTTTGATCGTTGGAGAGTGCATATTAAAATCATCTTTTTCTATATTAGTATTGTGGGACGTTTACATTTTCATTCCCATTTTTTCATAAGACTGCATACCGCCCATCCAAATCTCAGATGGTTTGACGCCACGTTCTTTAGCCAAGGCCATCATTAACGTATCCATATCCATCAATTTATATTCTTGCTTTGGCTTGGCTGGATCGAAAGTTTCAATCTGTGCCATCATGCCGCCATCTTCGTGCTCAATGATATGACAGTGATACATATAAACCCCTGGCAGATCAAAGCGAACCAGCAGCCGAACTGTTTCCCCAGGATTCACGCCAACGGTGTCTTTGAAACCATGTTCATTTGGATACGGTGCATGCCCAT
Organism: Lacticaseibacillus manihotivorans DSM 13343 = JCM 12514; assembly: GCF_001435035.1. Lineage (GTDB taxonomy): Bacteria > Bacillota > Bacilli > Lactobacillales > Lactobacillaceae > Lacticaseibacillus > Lacticaseibacillus manihotivorans. The sequence continues at coordinate 44,006 of NZ_AZEU01000102.1, forward strand.
TCCGAGACAAGACTAAGAATTGGGTTCCATGCACATGGAATGGATGAACCATTCCAGGCGCATCATTGCTATTGGTAACATCCCAGTACTGGGCTTTGCCAATTGGCTGCGTGGCATCAATCCGCTGCATGGCGAACTTTTTACCGTCAATCGCAACACCTTCGTCCATCCCCTGCATCACAACATGGCGAACTGGCAAAGCCGTATCAACCACAGGCGCCTTCACGTCGAACAACTTATCAGGCAAAGTTGTCTGATCCGGTTTGAACGCATGAATGCGGAACTTTAGCAATGGCACATCATCCGTATATAAGGTGACCTCGTCGCCTTCATGGTATTGGCCAAAATCAACAATCACTTCGGCACGCTCAGCACAAGTCAGCATCAAATGGGTAAATTTGACCGGCTCCGGTAACAGCGAGCCATCCCCGCCAATTTGCGTAAATGGCAGGTCATCGGAAAAATGCAACCGCCATTCACGGCGATTAGCACCATCCAGAAAACGCAACCGGACCTTTTGCGTAGTGACATCAAAATAGGGATTGATTGTACCGTTAATCATTGCGGTTGGCCCAGCAACACCGTCAGGATCATAATCAGCCCGGTAGTCCCACTGGTTGTTCTCGTGAAAACGCCGGTCTTGCAAAATAACCGGAATATCGTCAACGCCATAATTCCTTGGCAATGGCAGGCTGTCTTCATGGTCGTCTTTGACAATCACCATGGCAGCCAAACCATGCCAAACCTGCTCGGCTGTGGATGGGCACGGATGCGCGTGCAGCCACAAAGTCGTCGCCGGTTGGTCCAATGTGAAGTCGATATGCTTACTTTCACCCGGATAAACCGGCGCATGGCATCCGCCATCAACATAAGGACCACTGACATTAGCCCCATGCCAATGAAAAGTGGTCAACTCAGGCAGGGTGTTTTTCAGTGTCACATGCGTATGCTGACCACGGCGATACACAATCGTCTGACCTAACAGACTGGCATTATAGCCCCACGTCTTGGTCTTCGCCCCTGGCAACAGTTGTGTTTCCCCAGTCTCTGCTGTCACCGTGTAATAAACGTCGGTCGCTGTCTCTTTATCCGGTTTCAGCAACGGCGGCACATTTAAGGGCTTCTCAGGCGCATCACTGACCTCAAGCGGCACGTACCCGCCATCGTGGAGATCAAACGCTCGCTCATCAAAGAAATAGTCCGTATAGTTTTTCATCGTGATTTTCCCCTCTGACAAGAATTTTAACACTTTTTAGGGTTGCCATAAACATAATTTAGAATTAATTTAAAGTAGTAGCAAAAAATGGTATAGGTCTTATCCATACACTTGAGGAGGATTTTCATGCAACAAATGTCGAAAACAATGGGCTGGCTCATGCTGGCGTTAAATGTGGTGCTGCTGATTCTAATTGGTACTATGCACAATATGGCAGCAATGTGGTTAATGGGTCTGATTATGACTTTGGACGCTGTGACCGGGTTAGTTGCCGCTTATCGGCCCCAGTCAAGTCAACAACACGCCCACCAGCACTAGTTTGTCTGGTTCTGGTGCAAACTTTCTTCTCTGACTTCACTTTAGTATATTTGGTGCAAGAAACGGGGGATTGTGCGCATGAATCACTTCAAAGGACGTCACTTTTAAAGAGACATCATCTTAGCAGTCGTTGGCTACTATAGCTTACTAGTGAGCTATTAGGTAAGCACCCAATCAAGTGACGTTCAATAATCAAAAGCTCAGTATCTGAGAGGTAAATTTTCCCTTCGGATATTGAGCTTTACTTTTTTTCGTCGTTTCCGACGTGTGGTTAGTAGCAACTGCGGTCTATCAACTTATGTTGCAATGACGCCCCCATGACGATTGGGGCGTCAATATTAGAAAAGGATTATATCAATCGGCTTACTCTAATTTAGGGCTAGTTGCCAGAAATATTTATTTCAGATGCACGGTGTTTTCTCGCACTAGCCTATGTGGCACAATCGTTGTGTTTCATAAAATGTTTCAAAAATCCGGCCTTTAAGCCATTGCCCAGTCGTATTGCTTCAGAAAGTCGGAATCATTCGCCTTATCACTTGGCATCGGCTTATTTGTATGAGCCAACCGGTAGCGCGTATCATTAGCCGGCAACATATAAGCAGGAATCCCGGTAACTTCCTCAATTGAAAGGGCTACGGTTAGCGAAATGAATGCCTTGCGATGAAGCACTTGCGACAGATGTTTTTCAGAAATCCTGTTACGTCGTGCAAACTCAGCTTGAGTAATGTGGTAGAAGCTAAGCGTTTCTTCAATCGTGTCAGCTACGGAAAATTCTGTAAGATCAGTGGGCACAATTTGATTATTTCGATTCAACGCGGGGCATACCTCCTTAGCGATAGTCTTCAATCTCTAGGATGATGATGGTCACGGCCTCTGATGTTTTTGTGGTCAGCGCGCCGCCTCATGAACTGCGGCGGCGCGCTTTGTTTTGGTGTCCAGTTTAAATATCGACTATAATGTCAGTAAGTCCGCCGGCGTCTTCAGCGCATAGGTGATCGGCTGAAGCGCATCACTTGGTTGATTGGTCCAAGTCGCCAAAGCAAATGGCACTTGGGCATCTTTGGCCGCGCGAGAATCGGTGATCGTATCGCCGATATACACCGCGTCTTCAGTGGTTTCGCCTAAGCGGTCCAGCGCTAACAAAATTGGATCGCCAAAGGGTTTATTGCGCTTAGCATCATGTGCTAAAACGGCCGTATCGATGTAATCAGAGAAATGATAACGCGCATCATCGATGGCAAATTCAGGGGCGGCTTTTGAGGTGACGATGCCGATTTTATTGTCAGCATCGCGTAATTTGGTCAAAGCATCAGGCATCCCCGCGATCCAATCGACAGCTGGAGCGTAAACTTTGGCATCAGCGATCCATTGGTTGATCATCTCAGTGGCAGCAACGCCTTCAAAGCCTAGGCGCCTGGCGGTATCTTGAGACGGAATGCCATTGGAGAACGTCAGTTCGTCAAGCGTGTAGTCGCGATCATAGCGATGCATGGTATCTTGTAATCCTTTTAAGTACATGGCGACGGAATCGATCAAGGTCCCGTCGATATCAAAAATATAGGCAGACATGGAAGCACTTCCTTTCTCAACTAGTATACCAAAGGAGTTGGCTCATTTTGAAAATTTTGCACACAGCGGATTGGCATATCGGCAAAAAACTCGCTGGATTCGATTTACTCGAGGATCAACAGGCAATTTTCCAGCGTTTAGTAAAGGTTGCTCAAGACGAAAAAGTTGACGCAATCATCATTGCTGGAGATTTATATGATCGAGCGCTACCCAATGAGGCGGCAGTTTCAGCGGTTAACGACATGTTGTTTGAACTCAATCGCAAACTGAACTATCCACTCCTTGTGGTGTCGGGCAACCATGATTCTGCAGTGCGCTTGAATACTGGGCGCGACTGGTACGCATCCACTGGGCTTTATTTGAACACCGAACTCGACCAAGCTTTCGATCCGATCACGCTGGGCGACAGTCAATTCTTCTTATTGCCATACTTTGAACCAGTTGCGGCGCGCTTGTACTTTGACGACGAGAGCTTGACCAATATTGCCAAGGCGATGGTGCCAGTGGTTGCGAAAATGCAGACGTTGTTCGACCCTGGCAAACGGCATATTTTAGTCGGGCACTTTTTTGCGGCTGGTAGTGAACATTCCGATTCAGAAACTCGCGTCAATGTTGGCGGCTTGGATGCCGTGGCAGTCGGGGACTTGGCGCCTTTTGATTACGTCGCCCTTGGACACTTGCACAGCCGGCATGCTTTAGACGCCGAGAAAATTCAATATTCTGGTAGCTTATTGAAGTATTCCGTGTCTGAAGTCGCCCAAGAAAAAGGCGTCTACATTTTGGATACGGCGTCGATGACGCGCAAATTTATCCCGCTGGCGCCGAAACGTGACGTCCAACACCTCACGGATAGCTTCGAACACTTGTCAGATCCTGCGATTTATCAAGAACTTGATCGCGACGCATACACTGCGATCACTTTGACGGATACTGAAGTGATTCCCAATGTCATGGCGCAACTGCGCGAAATTTTTCCCCAAGTGATCGGACTGGACCGTCAACATGGGGTGCAACTCACAGATCGGCCAACTGTGGCGAAGTTGGAGAAATTGTCGCCGACCGAATTGCTGGGAGATTTCTATGATCATGTGTCAGATAGCGAGTTGACAACGGCGCAAATGCATTGGGCCAAACAGGCCTTGACCACCGCGCAAAAGGAGGACTGACCATGCGTTTAAAACAATTACACATGCAAAACTTTGGCCCTTACCGTGATGAGCAAGTGGACTTTGAAGCTTTTGATACGACCCCACTTTTTTTGATCAGTGGCAAAACCGGTGCCGGGAAAACCACGATTTTTGATGCGATGGTGTTTGCCTTGTACGGCACAACCACTGGCGGCGAACGGACTGGTAACGAAATGCGTGCTAACTTTGCCAGCCCTGAGGAATCGACTTCTGTCACCTTGAGTTTTACTCATGGTGGGCGGGATTATTTGATCAAGCGCTCACCAGCCCAACTGTTAACGAAGAAGCGCGGGGATGGGCTGACCAACGTCCCCGCCAAAGTTTCATTGAAGATTTTTGCCGATGGCGCGGAAGTCGATGAACTGACCAAGGTTCAAACCGTCACTGATCGCATCGACAGTTTACTCCAACTCGATGCCAACCAATTTCGGCAAATGGTGTTACTCCCGCAAGGAAAATTCCGGCAATTTCTAGATGCCAATTCAGATGTCAAAGCCGATTTGTTGCGGCATTTATTTGGTACGGATCTTTATTTACGCTGGCAAACCAGTATTCAAACCGCGGCGAAGAAGCAAAGCCGGGCGCTGGATGCTAAGCAAGCGCGTCTCGAAACCTTGAGCTCACAATTTGAATATGGCGAACATGCCCCTAGTGAAACTGCGAATTTGGCCGATAAAATCGACTTGATGACCGCACAATTGGCGGAACAAACTGAAGCCTTGAATGCTTTGCAAACTCAGTCAAAGCAAGCTAAGACGCGATATGATCAAGCTAACGCAGCATTCCAATCGGGCAGTGCTTTAGCGCAAGCCTATCAACGCCTGCATCAAGCCACCTCAGTTTTAGCTGAATTGGATCAACAAGCTGATCAATTGGCCCAAGCTTCCAAACGTCTCAACGATTTACAATGGGCGCATGAATGGCAACCGATATCAGACCAAATCGTGAAAGCACAAGCGGATCGTCAAAACTTGGTGCAACAAGTTGACGTGGCTCAAAAAGCTCTGACTCAAGTCCAAAAACAGCTCGAACAAGCCCAAGCTCAACAACAAGACCTGCAAGCCCAAGCTCCAGCGATCAAACTTACCGAACAGCAATTGAGCAAACTGGCTGACACGAAAATCCAGTTGCAAAAGTTGGCGGATCTGCGGGTCGCTTACCAACAAGCGCAAACTACTCAAAAACAACTATCTGAAACTGCAGCGCAAGCGTTGAAGACTTGCCAAGGTTTGCAAACTAAACTGACGGATACGCAACAAGCTTTAAACGAGTTGGCCAAAGTCGATCAAACAGCCCAACTTTCTGAGTTAGAAACGTTGACTGCAGGCCTTTCTGCCACTGCACGGACTTGGCAACAAAGTCGCAAACGCCTAGCTGACGTGCAGACGCAACTGACGCAAGCCCGAGCGCAAGAAGATTCGGTGCATGCCAAAGCTATTGCCGCAGATGTGGCGTATCAACAGTTACATGATCAAAGCCTCACCAATCAAATCGCAGCGCTAGTCGGCCAATTATCAGCAAATGCACCCTGCCCAGTGTGCGGGAGTTTGGATCATCCCCATCCCGCAACAGTTGCAGCTGGCCAAGCTGTGACGCCAGAAGCTTTAAAGCAAGCAGATGCAAAACGGACTGCGGCGTCATCTGCTTTAGCGCAGGCAGAAGCTGACAGTGCGCGGTTGAATCAACAGCTTTTGCAATTGACGCGAGATGTTGACGACAATGCGCAAATGATTCAAACCCAAGCAGGGGATTTAGCACAAGCAGATGCTGAAACCACGCTGAATGTTTTGCGTCGACGATTGATCGACTTACGTAGCGCACAAAAGCAATGGCTGACACAAACGGACACCTTACGCCAACAAGCAGAAACGCTAACGACTCAAGTCAACGCCGCCCAAACTCAAGTTGACGACACCAAGGCGCAAGTGCAAGCGCAAGCCGTTCAACTGGCCGGGGTGAAAGCGCAAGTCGAAGCAGCCGAACATGGTTTGAAAGATCCGAACTTGAGCTTGGCAGATTTAAATACGCAAGCCGCGAACTTGCAACAGCAATTGACGACTTACGAACAAGCGACCACTGCCAACGCCGAAATGTTGCAACAAAGCAACCAAACGTTGACCCGCTTGACCACCAGTATTCAAGATCACAACGCGCAGATCGAAAGTTTGAAAGCCGCTGAGACCACGGCGCAAACTAGGCTGGATCAAGCGCTGCAAGCACATGGCGAAATTTCTGCAGCGGATTTCAACGCCTTGTTGCAAGCAAGTGGTGAAATTGCTGGTTTACAAGCGAAAATTGAGGCGGCCAAGACGCAGCGCGGTCAACAATTAGCCTTGAAAACTTCCGCTGAGAAACAAATCGGGAACCAGTTGGAACCAGATCTCGAGGCGTTGACGCAAACGCGGACACAAGCAGAACTCGCCAACACGCAAGCCACCCAAATAGTTGCTTCAGCGCAGCATGCCTTAACGCAAGCACAAAGCTTAGTCACTACCATTCAACAAGAATACAGTGAAAACCAAGCCGCCTTGCAAGAAAATATCGCGTTGCAAAACCTCGCCGCAGTGGTCAACGGCACGAATTCACAACGGTTATCCTTGGAGCGGTATGTTTTGCGGACGTATCTGCAACAAGTGCTGGTGGTCGCCAATAAACGGCTGGAAGGCTTGTCCGATGGGCGTTATCAATTGGCTTTGCATCAAGAGCCTGGCAGTTATAAAAATGATTCCGGCTTGGAAATTGACGTTTACGATGACCAAGTCGGTGAAACCCGTTCTGTTCACACCCTTTCAGGTGGGGAATCCTTTATTGCCGCGCTGGCGTTGGCATTAGCGTTAGGTGAAGTGATTCAAGAACAAGCCGGTGGCGTTTCAATTGATGCGTTGTTTATCGATGAAGGCTTTGGGTCACTGGATCAAAACTCATTGGACACGGCACTTGAGGCCTTGGAATCCATCGAAGGGCAATCGCGGATGATCGGGATCATTTCTCATGTGGAATCTTTGCAAACTGGGATCCCTGATCAATTGCGGGTGACGCCAACTGGGGCCGGGGACAGTCATATCGATGTGGTACATTTAGGCGAATAAACCGAATTTAAGCGGTAATCTCAATTCACGAGGTTATCGTTTTTTTAATGTACCTTAGAATTTTTGCAAGGAATTCATCACCTTTTGTTCAATTTTACCAGCGATACTAATGACTGTAGGAGGCGATGCGATATGAAGTTAGCCTTGAAATCGACTTTCCTATTGTTTTTAGTCGCAATCATCGTCATCGATGGTTATTGGACGATTCAACACAATGATCAATCAAACACCAGAATCTCGGAGGCACGCTCATGACGCAACATCAAACCGAAACCATGCACGCTTTAAATACCGACTTTACTGTAGTTTACATTCATAAAGGGGAATTGCCAGTGCCGATGGGCCAAACCAATGCGGCATTGCGGCAATTCTTTGGTGATATCGACGCGGGTTTCAATGGCAAAAATTCCCTCCCCAATCAGCGGGTGCGCCATGAGTTGACTAACGCCGACTGGTCGACTGCGATGCGCGAACTTGCCAGGGTGATGATGCGTGCCCATGCGGCGACTAATGGCGTGTATGCCCCATATCGCCACGGTTTTCAACTACCGGAAAACCTGGTGCGTGCTTGGACGATTCAAAAAGCCTTCACCGAAATTTTGCAACCACTGCTTGATAATGGTCAGTTAGTGGCCGTGGCCTTACAAGGTGGAGATGATATTTTAGCTGGCGTGGCGCAAGACTCGGATTGGCATTGGGGCTTTGGCTACACGACGCCAGCCAACCCTGAGCGCTATGCTTATCATTTTGAATTGCAAAAACCGGCTTTGGCCACTGTCAAAGCTGGATTTGAACAATTATCGATTCAAGCACAAGATTTAATTACGGCCGTAGTTTGGGCGGATGCTGGATTGAAAGAAGATGCCGTGCTGTTCACCCAAACCGCAGAGCGACAAGGATTACAAGCAGTTTTAGCCAATGGTCGGCGGGAACTCATCACCATCGGCCAGCCAGAAGTTGCAATTGCTTAGCAATCAACCCTTACGTTTGCTAAAAATAAGTGGTATAACAAGAGTGTCGAGAGAGAGCCAACAACCCCCTCAACTCTAATTCTGATGAATAAGAGGCGAGAATTATGGCAAAACTCAGTAAAGCAGAACGCAAGGAACTGATCCAAGAAGCTGAAAAGGAACGCTCCGAGCATCCAGTTAAGAAAACCGAGTCCGGATTTGCTACAATCGACAAAGATGCCGAGAAGCTCGAAAATGAGCAGTAGTATCCAGATCGTCTATACACGAAGATCCCACCAAGCTTAAACTTGGCGGGATTTTTTGTTTCGGTGAGCGGAGGCGTTCGCATTTTTTGAATCGTATTACGACGAAACTCGTCGTCAACATCGGATTAAGATATAGGTGCGTGTCAATCAACGAATGCGATCGAAAGAGTAGCTGAAGGATACGTCAAAAAGTGCCTCACGATCACTAGACTATCGGTCTAACGATCATGAGGCACTTTCAAACTAAGACGTCGCTAAGTTCGTGATGCTTTCGATCAGCCTTCAGTATCCAGCAAAAAGCGAGCAGCGAAGGCCGCAACAATGGCGCCGACTTCTGGGGCCACGATATACAACCACAAGTGCTTCAAAGCACTGCCGCCAGCAAATAACGCTGGGCCAATGGAACGCGCTGGGTTTAAACTCCCACCGGTAAGGTTCAAGGCAAACAAGATCAACAAGGCTAAGGTAACGCCAATGGTCAAACCAGCGAAGTCGGGGTTACCGATCCGGTCGGCGGTGACGGCCAAAATCACCATCAAGAATAAGAACGTGACCAAAGCTTCCACGAAGAACGCGGCTCCGACGCTGATTTTTGGAAAATCTGTCTGGGCCATTTGGCTAGCTGGTAGTTTCAAGGCGCTGGTTGCCACGCGTACGCAAGCAGATGCCGCAATGGCGCCAATAATTTGAGCAATGACATACATCAGCCCTTCTAATGCTGGCGTGCGACCGTTGATCACCATGGCCGTAGTAACGGCTGGGTTAAAATGCCCGCCGGAGATACCACCAAAGGCGTAGGCTGAAACGGTGATCGCCAAACCAAAGCCTAAAGCGATGGTCAGCGCGTTGCCTTGAGCCAGCAACACGGCACCACTACCCAAAAATACCAACAAGAACGTTCCCATAAATTCTGCTACTAATTTTTGCATCATGATCCTCCATATGCTTTTGCTTTTAATAATAGCAAATTTAGCGAAAAAATAATACGCAAAATGACGATATAATAATTGAAAACGACTTGTGATTGCGGCGAAGCCTTAAAGGCCACGTAGGTTCCTGAAGTTAAACACCCAACGATGACTTTTGAGACAACAGCGACGGGAGTGGTCGGACTAATTTCAAACCACTGCTTGGTTGCGTGTGTACGGTTGGGGCTTGGTGATGATCGTCGCCGTCAATTTATTTCGCATATTTATGAATGATCCGGCGATGTTGAAGTGGTACGGCTTCACCCATATCTTAATGGGCACTATCAACTCGTTTACCGTGATCAACATGTGGTCGGCGTCGGTTTTGCAATTCGGGCGTTGTTGGGGCTGCATCGCTTGCCGCAAAAAGCCTACCTACCATAATGGGAAGAAAGCCATTTGGTAATGGCGTGAGAAAAAAGTGTTTACCTAGTGGCTGTTCAACTAGGCCACCATATTCTCAATGCTAGTAGTAAATTTGTACC
>NZ_AZEU01000103.1 GCF_001435035.1 Lacticaseibacillus manihotivorans DSM 13343 = JCM 12514
TTGATTTCAACTACGAACGAAGGGCAAACCTATCGTTTCCGGTACAAATTTACTACCAGCACCAAGAATATGGTGGCCTAGTTGAACAGCCACTACTTTATAACCGTCCAGAGAAGATTGGACGGCGCCATTACCTTCAGGCTTGTACCGCATGGTAGCAATTGATAAAGTGCTTTTAACTGCAAACTGTCCCTTGTTTCGTTCGTTGTTTTTTTTAATAATTTCACTTAACGGCTGCAACGTCCAGTCGGACTCAAATTTTCCGACACGAACTTTTGGCAAGCTTGATTCTGGCTCAGGAAGCAAGTTCTGCTGAGTCCAATGAAGTGCTTGCTGCAAATTATCATACTTACGTTGATGAAGAACGATAGTGTGATCTAGAGTCTCAAGCAGATCGCCGATTTTGCGTTGTTCCTCTTTCTTTGGTACTTTCAGCTCATATTTGGCATACTGTTTGGAGTTAATGCCTGGCTGGCCAGATCGCTGTGAGTTGACCTTGACATACTCACTGAAACGAGGTGTTAACGTTGACTGATAGAAGAACTCTGTGTTGCTAACGTCCTTAATTTGTGCACGAATGAGGAATCCTGCAAAGTAAGTTAACCCATCGGACGCAAGGTATTTGTATGTTTTCCCAGTGCTCGCACCGGTTCGTGCGAAGACAACGTCGCCCGAGGTTAATTGATATTCACTTGCAGTGGAGAAGTCTGTTTCAGGAGAAGTTAATCCCGTCTGGATGAATTCCCGACTGGCATCATCGATATCTGTGATTCGGAGGTATTTGTGTACGCCATAAAAATCAGTGGCCGCGGCATTAAGTCCATAGTCAAATTTAGATGCCAGTTCTGAATACTTACGTCGTTCCCAATCGTCCGTGAATCCTTTCGAGCGAACACCTGGGGTCAAGTTGGAATTTTCATTATTCAAACTCATTTAAATAACCCCCGAATTTTTTCGATTTCAATCTGTTTACTTTCATCCTCACCGACAAAATCATCAAGCAATTTGTACAGTTCAGCATTCTGTTCAGAAATCTTGGCATCGGTCTCTGACATGCCTTGCACAAGGTCAGCAACATCAACCGGCGGTTCTGGTAGGTAGGTATCCACATACATCGGAATGTTCATATTGAAGTCATTCTCTGCTAATTCGTCGAAAGTGATTAGATGGCTAAATTCCGTGCCATCTTCGTTATATGTGACAGACTCTCGAGGTTCCAGCGTCTCTAAAATCTTAGCGGTGTGTTCAGGATCCATTTCATTTTGATTCTTCGCTTTACGGTATTGCTTTGAAGCATCGATGAATAAGACGTCGTTGCTATCGCGTTCTTTCTTCAAAACGATGACGACCGTGGGAATAGAAGTATTATGGAAGATATTTGCAGGCATACCGATTACCGCTGAGATGTTGCCTTTGGATAAGAGCGCCTTCCGGATTCGGCCTTCAGCCCCACCACGGAACAAAACGCCGGTTGCCAATACGATGGCCATGGTCCCGCCAGTTTTAAGGTGATACAAGCCATGGGTAAGGAAAGCGTAATCCGCTGCTGATTTCGGTGCGACATCATATGGCTGGAACCGAGGATCTGTAGCCATTGCAGGGGTTGGCTTCCATGACAAACTGTAAGGTGGGTTCATGGTCACGATATCAAAAGTAGTAGGTTCCTCAGACGGCCAGTCTGAACCGAGGGTATTACCAAGATTGAGATGTTGATTAGCAGTAGGGACATCATGCAGCATCATATTCATGCGAGACAGGTTGTACGGGGCAGTCTTATTATCTTGCCCAAAGTATTGAATTGAGTCCGGATGAGAGTTGTAGTGTTTGGCATTTAGCAACAGTGAACCAGAGCCCATTGCTGGGTCATAAATGGATACACCTTGAACTTCTTCGCGACCCTCCATGGCAATCTGCATCATTAGGCGTGACACTGCCTGCGGTGTGTAAAACTCCCCGGCTTTTTTCGCGGACTCAGTTTGGAATTGTGAAATTAGATATTCATAGGCATTACCCATAATATCCATGCCGGTATCTTCAACGAAATAGATCTGATCAAGGGCGCTCATCACATCGCCGATAATACTATTACGCTCTTGCTCGGTGGTCGCCAACTTGTCGGCGTTGAGATCAAGGGCATCAAATAAGCCTGAGAATACTTCGTCAGAATCTTCCAAGTCTTGTAGCGCTTGTGCGAGGTCATCTAATTGGAAAATGTTTCGCCGTACATCTTGAACGAGATGATGGAAAGTTTTGTCAGAATCAATGGCAAAGCGTAATTCAGATTTGACGAAGTCCACAACGCCTTTGGCATCCTCATCTAACAATGCTGATTCATAGGTGGCCTGGGCATCATCTAAGTTGGTAAACTCCACGCCAAGGCCTTCAGTGATTTTCTTCAAGAAACGGTCGGATTCATATTTATAGAAGATTAATCCCAACGTGTAGTCACGATAATCATTGGCTTCCATGCCAGATTGGCGTAATGCATTTGCTGCGGCCCAAATCTTACTTTGAAGATCTTGGGTGATTTGAGCTTGTTCTTGTGGTGTCATCATGTTGAGTTTGCCTGCTTTCTTTGGTTACTTAACGTTTGTTTCTGTTGAATGAATCTAGCAATTCACTGTGCTGGGTCAAGTTAAACGCTCACATCTTACAGTATCATATAAAGGGGGGGATATGCTCTTGATAGTCGGTGAGCTCCATGAGTCCAAACGGTGATCTGTATTTGCTAGTATTTATCAGCGATAGATTGACGGTTCGTGGCGAGTGTGACTGAAATCATTATCGATATTTGGACATCACGTCGTTTGAGCGAGCTTGAAGTTCGATGATTTTGGACTGGTACGCCGTGATTTGTTCATCTAGCTCTTTTAGCGGGATATCTGCGGGTGGGGTGTAGGTGTCAACGTAGCGAGGGATATTCAAGTTTCCATTTGCACTTGAAACTTCTTCTGGGCTAGCCACATGAGAGTATCCTTTGTGACCCTTATATCGTGTGTAGGTTTCAAGGATTTTCTTAATTGAAGCCTCGGGGAGAGTATTGGCACCATTAGTGGATGATTTTTCAAATTCGTCACTGGCATCGATGAACAGGATCTCTTTTCGCTTGCGATTCTTTCGTAATACCAGCAGCATGGTAGGAATCGCTGTCGTGTAGCTAAGGTTAGCCGGCAATCCAATCACGGCATCAATCAGATTTTCGTCAATCAGGTATTGACGAATCTTGGCTTCAGAACTGCCACGGAATAACACCCCATGGGGAAGCCGAATCACCATAGTGCCGCCATCTTTGAGATTTGCCAACCCATCAAGGACAAAAGCGAAATCGGCTTTAGACCGCGGCGGCAGTACACCGGCTGGCGCAAATCGTGGGTCTTTCAAGAACTCGTCGTTGGCATGCCACATCAGTGAATATGGCGGATCGCAGACAACCATATCGGCCTGAAGAAAGCTTTGCTTCATCCGAGGTTCTAAAACATTGGCTGACTTCAAATCCAAGGCGGTCGATTCGCTTGGAAGTAGGCTCAACAACATCTTGGCGCGCAACAATGTACTGGTTTTGACGTCAGTGCCAACTAAGCTGATATGGGCTTTTTTACTCAGCAATTGGTAAACGGAAAGCAGGGACAAACCCTCTCCAGCGGTAGGGTCGTAAACCACGAAGGCATCTTGATCTTTTGCATTTGCAGTGACGAGTTTGGCCATCAAGTTGTTGACTGAACTAGCTGTCGTTTGCGCACCATACTTGGGACCGGCCAACCGATCAGAAGTGTCAAATATCCGAGCAATGATCGTTACCGTAGATGCATCTAATTTAGCCAGAGCGTGAACAGTATCTTGAAATGAATTGATCAGCTTAGCCTGACCTGATGCTGGAAGACTACGCATCAATGAATCGGAAAGATTTTGAACGACAGCCATTGCTAACTCATCGGCGTTATTGACGGATTCCAAATCCGTAATTAAGTCTTCGAACGTCGCAAATGACTTAGAGATGATTTTGGCATACTTTGCGTTAAGGCTCTGAAGATAAACTAGATTTGACAGCGGCAGTAGCCAATCTGATACTTCTAATCCAAGGCGTGCAGAAACTGATTGTTCCTGAAGTACTGCGTCGATGGCTTGATTAGTTTGATTAGTCATGGGTAGACTCCTTTACAATGCGTTGTTGGATGAATTGAAGTGATTTTTCTTCGACGGTATCGGCCAGCTTTCGGTACAAGGATGCACTCGTTACACCGTCTTGATATATTTGAGCAATATCGGTTTGAGTCGTCAGGTCTGGTAGGGTGATCTTTAGTTCTTTTAGATCCCGAACGACGACCCGTCGTCCTAGTTGACCGCGTCCTTGTAATTGCGATTGTGCTTCGTGGCTGCAATTGAACCACCAAGTGAAATAGGCAGGATCGATCGTGTTATCAAAACTCAGTGCCGTAAAGTTTGCAGTTAGGATCAGCTCGGAAACGTGGTCTTCAGGAAGTACCAAAAACGCACGATGTTGAAGCATGGACACTGCAACTGAACCGATAGGCACAACAGGCAACTCGGAATCTCCGTGGACGTATTTGGGCGTTTCGGCAAGTGGATTGAAAATCATTCGATTGCTCGGCGTTTCGTTAATAGGGTCACTGATACGAGTTTGGAGAACCCCAGTAGTGAAATCGGCGTGTTCTGAAAGCGGATGGGAGGTATTGATCATGTCATTCTCCTTGTTAGTCGTATGAATTACAAATCAGCTGATGGCTATAATATACCAAGGACCATTCTTTACGTCAATCGTTAGTCGCGTGAATTACAAATTTATTTTGGCAGGATTTTGGTCCATCCACGGTTTCGTTGATTCCAAAACTAAAAGATCCAAGGGCTTGGACCTTCTTGACAGGAAAGGTATTCAAACTAACAACCAAATGCAGGCGAAGTCTCAACCCTTTAATAGTTTTTATGCGATGAAGGCGTATGATTGGCAAGTGGGACTTCAAATGAGTAGAATTAATACAAAAGGAGATCAGACATATGGGGAGTAATGGACTGCCAATAGGTGTTACACGAGATAGACAGGACTTTCTTGCGCGCATATACGTGGAAAAGCCAATTTATTGTGGGCGCCACAAAACCGTCATCGAAGCCATCGAGGCGCAGGCACAAAAATTCCGAGAATTCCGAAATTCATATACCCCGGGTTTCAGACGTGGCATCTGGAGTGACCTGACCGGCCTGAGATTCGGAGAATTGCTTGTGCTAAAACGGGCTAAAGAAAACAAAAACTGGGGTGGAAATTGTTGGGTTTGTGAGTGTAGTTGTGGAAACACTGTTGAAGTGACTGCGGAGGCATTAGTTCGAGGCAGATGTGATGCATGTGGACACCATAAAGTTGAGGTTTTGAAAACCTACGGGGTACAGCGGCGAAAACAACAATTTGGGACCAACCACGATTTGTTGACGGATATTCCATATTCGAATAATACGAGTGGATATCGAAACATCCATGTCAATAAAACTAAAAGTGGGGAACTTCGCTATCGCGCTGTCATTGCGTACAAAGGTGTCACTTACTATGGCCATTTAGAGTCACGAGTCGAGGATGCGATTGTTGAAAGAGATCAGTTAAGACACAAGTATTGGCCGCAAGGTAAGTGGGTGCAAACTGATTGACGAAATTTGATCAATAGAAGCGCTTCAGCTTTTGCATCGAGTGCTAGAATTATCCAAAAGGTAAAGTATACCCGCAGAATTACTAACTGGCAGCGTACCTAGATGAATTCAATGAGACTTTGGTTGGCGCTCAGTTTTCAGTACAACAGTAAAATTGTTAAAAATATGCCACACCAATGGCACACTTCCGCCACAATTTGACGGTATTATTAGCAACATAGAAATGAGCACCCCCTTGTTTCTACCCCACTTTTTCATTTTCTCTTGATACCGGTCCCCGCTGGTATCATTATTCACTCCTCAATAGTGAAACCCCAACCTTTTTGCCGCCAAGCCCATGGCGGCTTTTTTGTTGTCGCAAAACTGCGAAGCCGAAATGCGAAGAGTGCGAACGTAGCAGTGGATGAATACAAATAAGGCTTAACTTGGGTCCGACGCTAATAGCACGTCCTGATGTTTTTGTAAAGGCTTTCATTTAAATCTAGAAGCAGACTCGTGGATGAGGTATATTCAAATTATCAACAGAGTTATGGGGCGAGGAAATGAAAAAGTTATACTT
Source organism: Lacticaseibacillus manihotivorans DSM 13343 = JCM 12514 (assembly GCF_001435035.1). Lineage (GTDB taxonomy): Bacteria > Bacillota > Bacilli > Lactobacillales > Lactobacillaceae > Lacticaseibacillus > Lacticaseibacillus manihotivorans. Next base: position 6,212 of record NZ_AZEU01000103.1, read on the forward strand.
CTCAGTGTTACTACTGACTGCGGCCTTTGGGCTGGCCGCGTGCAATAAGGTATCGGGACCAAATGAGTCTTCTTCAAAGGCTTCTGTCGTGAAAGTGTCCAGTAGTCACAAAAAGGCGAGCGCTAAAGCTTTTAGTACCAGTTCTTCCGTTGATGCTAGCCAACATCTTTATGCTGACAACAGTGATGGCTCGCTATGGACGCCGAAACAAGATGCGGAACTGGCCAAGTTTATGGCGACTTGGGAAAAGTCGATGAGCCAAAGCTATGTCGGGACTTACGATAACCAGATCGCAGACTACTTGGGGATCAAGTTTCCAAACGTGATCGATCATACGACGGTACAAGAAGTGGTGTATGATCAGTCGGAACAGCTATCTTGGTACTCAGCGTCTAACCAGACTAGCGCTCGTTTTCAAGTAATGGCGGCGGCTGTCGGCGGCAAAGTCGGAAACTCCTGGCCGATGTTGTATCTGTTTGCGTTGGATACCAAAGATATGAGTCCAGTGGTGTTGATCTCACAAACCACCAATGGTGGGACCCTGTGGCTGTACGAAACGGCTAACACCGCTTTGAAGGATGGATTCACTCAGATTATGCACGAAAATTCAGACATTGCCTCTTATACTGGCAGTACAGCAGGGTGGACGAAGGCGTCGGCGATCGATTATATGAAGCACCTTGACTCGAAAAATCCCGCGTATCAAGCAGCAGTAATAGCTTCGTCACAAGACCCAAGCTCAGACTGGGATAAAGCAAGCTTCACGGATCACGGTAGGACTTGTGAGCTGCTTGATGGGACTTGGTCGTTGACGCACCTTGATGGCGGAAAAACGGCGATCGTTGGGCGAAGCATGGGCCAAGAGGTGCCAGAAGTCGTCTTTTATGCCAACGATAGTGATCATCTGGTGTATGAGGCTTATCATAATGGAGAGCCGATCGAAAGTGCTGCGACATCTGACCAATAGGGACACCTTGAGCGACGCTCAGACTTTTTCAACAAATTTTTTGGAGGTACAAGCGATTGATTTGTGGCAAGAAATTAAGTTCAGACATTGGGTACTTCCGCGTGGATTCGGACTTCACCGCCATCGAGATCCAAGCAGACGGGTCCAAAGGCGCACACGTTTTTCGCAAAGCCGACGCGTTTCGCATGCTCGGCCACTTTGACGACGGTGACGTGGCGGCGGACATCATCGGCGGCAACACCATCAAGATCTCAAGAAAGCAGCTTGGCGACCACACGACCAAGCTCGACGACAAGATGCTGATGCAGATGATCGCGAAATTGAAAGCTGATCCTGCGGTGCAGAAAAAGCTCCGGAAAATGGAATACGCATTTTAGGGTAACAAAACAAGCAGTTCGGCCAGATTAGGCTGAGCTGCTTGTTTTTTGTTGCGTGAGAAGTGGAACCGACATCTGGTAAGGTCTTAAATATTCGCAGCGACAGGTGCTGTGGCAGTTTGTTTGGTCAAGGCGACAACTGGGTCGCAAGCTTTTACTTGTTCACCTTGGATGCGATTGACACTGGCGTAGGTGGCAGTGTTAGTGACGACGATCATGACAGTTGGGTCATAGCCGGCATCTTTAATGGCCTTGAGGTCCATCGTTCCTAATTGATCGCTGACATTGACGTGATCGCCTTGCTTGACGTTTGAAGTGAAGTGCTCGCCGTTGAGTTTCACCGTGTCGATGCCTAAGTGGATCAAGACTTCAGCACCATCTTCAGCGGTGATGCCATAGGCGTGCTTAGTGGGATAGGCCACGGTGATGACACCAGTGACGGGAGATTTGATGGTTTCGTCGGATGGGATAATGGCGGCACCTTTGCCCATCATTTCACTGGAAAAGACTTGATCGTTGACGGATTTGAGGCTTACGAGCTGACCAGCTACTGGCGCAGCGATGACGCTATCGTTGACGGTATCTGCTGTTACCGTATCAGTAGCGTCAGGATCTTCTTCATCAGCTTCCATGTTGCGCTTGCCCCAAATGAAGGTGCCAGAGAAGGCAACGACGATACTTAAAGCGAGACCCATGAAGAATGGTGCATAGAACTTGACTGGAATCGAGATAAAGCCAATCAGCCCAGCCGCGCCAAGCGCAGAAGAACGAATGCCGAAAAGTCCAACGATCAAGCAACCAACAGCACTACCGATCATGCCGGCAAAAAACGGGAAACGGCGCTTGAGGTTGACCCCAAAGATCGCCGGTTCGGTGATCCCAAGCAATGCGGACAAACCAGCAGAAGTGGCCAGCCCCTTTTCCTTGGCATTTTTCGTCAAAAAGAATACGGCAAGACAAGCTGCACCTTGCGCGGCATTAGCCATCGAAGCGATCGGGAAGAAGAAATCCCCGCCAGTCTTGGCGATGTTGGACAGTAATTGTGTCTCGATTGCTGGGAAACTTTGGTGCAAGCCGGTGATGACGATCGGGGAGTACACCAAACCAAAGATGGTGGAGCCAACTGCACCAGAGGCATCATAGGCGGTCACGATGCCGTTAGTGAGGCCGTCACCGACAATGCGTAAGATCGGACCCACGAAGGCGAAGGTGATAAAGGCGACAAAGATGATACTGATCATTGGGGTGAAGATGAAGTCTAAGGTGGCTGGCATGTGCTTATGCAACCACTTTTCGACCACGGCTAGGATGAAGGCGACGACTAACACTGGCAGGACTTGGCCTTGATAACCAGCTTGGGCGATATGCCAACCGAAGATGTTCCAATACGTCATCTTACCAGTTGCCAAGGCTTCAGACACGGCATAGCCGTTGACTAAAGCTGGCATCACCATGATCATACCCATGGTGGCGCCAAGATAGGCATTGCCCCCGAAGCGGCGAGTAGCCGAAAAGCCCAACAGGATCGGCAAGAAGGCAAATGGCGCCGACGCGAAGGTGTTGATCATCTCAGCAAAGCCTTTGATGCCAGGATACATCTGCACCAATGATTGCGGTCCGAACAAGCCACCAGACGTCAGCACGTTGTTCAGCGCCATCAACAACCCACCTGCGACCAATGCCGGAATCAACGGTACAAAGATATCGGACAAGACCTTGACCAGCGCCATCAACGGGTTGGTCTTCTTGTCATCTGAGCTGACTTTTTTCAGGTCGTCTGGGGTGACTTCTTTGAGGCCTGTCATTTCGATCAAATGGGCGTACACTTTGTCCACGTCACCAGGGCCGATAATGATTTGGTATTGCCCATTCACCCGAAACGTCCCTTTAACCGCGTCGTTGGTGTCGAGCGCTTTTTGATCAATCTGCTTTTCGTCTTTAATAACTAAGCGCAGGCGGGTGGCACAGTGCGCAGCGGCGACAATGTTGTCAGGCCCAAGATCTTTGAGTATGTCTTGGGCGGCCTTTTTGTGATCCATGATTAACCTCCAAAATTTTGTGTGTTTGAATAATGGCTTTTGATTACAGGGTTAGTGTAAGTGCTTACGAAATAATTGTCAAGCGTTTATCAATTTGATTTTAAATTGTGGCCGGTCGTGCTATAATCACTGTGATGAACGAAAAGCGAATTAGGAGAATACCAATGAAGACCTGGACGACTAAGCAACGCTATGCAACATACGACACCTACAGCAAAAAAGAATTGGACCGGCTGCAGAAATTGCAGCGTGACTCCAAGTGGCACTTGGCATACCACCTACAACCCAAAAGTGGATTGATGAATGACCCGAATGGCTTCACCTATATCAATGGCGAGTGGCGCTTGGCATACCAAAACTTTCCATTTGGTCCTGTTCATGGCTTAAAGAGCTGGGAAAACTTAGTGTCAAACGATTTGCAAAATTGGCGCTATATTGGTTCTGGATTACAACCACACGCGCCTTATTCGATGCAGGGGGTGTATTCTGGGTCTGGTCTGGCACAAGGCGAGCGCCAGTTTCTGATGTACACCGGCAATGTCCGAACCGAGGATGGTGGGCGTATCAGTACGCAACTTGGGGCTTGGGTCGAGCCTGATGGTGAACTCCACGAGTTGAGCCAACCACTGATTTCAGGACAACCCAACGGTTACACCGCGCATTTCCGCGACCCGCAGATCTTAGAGCGTGACGGTCGCTACTACGCGATCTTAGGCGCTCAGCGTGAAGATAAGCGCGGAACGATTTTGGTGTACTCTGCCGAACGACCAGAAGGCCCATGGCAACTGGATGGGCCACTGGACTTTGGCTTTGATAGCCTCGGTTACATGATCGAATGTCCAAACCTTGCGTTTGTCGATGGCTCAGTGGTATTGATCTTTTGTCCGCAAGGCCTTGATCAATCTGTATGCGCCTACGATAACATCTATCCGAACATGTATATTGTTGCTGACGACATCGACTGGGCGAGTCGCAAGCTGGTGAACCCAGGGCCGTTACACAACTTGGATGTCGGCTTTGACTGTTACGCGGCACAGGTCGTCAATGAACCCAATGACCACGCGCACCTGATCAGCTGGATGGGCTTGCCAGACACCACTTATGCCAGTGATGAAGAGGATTGGCAGGGCTGCTATAGCTTAGCGCGGGAACTGCACGTCATTGGCAAGCGATTAAAACAATTGCCAATGATGGATTCACTGATAGGCGCGCAAATGCCGGTAGCGAATGCTACAATTGATTTGGTAAGCGTGCTTCATTTTGAGTGGCAAATTGGGGTCGACGAGACCCTTGTTGTGGGCAACTCAAAAGAACAACTTCGCTTGAAGTTCAACGATACCGGCGTGACTGTCGATCGTTCCGGCGTGGCATCGTCAAATGCAGATGATTTTGGCAAGACGCGCTCGGTCCCACTTGTTGCTGGAAAGCACAGCGCGGATCTGTATTTAGACCGCTCATGCTTTGAACTGTACGTGGATGATGGTGCAGGGGTGCTGTCGGGGCGCTATTTCCCAGAAGACGCCACGAATTGGACTTTGAAGCAAGCGGCTGACACGCAGGTGGCTGTTACGGGGCACAAGACGAAATCAATTTTTTAAGGAGCACACTATGGCAAAACTGGCGGATGTTGCCGCGCTGGCTGGGGTCTCAGTGACTACAGTATCGCGTGTTATCAACAATTATGGGTCATTATCCGAGAAAACCAAGCAGAAGGTCCATGATGCGATGCGCGAGCTCAACTACGCGCCCAACACCAACGCCCGCTCCCTGCAAGGCAAAGGAACAAACCTCGTTGGGATCATTTTCCCTGGCGTGGCCAATCCTTTTTATGGGGACATTGTCCAGACCTTGGAAAACAAGCTATTTGAGCGCGGCTACCGCGTGATCTTGTGCAACTCCGTCAATAATGCCGACAAGGAACGTGAGTATGTCCGGATGTTGATGGCCAATCAAGTCGATGGGATCATTTCTGGGACACATAACATGACGATTGAGGAGTACCAACGCATATCTGCACCCTTGGTATCCTTCGACCGGTTTATCGCGGACGGTATCCCAATCGTCAGTTCTGATAACTTCACCGGCGGCCAAGTCGCGACGCAAGGGCTGGTTCGCGCAGGCGCCAAGAATATCTGGATGTTTTCTGGGGCGAATCGGCCCCAAAGCCCGACTAACAAGCGCCTTAGTGGCTACAGTGAAGTGATGCAAGAAAGTGGGCTGGCAGAGCACGTCTTGGCCTTGCCGTTTAGGATGGATGCGGACCTTAAGTGGGCGCAGATCAAAACGACCCTAAAAAATGCGCGTCCAGATGGGATCTTTTGTTCAGATGACCTCACGGCGCTGATGGTGCTCGAAGTCGCCAAGCAGTTAAAAATCGCGGTACCCGACGATTTACGCGTAGTTGGCTACGATGGCAGTCAGATGATCCAAAACTACTTCCCAGAGTTAGCGACGGTCACGCAGCCAATCAATTCGATGTGCGCCTTAATGGTCGACCTTTTGATCAAGCAGATCGAAAAGTCAGACGACAAGATCGAAATGAACTACGAACTCCCCGTTCAATTACATGCGGGACGGACCTTGCTGGGGTAGAATCACTAGAGTCTATTGTTCGCGCATTGAGATTTTGAGACCAGAGCTCGGCAACAATATGAGTTTCTCTCTATGAACAGAATGTGAACACATCACAAAAATTGCGAAAAGAGGACGCCCCGTGTGGCTGTCCTCTTTTTGTCGCCAAAACATTTGCGGTCATTACAGACTATCTCTTAACTGTCATTCGCAAATTACCACAGATTTTTCAGAATGGCACAGGTGTGCATTTGCTCAATGTTTCATTAATAAACTTTGTGTGGAAAATCGCTCTAGACCAACACTTTCGCAATAAAGCGGTTACATTCTTTGACGCTAGTACTTGTCGGTAACGTTTTTGAGCCGCTATCCTTGAGTTGTTAATTTGATTCAAGGAGGTCGATGAACTTGAGTGAAGTAATAACCCCAGCAATTATAGATCTGGCAGTTGATGCAGAAGATAAGGCGTCGGTGTTCGCCCATTTGGCAACGTTGTTGGAACAAGACGGGCGCTTGAATGACCGCGAAGCTTATCTACAAAATGTTCAAGAACGAGAGGCACTGGCTACGACTGGTATCGGTTTTGGCATTGCGATCCCGCATGGCAAAACCGATGCTGTAAACACCGTATCAGTGGCCATCGCCAAGCTCGCAAAACCAATCGATTGGCAGGCGATGGATGATGCCCCAGTCGATACAGTCTTCCAGCTGGCAGTCCCATCCGCAAGCCAAGGTGATGCGCATCTGAAGCTACTTGCAGCATTGTCGCGGAAGCTGATTCACGCAGATTTTCGCGCGCAGATCAAAGCCGCAACTACCCCAGAACAAGTCATTGAATTGATTGGCTCAACAATCAACCAAACATTGGAGGTCTAGATATGAAAGTTGTTGCAGTTACCGCATGTCCATCAGGCGTTGCCCATACTTATATGGCCGCCGAAAGTCTTAAAGTCGCAGCCGATGAGTCCGAAACTTGTTCCAGTTGTTTTGTGGAGACGCAAGGCCAAATCGGGATTGAAGACGAGTTGACCGCCCAACAGATCCAAGCCGCAGATGTCGTGATCTTGACCAACGATATTGGCATCAAAAATGAGACTCGGTTCAAAGGCAAGCCTGTGTTACGGGTAAAAGCAGGGGACTTGATCAAAAAGTCGCCAGTGATTTTGTCGAAACTTGCAAGCAAATTAGGCGCATAAGGAGAAAAGCTATGGGCGGATTGAAAGATCTACTTAAAGAGACCCGGACACACTTGATGACCGGTGTCTCGTACATGATCCCATTTGTTGTGGCTGGGGGTATTTTACTTGCGTTAAGTGTGCTGTTATCAGGTAAATCGGTCGTTGGGCCAAAGTTTAAAGACCAGTTGATCCAACGAGAGATCATGTCAGGTACGGCTTTTGGACGGGTCGCAATTCCCCATTCATTTGAAATGACGGCGTTTCGGACCGAGGGATATATCGTGATCGCACCCAAAGGCATTACTTGGAATGCTGAGCATACGCATGTCAAATTGGTCTTTCTCTTGGCGGTAAATAAGGATAATAAGAGCACCTATCGAAATGTTTTTGATGGCCTTTCTCAAGTGGCAGTCGATGCAGAAAACTTAGCGAAGTTGATCAAGGCACACTCGTATGAAGAGTTTGTCGAGACGCTGGTCACTCTCGAGAACCAATGATTAGATACATATGGAGGTTAGTATGAAGGTTCGAGCACGTCCATTTTTGTTCGTTTTCGTTTCGGTTTGTTTAACTGGCCTTGGGATCAGCCTAATTGTTGCAGCCAACATTGGTTCTGATCCGCTAACCATCCTTCAACAAGGCGTGTCACGAAATCGCTCGTGGCCGTTATGGGTCGCGGTGATGGTCGTCAACGTCGTGTTATTGCTGTTAGCCTACGTCGTAAACCGTCAAGATTTTAGCTGGGCCACGGTCGTTGATCCAATTGGCGTGAGCTTGATCGTTTTCATATCGAACTGGCTCGTAGCACCGCTTAATATTGGACATCAGACCTGGTTGGTTAGATTGATCGTGATGGTATTGGCGCAGCTACTTTTTTCGTTAGCGTATGCATTATTGATCGAATCAGGTGCTGGTGCCCATGCGATGGATGTGTTGTTGAAGAAGTTAACATCCAAAAGTCGGTTTTCATACCCCATTATCCGTTATGGGTTTGACGGATCGATGATACTTATTGGTGTCGCTTTGGGCGGAACAATTGGTATCGGCACAGCAATTTCGTTATTAATTCAGGGGTATCTCGTGGTATTAAGTCGCAAATTCATTCAAATGAGAAGCACGAATCTGTGAGAGAAACTCGATTATTGCTGATCACGGCCATTTGACTGATATCATGTATTTAGATTGGACTCGCAGCGTGACAGAAGGGAAGCTTGCTGTTAAACTGAAATCAAAAGTGCAGGGGGACGACTATTTTGGGTCGTCCCTTTTTGCATGGAGGAGAATATGGAGATATTTAAGGGGCTTTATTCAACTGGAACGTTGGATTTTATTGAGGTCATCGGGGTGTTGACTCGTGAGAAACCAATGCAGATGTGGGAGACCTCAGTGGTGATCCAAAACAACTCGGTCGTCTTGCAAAACCTGCTTTGGCAATATACGTTTGAGGCAACTCGAGGAGACCCGATCGTGGTCAGCGTTGATGCACCACAAGTCCGTCAAAAAGGGCTTCGGGCTTATTTTCGCAGGAATCCTAACGTTGACGAAGTGACCTTAATTACAGGACATGCACCAAGGATGGGCGACGAACTGCAATCGGTATTTGTGGTTGGGCATCATATTGAAGCTTTGCAGCACATGGTTAGAGGCGTGTTTGATCAAGCTGATGTGGATGAAGATGCAGAGGTCGTGGCTGAGGCCAAGATCGTTGAGACCGAGGGCCTAGAAGATCCCGAAGACACCGAAGAATGGTAAAGTAAGCTGACTTACCTGTGGAAGAAGCCCCTGCGTTTCAATAAGGATCATGGCGGCGTTTATGGATGGGGACAGAGGGAATATCCCAGATTGGTGTCCTTTTTGAAACAAAAGCGCATTCTTTTCTGCGAAAATGGTTTGACAGCGGATACACCCTGGCCTATACTGAAACCAGTTACAATGTTATCGCGACAAAGTTTTGCGAGCATGCGTAACGTTCATACGGTAATCGATAAGGTGTTATCAAGTAATTGAGCATGACTTATCTACACGCGCGTCGTGTGGATGAGTCTATTTTTTTGAGGGGGGAGTCGCTTTGAAGATCAAACGCGTTCTAAACAACAATACTTGCATCTCCACTAACCATGATGGTGTTGAGATATTGCTGATGGGCCCAGGGATCGCGTTTGGCAAGAAGCAAGGCCAAGAAGTCGACATGGCCAAGGTCGAAAAAACCTTTTTTCTCAAAGATCAAAGCGCGATGAACAAGTTCACAGACTTGGTGATCTCAGTACCGCTGCCAGAAGTGGACGTGGCAGAGCGGGTGATTAACTACGCTAAGATCAAACTCGGCAAGCAACTCAACGAGATCATCTACGTCAACTTGACCGACCACTTACATATGGCAATCAAGCGCATCAAAGATGAGGGCATCAGCCTTTCCAACCCGTTGAAGTGGGACATCGCGAGGTTTTATCCTGACGAATTCGCGGTTGGCAAAAAAGCCGTTGAAGTCGTCAAAGAAGCCTTTGACGTCGATCTCGGCGATGACGAAGCAGCGTTTATCGCGGTACATTTCATCAACGCCGAATCCAATGATCAAGCCGAACAAAACTTGGCAGTAGGCGTGACGACCATCATCAAAGAAGTCGAAGATCTGGTCAAAGACTACTTCCATACCGAATTTGATGAGCAATCATTAAACTACTACCGCTTCATCACACATCTGAAGTTCTTCGCTCAGCGCATCTTGTTAGGCAAGCACTACGATGATGACGAAGATGCCGATCTGCTCAAGACCTTGCAAGTGCGATACGCCAAACCATACGCGTGCACCTTAAAGATCCAAGCCTTTATTCAAACCAAGTACCATTTTGAGATCAACAATTCAGAGCTATTATATCTGACCGTGCATATCAATCGGTTAGTTCGCAACTTATAGGGTGTTATCGGGAAACCGAGCATGACCTAATGAGCGTCTTTGAGGACGCTGATTAGGTCTTTTTATTTGAAAAGGAGCAATATCATGAGTACAAAAGATTCTGCCAAGCAGATCTATGCCGCAGTTGGCGGCGAAAGTAACATCAACTACTTGACCCATTGTGTCACGCGGCTTCGTTTTCGCCTCAAAGACGAAAAGATCGTCGATGACGCCAAGGTCAAGCAAATCCCAGGTGTGATGGGCATCAACCATCAAAACGGCCAATACCAAGTGATCATTGGTAACGCCGTATCTGATTACTACGCTGAAGTGATCAAGTTAGGGAAATTCCCCACAGATGATTCCGCCACAGACGCCGCACCAGTACAAAAGTCGGGCAACTTATTCGATCAGTTCGCCAACTTCATTTCCGCTTGCATGTCACCATTAATCCCAGCTTTGATCGGTGGTGGCATGATCAAAGTGGTTTTGATCTTGCTGACGACGTTAGGTTGGATGAGCACCAAAGGCCAAAACTACACGTTACTCAGTGCGTTTGGCGATGCGCCATTTTACTTCTTGCCGATCGTTTTGGCGATCACCGCTTCTAAGTATCACAAGGTCAACACGATCTTAGGCGTCACCATCGCTGGGATCATGATCCATCCAAACTTCACCGCCTTAGTGACTGCCGCAAAGCCGGTGCACTTGATGGGCTTGCCTGTCACTTTGGCGACTTACTCCAGCTCGGTTATCCCCATTTTGTTAGTGATCTGGGCGATGAAGTATATCGAACAGTTTATCGATAAGATCTGCCCGGCCAACTTGAAGAGTATCTTAAAGCCAACAGTCGAGATCTTTGTGATGGGTGTCTTGGCCTTAGTCGTTATCGGCCCAATTGGGACCTACTGTGGGGACGGTTTATCCTGGTTAGTCTTGTTCATCCAAAAGTATGCTTCATGGGTCGCCGTGGCGTTAATGGCTGCCTTCATGCCACTGATCGTTATGACTGGGATGCACTGGGCCTTTGCCCCGATCTTCTTGGCTGCCAGCGTGGCCACACCAGATTCTTTGATCTTACCCGCGATGTTAGCTGCTAACGTGGCGCAAGGTGCTGCTTGCTTGGCGGTTGCCTTAAAGACCAAAAACAAGACCACGCGCCAAGTTGCATCTGCCGCCTCGATCTCCGCGTTCTTAGCTGGGGTCACTGAACCGGCTTTATATGGTGTCACCTTGAAGTATCGCAAGCCTTTATACGCGGTCATGATCTCCAGTGGTCTGTGTGGTTTGTTCATGGGGATCGTGCATCTGAAGGCCTTTGCCTTTGCCGTACCAGCATTTTTGGCTTTACCTCAATTTGCGAACAACGCGATCCCAAGTAACATCATTAACGCGATCATCGTTGCCGTTGCGTCAACTGTTTTGACCTTCATTTTGACCTTGGTCTTTGGCTGGGACGATGACGCGCCAGAAGTTGCCACTGCGACTGCCGATGATGCTAAAGTCACTGCAACTATGGAAAACGTCGATGCCGGTGCCAAGAACACCAAGAAAGTCTTCGCCCCAGTTAAGGGTGAATTGATCAACATCGAAAGTGTCAACGACCCAACCTTCTCTGAAAAAATGATGGGTGACGGCGCGGCGATCTTGCCTGAAGACACACACTTCTATGCACCATTTTCCGGGACTGTCGAAACTGTGTTCCCGACTAAGCATGCCATCGGCTTAAAGAGCGACGACGGCGTTGAACTCTTGATCCACGTCGGGTTGGATACCGTTGAACTTAAAGGCGAGCACTATACGACGCATGTTAACCAAGGTGATAAGGTCAAACAAGGCGATTTATTGCTTGAAGCTGACCTTGATGCGATCAAGCAAGCGGGCTATGACACCACGACTGTCCTAGTGGTCACTAACACCAAAGATTTCGTCGATGTTGTCCAAAACGAAGCCACGACTGTTGATAACAACACCGTTGCTTTGTATGTGCTGTAAGTAAAGGAGATCAGTATGCAAGAATTTCCCAAAGGGTTCTTATGGGGCGGCGCCACTGCCGCCAACCAACTCGAAGGGGCCTATGATGTCGATGGCAAAGGTTTGTCGATCGCAGATGCGCTGCCAGGCGGCCCAGAGCGGTTTAACATTGTCGATCAACCAGACTTTGACTGGAAAATCGATCCAGACAAATACACTTATCCCAACCACGAAGGCATCGACTTCTACCATCATTTCAAGGAAGACATCGCTTTGTTTGCGGAGATGGGCTTTAAGTGTTACCGCTTTTCGATCGCATGGTCGCGGATCTTCCCCAATGGTGACGATGCAGAACCAAACGAAAAGGGCCTGCAGTTCTATGATCAAGTGATCGATGAATGCCTGAAGTACCACATTGAACCGGTGATCACCATCAGCCATTACGAACTGCCCTTGAACTTGGTGACCACTTATGGCGGCTGGAAGAATCGCCAGTTGATTGGCTTCTTCGAAAATTATGCCAAAGTCGTGCTGACCCGCTATGCCAGCCGTGTGAAATACTGGATGACTTTCAATGAGATCAACTCCGCACTGCATTTTCCAGTGATGAGCCAAGGGTTGGTTTCGTCTAACGGTGGCAACGTGATGCAAAATCGTTATCAAGCCTGGCATAACCAGTTCGTCGCTGGTGCTAAGGCTGTCGCGATCGCCCATGAGTTGCGGTCAGATTTGCAGATCGGGTGCATGTTACTTTATGCAACGACTTACGCCTATGATGCTAACCCAGTCAACCAACTCGCCGCATTGAAAGAAAACCAAGCGATGAATCACTTCTGTGGGGACGTTCAAGTACGTGGTAAGTACCCGCTGTACACAGAATCCTTGATGAATCACTATGGCTTTAGCTTCAAGGATCTGACTGTCACAGCGGATGACTTGGCAGTGTTGGCAGCTAACCCAGTTGATTACATCGGCTTTTCGTATTACATGTCCACTGCCGTTAACGTCACCGATAAGTCTTTGGGCACGGCTAATGGGAACTTAGTCGGCGGCGTCAAAAATCCGTTTTTGGAATCCAGCGACTGGGGCTGGCAGATCGACCCAACTGGTTTGCGCATCGCCTTAAACGAATTGGCCAACCGCTACAACAAGCCGGTGTTCGTGGTCGAAAACGGCCTTGGTGCCAAAGACGTTGTGGCAGCTGATGGGTCGATTCATGATGACTATCGCATCAACTACTTGCGCGAACATATTGAAGCGATCCGCGGGGCGATCTCAGACGGCGTGCCAGTGATGGGCTATACGCCATGGGGCTGCATCGATCTGGTTTCTGCATCAACGGGCCAAATGTCCAAGCGCTACGGCTTCATCTACGTCGATCTCGATGATGAAGGGCACGGCACCGGCAAGCGTTCAAAGAAAGATTCCTTTACTTGGTATCAGCACGTCATTGAAACCAATGGTGATACGAAATAGCACCTCACGATCGTTGTCAGGGCGATTCGACAATCAAGCATGGTAGCTGAACGGTAAGCACGCACGCGTGTTTTGGGTTAAGATGAGGATGTCCTTCAACGTCATACAATTCAAAAATACCGATAAGACTGGAAAAGCCCAGGTCTTATCGGTATTTTGTTTGGTCGAAATGGCTCACGCGGTTAGTTCATCGATGTCTTGTTGGATCCCAGCGATGCGCTTCAACCAATAGGCATTGGTCTTGGCCCACGGGTCATTGAGGTCGAACTGGAGAGCCAAAAGCGCGTCGACTGAACTCATGCATTTGATGGCAAATTGGACTGGAATCGGTTGTGCTTCCATTTTTGCCAATACTTTCATCATTCTGAATTGCTGGGTGGAGTAGGCACGTGCGATCGTTGAATTGACTTCAAAGTCTAGCGTGGCGTGGGTGAGTACATCTTGGTAAGTCTAGAAATCAAGACTTTGTGTTCATCTGGTTTTTGGCCAGTTCGAGTTTGGGTCAGCTCAAGAGGTAAGGTTTGAAGTAAAAACTCGATCGTCTTAACATCATGTTCAAACCAAGCTAAGGACGTTGCCGTGAGCACCGAGGCAACCAGTTTGCGACAAAGGTTAAGCAACTGGCGATCCACGAAAATGCAGGCCGGGATCAGATCAGCATTGATCAGTGCTTGTTGCGCTAATGAAATACGGGCAAAAAGGTTCGCTTCGAGATCTTTGATCGCATCGCGGTATTCTGCAGGAGTCTTTTTGTCAAGAGCGGCCCAAAGGTGGATCGTTGGCCGACGAGTTAAGTAGGCGTTAGCTTGTTGGTGAGTCTGGTAGTTGCGATGAATACCGATTGCTTGGCCCAAGGTCTTCCAAACTGGGTTGGGCGCAGGCTTTGGTGCCACAGAAGGTGCTGGCGTTACAGCCTTTTTCAGCGTTGGCTTTTCGAGCTTAGGCGCAGAAACCTTGGTGAACTTGGGAACTTGGGTCGAAACAGCGTTTGGAAGATGCTGCAACAAACTTTTTAAATGCGTCAACTGAGAGTCAATGATTTCCTGATCGATTTGCGCCGCGAGAAAGCTCGCCCGAATGCCACTCATCTGCTTATCTAGCCCGTGATAGGCCTGCAAGAGCTCAGGGTCAAAGGTCTTGGACGCAGATTCTTTGAGGTACGTCAGATAAAAAGATTCCAGGTCTTTGAACCATTGCAATGCCGCGTAGTCCTGGGGGCTTTCGAGGTTATCGGAGTAGCGCACAGTGAAGCGCATATTGGCGTAGTTTTGCATGGCCGGCTGAAGATCCTGGTGTGGCTTAGGTTCCGGGAGCGTCTTTTCAACTGGTGTGGTGGCAAGTTTTACGGCGGCGACTGTCGCAAGTCTTGTAGTTTGTGGTTGGTTTTGATCGGCTTGAGGCTTTTTTGAATTGTAGGCCACCAACGCGCTGTCCATCAAAGTAAAGATCGCATCAAGGCGTCTTTGCACATTTTGAGCGCTGAAGGGGTCAACATTCAGGTGATCGACTAAGTGATCTACGCTGATCAACACGCGCTGCTGGTCCGGTGAGACTAACTCAAGTTGAACCCGGATCGGCTCGCCGCAAAGGCAGAATAGTCCTTTGACTTCAGGGAGGCTAGATTCTTGAGCGTCAAAATATTGATCGACTCGAGCGCCTTTGATATACCAGTTGATCGGACCACGGACGACTTGGCCCAATAACTCCTCAGACAAAAGCGTCTGTAAGCGCTGGTCGTAAGGCTTTTGTTGGCTTGGCGTGAGGGACTCCAAGATGCGGATGCGTTGATGTTGGGTCAAGGTTTTCGTCATGGTCTTATGCCTCCCATTCATATGTATATGAATATCATCTGAAAACATGGCACCGTTTGCAATAATTAATAGACAAAAAATTTATATATTCTGAATCTCCAAACTTTTGACCCTGGTGGAGACCCGCCGAGCAATTCCGTTTCCAACAACATGATGTAGGCAAAGCTCGAAACAATAACAAATTTAGCCCGCATTACATTAGGAGTTATCAAACTGTTAGAATCAAATTATCCGCAAATAAATCTAAAACTTTGATGAGAGAAGTATCAAACGCCCTGCTTTATGCAGAATATATATATAGAAGGGGGAGAGCAGCGATGGATGATGAATGGGGAGTAGATTTTGAGATCGCTCGCGGTACGATGCGTTACCAACAAGCAGAACTGGATGATTTGATGCAGGCGTTGGAGCACTTCTGGCAGTCGCCAATCGTTTTAGAAGCGATCGCCCAAGCAATGGATGAAGCGATGCTGGCGCAAGCAGAAGCGTATAAACGGCCGCGGGCGGATGTGATGCTGGTGGTCGACGATGATAAGGCGCATTTGCAGGAGGTGAAGTAAATGAAACTGTCGATGGCGCGTCAAATGCGGGTTGAGATGATTGACGCGGTCACGCCGCCATTGCGTGATGCCGCAGAGGCTGCATTGCCAGAAATCAAGTGGTGGCAGGTGTGGCGGTATTTGTGGCGGAGAGATTCAGTTGTGTAACAAAATGTTTGTCAGCAAACCCGTACAGGGGTTCCTCAAATAGAAACGTCTGGGATAAAGGGCGCTACAATTTTTGGAGTTGATAGACATCTTCTCTGTTGGCTCCTTTTTCTATACCATTTATCTTTTAAGTATATTCAGGGCACACAAAAAGGACATCATTCTCTTCGTGTCCGCCCAACCTTGCGAGTAAGTAAGAAAGGAATTGAATAATGTCCCTCA
>NZ_AZEU01000104.1 GCF_001435035.1 Lacticaseibacillus manihotivorans DSM 13343 = JCM 12514
ACCCCATGGCACGACACCGTGAGATGAACTGTTATCTTTGATGAGTTGAGTTAGCTGGCTACGACTACCTTGGCAGCTCGTCGCTGAGCTCGAGCGCGCTCAGCGACGAAGACTTCCTCGGTCGTCCGATATCTGAGTTGGCGACGAGGGAGGCGGTTGAGCCGATCTTGAGTTTCGGCGACAGCTTGTGGGCTGACAGCGTCTAGGGATTCACCTTTGGG
>NZ_AZEU01000105.1 GCF_001435035.1 Lacticaseibacillus manihotivorans DSM 13343 = JCM 12514
AATTTCGGTCTAGGTGCGGTGTCAAAAATATATCAACTCTACTTGACGAAGAGCCGCAAATTTCCAATCGATTCGCTTAGTCCCGGCATAGCGCACCAAATACGTGTCCCAAATCGCCGAACTCGGACCAAATAAATCGCGATTCAACAGATGTTGCCAAATCACGGGTCCGCCTAGCGCGCATACCCAATGTGACCACGCGTCATCACCCAACGCTTCGCGAACAAACACGGTGACATCGAGATCTGACCAAGCATCTGTGATCACTGATGGATCGTTGCGTGAGCCTTCTGTCCCAATGGCAACCACTCGCGAATCGTGCTCAGCTAATTGGAAAATCTGCGCCAAATCATTCATGTAACTTTACCTTTTTGCGGTTCAACACATCGCCATGATCAAAATGCGGCTGCTTAGGACTTTCAATAAACAGCGGCACCGTTTCTTCGATCACTTCAGAGAATTCCAAGCCATACCATTGTGCTGGGGTCGTGGTGACATTTTGCATCCATAGACGGCCACCGATCAGGCGTTTTTGCCAACTTGGAATATTGTCAGCCGCCAGCAATCCTGCCGGCTTTTCGCCGATAATCACAAACCGGAAGTCCCCGACGCGACGATTGCGCATGGTAGAATACGTCGGTGTTTGGTCGCCTAAGATCTTTTGATCCAACAAGTCGTTGATGATCTTGCGGATGTAGACATTGACGTGTTGCGAGCAGCGGAAGCCTAAGTACAATTGGACGGAAACCACATTGTTGGTGCCCATCATGTCCACCGTGTAGCGCTTGTCCCAAGGCGTATCGGTTTCATTCACTGTCACGAACCAATACACCTTGGCGCGCTTAGGCTGCTTGTCCAAAATCGAATACATCGCCGTACGCTTCAAACGATAGCCAGCTTTAACCTTCGTCATGAAGACTAAGTTGGTGGTCAATAGCGGCACCGACTCATCCGCGGACAAGGCTTGCAGTTGAGACAAGTAATCCGTCAACGTCACATATTCGGATTCGTCTTGATAATGTTCGCGGAACTTGTTGCCGAAGTACCAAACCACCATGATGCCTAAAATCAACAACATGATGATCAACGTGATGTAGCCACCTTTGAGGAACTTGGTGAGACTGGCCAACAAGAATATCGCTTCGATCACCCCAAAGAACCCGGCAATTAAGGCCGCTTGCCAACGACTGTGATGCATCGCTAAGAATTCATACAGTAACAACGTCGTCATTAACATTGTGACCGTGATGGCCAAACCATACGCAGCTTCCATGTGTTCAGACGTCTTAAAGTAAAATACCACGCCTAAGGTCACCGCACACAAAAACCAGTTGACCAAGCCGATGTAGATCTGACTGCGGGTATCGTTAGGGTGTTTGATCGACATTTTCGGCAAAAATTTCAAGCCGACTGCTTCATTCACCAAGGTAAAGGAGCCGGTGATCAACGCTTGTGACGCGATGACTGCCGCAAACGTCGCCAAGACAATGGCAAACATCCGCACGCCACCTGGCAACATGCTATAAAACGGATTGATTGTCGCCAAATTGCGATAAGCGGCATCTTGGGCGTGATTCAACAACCATGCCCCTTGGCCGAAGTAGTTGAGCATGAGCATTGCGTAAACAAATGGCCAAGTGCGGTAAATATTACCTTTGCCGACATGCCCCATATCCGAATACAACGCTTCAGCCCCAGTCGTCGCCAAGAAGATACTGCCAAGCAAGAAGATCCCAACTTTGTTGTCTGGGCTGAAAAGCGTGCGAATCGCATAAACTGGCGACAAGGCCTTGAGAATTTCCAAGTGCGAGGTCATATGTAACAACCCAGCAATCCCTAAGAAACTAAACCAGATCAACATCACTGGCCCAAACAAGCGCCCGATGCTGGCAGTGCCGAACTTTTGGATCATGAATACCACTAAGATGATCACAATGACGATTGCCATCACCACATTTTGCGAATTCGAAAAGACAAAACTACCAAAGTGTTGGCCTTTAAGCCCTTCAATCGCAGAAGTGACCGTCACGGCAGGCGTCAGTGTCCCATCTGCCAGCAACGCCGCGCCACCAAGTAACGCTGGCACTGCCAACCATTTGCCGCGGTGGCGCACTAGCGCGAACAGCGCAAAGATCCCACCTTCACCTTTGTTATCGGCGCGCATGGCAATGCCGACATATTTAATGGTGGTCAACAACATCAATGTCCAAAAAATCAAGGAAACCGATCCGATAATATAATCTGGGCGCAGCGCCCCGACTTTACCGGCATCGCCGATCACAGCGTTCATAACGTACAGCGGACTGGTCCCAATATCGCCATAGACGATCCCCAGCGTGATCAACATCCCCGCTAATGAGATCTTCGACTTTTTCCCCAAAATGGTGCCTCCATGTTCTTCAATGTACTCACAGTCTAATGCGTTAGGGGGTGAAAGACAATCTTCGTAAAATATTGTTTACAAAATCGGTAAAATCTTCTATATTAAGGTCACAATCATGTACAAAGGACGGTCGACCGTGGAAAAATCTTTGATCATGCACGAATATTTGCAGCTTTTGCCGAATGTATTTCAAGACTTCCAAAGCCTTTCGGCAAACATGCCACTTTCCCACCTGCAACTGGTGGTGATCGATATGCTGAGCAGCAGTGGCATCCCCTTACCGGTTAAAACGTTACGCGATCATGTGCAAACCTCGCGCCAACAACTCAACGCTGTTTTGAATACCCTGCAAACTTCCGGCTATATCAGCCGCACCCCAAATCCCGACGATGGCCGCTCAGTCCTCATTACCTTAACGCCTGCTGGCCAAGATTTAAATCAAGCGCGTTGGGAAACCGTAGCCAGCCGCACCAAGCAACGTTTGACGCACTTATCTGATGAGCAACAATTGGAACTCTACTATTGTTTACACAAACTCAACGGGATACTGAAGGAAATGAGTGCCACTGACTGACGCCAAGCAAAAAGACCAAGACTGGATTTTGTCTTGGCCTCATTGCTTTAATAGTCGATTTCAGGATCGGTGTTTTCGCCGTTCGTCGCGATCACTCGCTTGTACCAGTAGTAACTCTTCTTGGGGATCCGGCGGAAGTCGCCAACTTGGTCATCATTGCGATCGACATAAACAAAACCGTAACGCTTGGCCATTTGCCCAGTCCCAGCTGAAACCAAATCGATCCAACCCCATGAAGTGTAGCCGATCAAGTTGACACCGTCTTTGATCGCACCCGCCATGGCATCGATATGTTCGCTCAAATAACTGATACGATAATCGTCATACACTTTGTCCGAATCAGTCAACTTGTCAAAAGCCCCGAGCCCATTTTCCACTACCATTAGCGGAATCTGGTAGCGCGAGTTCAATTCATTGAGGTACCAGCGCAAGCCATCTGGATCTGTGGCCCAACCCCAATCACTGTATTTGAGATAAGGATTCTTCACACCAGCGCTCATGTTTTGATCGACGCGTTGCTTGGTAGGATCGGCAGTTTCCACGCTGGAGCTGTAGTAACTGAAGGAATAAAAGTCCACGCAACCAGCTTTGAGATCCGCTGCATCAGCATCTGAAATTTCAAGCTTGACGTCATGTTCATCCCAATAACGCTTAGCAAATGCAGGATAAGCGCCGCGTACTTGGACATCCCCACAGTAGAAATTGATCAATTCATTGGAGCGTTGCGCCAACAACACGTCTTTTGGATCTGGCGTCAATGGATACTTCACTTGCCCGGCGATCATACAACCGATTTGATTGGCCGGATCGATCTTGTGGCCGATTTGCACAGCGCGTGCACTGGCGACGAATTGATTGTGCAGTGCCAACAAAGCATGTTGAATGCTGTCGTCATCTGTTTGTGGCGCAAAAGCAGCGGCTTGGTCAGCAATCGGCAAGCCCAGCGAGACATACCCACCTAAGAAAAAGCCGGCATTGATTTCATTAAACGTCAGCCAGTATTTCACTAAGCCTTTGTATTCGGAGAACAAGGTGTTGGCATATTTTTCATAAAAGCCGATCACTTGACGATTCTCCCAGCCACCATAAGCTTCGGTCAAATGATAAGGCATTTCGTAATGAGAGATCGTCACTAACGGTTCGATGTGATACTGGTGGCACAATTCAAACACATGACGATAATAATCTAGCCCCGCAAGATTTGGCTCAGCGTCGTCGCCATTGGGGAAGATCCGCGTCCAAGCAATCGACAAGCGATACACACTAAAGCCCATGCCCGCCATCAACTTGATATCTTCTTCAATATGATGGTAGCCATCTGATGCCAGTTGCGACGGATAATACTCGCCTGGAATTAAAGTCTTGGTGAAGCGCCGCGGGGTATCGACCGTGCCACCAGTCATATGATCTGAGGTGCTTTCCCCTTTGCCCGCTTCTTGCCACGCACCTTCATATTGATTGGCAGCCACCGCGCCGCCCCATAAAAAACCTTTTGGAAAATGATTCGTCATCTGTTTACCTCCAATAAAAAATTCATCGTGACTATCATCGCACAGTTGAAATCGCTGTCAATTATTTTTTCACGTCGAGTACGAATTGGTGAATCGCTTTGGCAATCCCACCATCGTCGCTAGTCGCCGTGACAAAATCAGCATGGGCTTTAGCAATCGGCGTCCCATTGCCCATGGCGACTGCTAAGCCAACTGTGGCAAACATTTGCAGATCATTGCCTTCGTCGCCAAAGCCCATCATTTCTTCTGGCTTGATACGAATGGCGTCACCTAAGGCTTTCAGCGCATTGCCTTTGTCCACGCCTGCAGGCATCACTTCTAAGAAATTCTTGCCGGCACGGATCACACTGAAGGCAACGCCGAAAGTTTCGCGCACGAGCGGTTCTGCCGCATCAAGTTTGGCTTGATCGCCGACATACAACCCTTTGGTGATGGCAAAGTCTTTGGGCAGCTCGTCTGGTTGGCGCACCGATAAACCCGCAGAGTTTTCCATCGCTTGTACCACGGTCACAAAATCCACATCCCGATCGGCCGTGTAAATGCGACTTTCGGCATCCAACACATTAAATGGTAAGTGATTGGCTTGGCCAAATGCGGTCAACCAGCGATAGCCTGCGTTATCAATGAGTTTTTTGGCGATAATGGCGCCAGTAGTGGATTGAATGATCGCGCCGTTATAAGTCACCACATATTGATCTGGGCCATCGATGCCAAGTTCATCTAACCAAGGCTTGACCCCAGCCAGTGGGCGGCCAGTGCACAACACGACTTTGATGCCTCGAGCCAAACATTTCGTGATGGCTTCCAAGGTACTAGGTAAAATCGTTTTATCTGACGTCAACAGCGTGTCGTCAATATCTAAAGCAATTAATTTAATGGTCATGATGCATCCCTCCTTGTGTCCTTGATTAAATCGTAGCAAACTGATCATAGTCACAAGGCGCAATGTTGAAACCAACACGCGACATTTAGGAGGTGTCCACATGGCCGCATTTGAACAAGTCGAACAATGGCCGACGTTACCCTTTAAGTTTTACCAAAATGATCCGCACAAGCCGATCGATTTTCCTAGCCACTGGCACCCAAGCATTGAATTGAATTTTCTCGTCGCCGGCGGACCTTTGACTTTCACCACTGATGGCGTTGAGCATGTGTATCAGCCAGGCGACGTCTGGGCCACCGATCGCCGGGTGGTCCATAGCAACAGCGGCGATTCCGCGCTTGCTTGGGATGAATTTGGTTTGATCATCGATGAAGATTTCTTGGCGGCAAAGCTTCCCAGCAGTGCCAATTGGGAGTTGCATTTAATCGGCCATCAAGATCAGCCAAATCATGCTTATCGCGAAATTTTTCAATACGGCCTGGCGATTCGGGATTTGATCACCCAAGGCGTTGACGAGTATCGGCGCTTAGAGATCTTGAGTCATTTTTACGCACTATTGGTCACCTTAGGCCGCAACTTCACCACCCAACGAAACCCCAGTCATGTCGCGGAAAACGGTCACTTAGTGGATGCCGTGATGCAAAAGATCCACACGCAATTTGCAGAAGACTTGCATAGTGCGGACTTGGCGCAAGCGGTGCACGTTTCCACCACGACGTTGAATCAGCAGTTCCAAGCGCAAGTTCACATGTCGGTGCATCAATACATTCGCTTGGTGCGCTTGATCAAAGCCCGCCGCTTGTTGCTCGAATCTGATGCGCCCATCGACTTTATCGCAATGAGTTGCGGGTTTGGCAGTACCAAAAGTTTCCAGCGCAACTTCAAAACTTGGAGCGGCATGGCGCCATCCACGTATCGCCAAACGGTGCACACCTTGCCGCCAGATGATCTGGTCTTTTTGCATGATGACTAAAAAACGGCCTCAACTTGAGGTCGTTTTTTGTCTATTAGTAAAATGAAGGCTTATCGCCATCAGTCCCTGGTTGGTCGACACCAAGTGAGGCTTTGATATGCTGAGATGGATCGTTGATCAACTTGACGACCAAGTCCGCGATACTCTTGCGGGAAACTTCTGTGCCCTTGAAGGCTTCCCCTTTTTCAGTGGTTTCATAGCTGACCACATTCTTGTTGGACAACCAGGCTGGACGAATGATGGTGTAATCAAGATCGGAGCCTTCGATCACCTTAGCTGCGGCAGCATAAGTTTCCAAGTAGCCGCCGTCAAGCATTTGATGGTTCCACTTGCCATATTTACCAGGCACTTCATCGTAAATCCCTAACGTTGAGATCGAAATCAAGCGTTTGACCCCGGCGCGATCCATGGCTGCCACCACCGACTTGGCTTGGTTTTCAATTTGGGCATTGCCAAGGTTGGCGTAAACCACATCGACGCCTTTTAAAGCCGCATCGAGTTGTGCGGCATTCAACACATCCCCGTCGATCACCGTTTCGCGCTTGGCATCGGTGACGTTCAAGCGGTTGGCACGCCGCAAGAACAACTTCAAATCGTGCTTGGTTTCATTAAGTAATTGCTTGGTTGCAAGTTGGGCGATTTGTCCATGCGCCCCTAAAATTAAAACATTAGCCATAAGATATCCTTCCTTTCGCTTTCACTTACAAAGTATAAGAGAACCTCAGGCAAAATAAAACGGACAGCTTTGAATGACTGTCCGTTTGGCTTTAACCGATTTCTCGGGTATTGATTTTTCGAGCGCGCAACAAGAACCCGTTCATGCCATCTTGGAAGTATGCTTGTAAATAATCAGTTTCTTGTTTGACTGAAACTGGGTGATCAGCCAACAGCCACTCTTTGATGCCAGATAACAATGCCGCGCCAAGCAAATCTTTTAAGAATTTGCAATAACTGGTGTCGATCAACACTTGTTCGGCTTCGCCCATGGTTTTGAAAATATCGGCGACCATTTGACGCAAGTGCGCTTGGATCACCATTTCTGGGGCGTTTTGCTCGTCGATTTGGATCACCCGCTGATAAAAAGCGCGGTTGGTGCCAAAGTAAGCGACGATGCTTTCAACCGTTTGCGGCCAGTATTGATAATGGCCGCAGTAATGGGCCGCCGCGGCGACTTCACTAGAATAAATGTCGCCGAGCACATCATATTTATCGCGGTAATAATCATAAAACGTTTGCCGTCGCAAGCCGGCTTGTTGCATGATGGTCGTCACGTTAATGCTACTAAATGGTTGAGCCACCACCAAGCGCTTGGTGGCGTCTTTGATTTTGGTTTTCGTATCCATAGGCAAAGTCCTCCGCCTCCACTATACCACGCGCAACCCTAAATAGCGCTTGGCGATTAAACTGGCTTGCGCGTCGGTCACTTTCAAACCGCGCATCCGTTCAAGATCTAATTCTAACGTTTCAAATTCACAACTGGAAAGATCTAAATTCTTCAGCTTAAAACCCAGTAACCCCAAGCCATCGATGGCACAATCGGTTAACGTGAGCTTCGCGGTTTGCGCCCGAGACAATTCGCCACCATCCAAGCGACAACGCAAACAGTCGACAGTTTTAAACGTCGCTTCAGGCGCCCATACCAACGACATTTGGCAATCCACAAACTGCACATTGGCGGCATACATTTGGGTGAGATTCGTGCCGACAAAGCGACATTGATCAAACACCACGCGGTAAAACGCGGCTTCACTTAAATCGACATTGGCGAAATCACAATGTTTAAACACACAATCTGACGCTTCAAAGCGCTCAGTTTGCATCGGGGTGAAGTCGGTGTGATCGATGCGCGAGTTCTCAATCGTGGGATGATGAATAAACATGGCTGGCATCGTGTCGTGATTGATGGCAACGCCTTGTAAATAAGCGTCTGCGTCAACCCAGCCGGTTAAAGTCGCCGTCGTCAAGTCCTCAAAGAGTTGTGGGGATTCCAAAGAATTTGCCTCCAATTTGTGATAAGGTTAATGGTAAACGCTTTACTAAGGAGAATGCAATGCCAATTCGACAGATTTTTTCAGATATGGATGGCACGCTTTTGAACTCACAAGGCTTGTTAGCTCAAAGCAATGCCGATTTAATTTTACAAGCCAACATTCCGGTGACTTTGGTTTCGGCTCGCGCACCGATCGAAATGGCGCCTGCCATTAAAATGCTTCACTTAACTGGCCCGCAAATCGCCTTTAACGGCGGCTTGATCTTTCGACCAAATGCGGCTTTCGATCCACTGGTCGCTCATCCGATGAGCCATGATTCTGTGGCCACGTTACTGGATGCGATCGAAACGCATTTTCCAAAGGTGTCGTTGAGCTTCTATGATCGCAAGCAATGGTACACCAGCCGCATCGATCGCGGCATCGAATACGAACAAAGCTTAACAGAACAAGCGCCGGAGCTCGTCGTCACTGACAGTGCGGCAGCTGCAGGCTTAGAAGTCTTCAAGTTGATGATGATCACCTTTGACTTAGCCGAAATGAATGCGATGAATCAATTCTTGCTGGACTTGAAGGTGCCAGGTGTTTCGATTCAACGCTCAGGTGATCAATATTTGGAAATCACGTCAGACTTGGCCAAGAAATCTCATGGCATTCAATACCTGTTTGACCACACTGGCTTGGTGCCATCTGATTGCGCCGCCTTTGGGGATGGCCACAACGACTTGCCAATGCTTCGACGTGTGGGCACGCCGATCGCGATGGCTAACGCCCAACAAGTTGTGCTCGACTTAGCCGCTTACACCACTACCAGCAATGATGAAGATGGCGTTGGCCGTGGGATCCACGACTTCTTATTAAAGTAATAGTTTGATCGCCGTCCAAACTAAGGTGCAGCCATAAACCATCACGATCGCGCCAGAAATCAAATTGACCCACATGAGAAACCGCCGTGGCAGGCGGTTTTTTAGGACGCCGATGATCAACGTGACGCCAAAAAACCACAAGAACGTACTGCTTAAAATGCCTAATAAGAAAGGCAACACTTCACCACGCGCCAACGTACTGCGCATCGCCCCAAAGGAAACTGAGGTATCGATGATCGCTTGTGGGTTGGCAAAAGCAACCGCCCATGCCGATACAAACGCTTCTTTTAGAGGTAATGGTTTCACCGCCCCTTCCAAGCTAGTCGCACTGGCGCCTTTAAAGATGCCATAACCCATCCAAAACACAATGCCGCCGCCGACAAATAAAATGATCAACTTCAACCAGGTATAATGGGTGATCAACGCGCCCATGCCTAAGAAAGCCACCACAGTCAGCGCGGTGTCTGTCAGCCACACGAAACTGGCAATTAAAAAGGCGCGCCGCAAGCGATTGGCCATTGCCGAGTTAAAGACAAAAAGATTTTGCATGCCGATGGAGCTCACCAACGCAATGGAGATCAACATGCCCCGTAAGTATACTGATAACATTTTTACCCTACTTTCTTGCTTAGGCCGTATCATAACAAAAGGCACCCACCCCACGATCTTCCAGCTTGCGCTGTGCCTACGATCGTGTGGTGGATGCCTAAACTGTGTGCCCGACGACATCACAGCCTAATAGCGATTTAATTGATAAGTCAATGGTAGAGTATCGGGAATTTTTTGTCAACGGCTTTTTTTAAGCGCAGGAAAAACGACAGGCATCCCTAAAACTCGCAGTTAAAAAGGTGAAACTACTTCTTCAGTTCCTTTTCAGCCAAAGCCTTGACGTCTTCGTCTGAGGCATCCAACAAAGGCTTCATTTGTTCTTCAGTCTTGATGGTGTCATGGGCATTAGCTTCCATATAGTGGTTCCACAAAGCGTCGCGGACAGGCGTTTCATCAGAGCTCCAGTCAAATACCGCGTTCATTGGTTCGTCCAAAACTAAGGTCTTTTCTACATCAGCCATGATTCAATTTCCTCCACATTTTGATTTGCACCAGGTGCGGTGCTTTTTGCTTACAAGTTCATTATAGTCCTATTTTTGAATTTCGGCGCAATTAAATTAGCACTTTATTAGCCAGATTGCTAAAAAAGTTCCGCAACCATATCCCGACACATTCGGACACACAAAACCCACGAAACCAAATTGCTTTTCGTGGATTTCAGGCTTTGACGCCAATTCAATTACGTTCATGCAGTGCAAAACATTCAAGCGCGTGTCTGCGCCACCGCCACTTCTTAGGCTTTGGTCGCTTTCGGGACGACTCGATCATGCATGATCTTTTGTCCACAGGCGTCACTTGCAACTTGTGTTACCACAAGGCAAATCGTCCATTCACACCTGGTATGAGTCCGAAAGGGGACCCTTATGTGCCGGCACGACTGATGCTGAGACCCACGGCCAAGGATCTGGTCATGTGGATCGATCTCACTCGGGTTTGCGGGGAACTGCCCCCCGTTGCGAAGTAATGCAGGTGACGTGCGCTAAGCCACCCCTTCCTCCTAGTATACGCAGATTATGATAACGCCTTCATAAACAATTGTCAAGTATTTAAAGTGAGCAAACTAAAATGTTTCGACAAGATTGCTTTTCATATCATCGGGCATCGTCGAGTGTTTCAAAACAACGCACCTGCGACTAGCTACTCTCGGTGCTAAGTGCGTGTTGAAACACTCTGGGCACAAGAAAAGGCCACTACCCCAAGTCGTGGCCTTTGAATTTTATTGACCTGCTAATAGCGCCGGTTTGCCTAGCAGATAACCTTGCACAACATCACATGGATAATCGTTTCTGATCCGCGCGAACTCCGCATCGGATTCAATGCCTTCGATCGCCAACATTTTGTGATGGCGTTGCGCCAACCCATACCAGAATTCCAACTCTGGCTTAATGTCATCTAGAGATTGAAAGGGCCGGAAGTTTTGTAAAGCAAACTTGTATTCGGCAATCGATTCATTCATTTTTAACACCATTTCTGGGGTGTTTTGGCCGGTACCGACATCATCGATGCAAACTAAGATCCCTGCGTCGTAGTAACGTTTGGCCGCGTCGATCAATTGTTGCTCGGTGACCCCGGCAGACAAACGCTCAGTCAGTTCCACAAATAAGAGCACATCACAGCGCGCTTCCACCCGTTTGACCATGTCCAAATACTTGGGCTTAATGAACTGGTCTTGTTCCAAGTTAAATGAAATCAACGCGGTGTGTTCTGGCAACACTTGAATGATTTGATCTAAGAGTTTTTCGATCATCACATCCGTTAATTGGGAAAAGTCTTTGGGTAAGATCCAATGTCCATCCACATTTTCGCGCACGAATAGCTCGTAGCCGACGGACCATGGGTGGTCTGGATCTAAATCAAATTTTGGTTGTCCAAAGAAACGAAACATTGTCTACCCCCTCACTTGCTCAAAAACGCAAAACGACCCGAACATGTCTTTCACATGCGCGGGTCGTGTACTCGAAAAATTCGAGCCTGAGCAATTTACTATTGTTTCTACCTCAAAGGCAGATTATGATAAATCATTTTCAGAAAAAATCGATTCATTCTCCTGAAACTTTCTTAGGTTCGTATAACACCGATTCAATACGATGCTGTTTGCCAAACAAATAACCTTGCAACAAGTTACCTGGATAAGCCGCTTCCAATAACGCGAGCTCAACGCTAGTTTCCACGCCTTCCCAAGCTAACACCTTGTGGAACTTTTTGGCCATATCACACCAAAATTTCAATTGGGGTGACAGTTCGTTAACTGAACGCATTGGCCGGAAATTTTGAAAGGCGAACTTGTACTCACTGATATAATCATTGAGCAACATCACCAACGCCGGCGAATTCTGGCCAGTGCCGACATCATCGATACACACTTGCAGGCCACAAGTTGCAAAGCGCTTGGCGGCATTCAACAATTGTCCAGGCGTGATGCCCGCACCTAAACGTTCCGTCAATTCGGTATACAGTTCAATGTCAGTGCTGGCTTGAACACTTGCGATCATTGCCGGAAAGGCCGGATCGATGAATTGGCTTTGCTCGAGGTTAAAGGACAAAATCTTGATATGCGCTGGCATCTGCGTAATGGTTTGGCGCAACAAATGATTCAACGTCATCACGCCGATCCCTTCAAATGGCAATGGTTGCGCCCACTGCCCGTTGCGCCGTTCTTTGATAAACAATTCGTAACCGATGGGGCGCACTTGAGGCGCTCCCATTGGATATTTTGGTTGGGCAAAAATTGTATACATCCCATCCACCTCCAGTGTGATCACTCCAATTCCCCCATAACGACAATTAGAATAAAAAACGACCCAAGCATGTCTCTCTCATGCGCGGGTCGTATGCTCGAAAGGTTCTCGAACTTGAGCAGGTCTTCATTTGTCGTTAATGCTATTATAACTAATTTGTTTGTAATAATCTACAAAAAAATTATTATATTTCGGGTTTTGGCTGGTTGAGATTTGCATCCCCATCCGGTTTTTAAAGGATCAGCTCAGCTGGTTGCCAGCTGTTTTTGCTTTTCGCGGTGCAAAGCGTACATGTTCACGAACAAGGCCGCGATCATTAAAATCAAACCCAGCCACATAATATGATGCAAGCCATTGAACATGATGGCGCGCATTTTAGGTAATAAAGCTTGCGGCAAGGACTTGTTGCTTTGGGCATTGGATAAGTTGTTCATCATCGCCATGGTGATCTTGCCATGGGCTTTGGCCACGCCTGCGCGCAAGGCATTATTCATCAAGATGCCATACACCGCGGCGGTCATGGTTTGGCTGAGCATCCGGATCAAAAAACTGAAACTCGTCGCCACTGGCACGTCTTGCGGCAGCGCATCAGTTTGGACTTTAACTTGCAACTCGGAAAAGCACATCCCGTTGCCGTACCCTTGAAACACCCCAGCTAACATGATCGCCCAATAAGGCGCATGTTGATCGACTAACACCATGATCAAAAACGTCAGCATCAACGTCAAGATCCCGACTAACACCACTTGTTGTGGGGACAAATGCCGCCGCAGTGGTGCTGTAGACCCGGAGCCTAAGAAGTTGGTAAACGAGCCAGGAATTTGGGTACAGCCACCGATCAACGCCGATACGCCAAGCATCGCTTGCACCCACATCGGGGCGTAAACGATAAAGCCCATAAATGCACCCCAAATCAACGTAAACAACACAAAATCGATCACGAGTTCTGGGTCTTCAAACAAACGCCCTGGAATAATTGGATCTTTAGCGCGACGTTCGACCACCACCATGGCACCAAGCAATACAACCGCAATGCCAGCTAACAAAAGTAACACCCAAGCGCTGGTGGCACCGATCATTTCAATGGCGGAAAGTAAACTGATCAAGCCGACGGTCAACAACGCCGCGCCTTGATAATCCACCGGCACATTGCGCGGCGCCTTTTTTTCTTCTTTGAAGAACAATTGCACCAAAATCGCAGAGATCAAGCCGATCGGAACATTCAAATAAAACACCCAATGCCATGACCACGCATCCACAATCGCCCCACCGACTAACGGGCCGATGATCGTGGCGGTGGAATAACTGGCTGACACCAAGCCTAAGACTTGCATGCGCTTGCGCGGATTTTTATACAGTTGCGCATAAATAATGTAAGGCAAGGACACCATGCCCCCATTGCCGATCCCAGCGATTGCTCGCGAAATGATCAACATCACCATTGAAGGCGCCATGCCTTGCAAAAAGCTCCCGAGCACAAACATCAACGCCGCCAATTGATAAGCGCGACGATTACCGAGTCGCTCGCCGAGTTTACTCCACAACGGCGTGGAAACCGCGGTTCCTAATAAGAATATCGCCACGATCCAACCCATCAGCTCCAAGCCATGAAGATCTGCGATGATCGCTGGCAGTGCAGTGTTAACAATGGTATTATCCAAGCCACTCATGGCGTTGGAAAGCAGTAGCGCAAACGTGACTAACCAAATATTTTTCTTCGACAAAGGCTTCCTCTTTCTGAAAACAAAACGATACCTTCTATGATAGTCCTGAATGCCAGCTTGTGCCAGATGAATTGAAACGCAACCACGAAGCAACATAAAGGATGTGCTGAAATCACTCATGTTAACTATGGTGACACGAGCACTAGCAACGTTGACATTCCCGCGGTATCATAAAAACAATTATTGAGGAGGCTGAATATGTCTGTTGAATTTGTGAATGCTGAGCACGTTGATCTGCCTGCGATCGTGGCGATTTATAACCAAGCGATTCCCAGTCGCTTAGCCACTGCTGACTTAGAGCCCGTTTCGGTGGCGTCGAAAGAAGCATGGTTTGCTGAATACGATTTGGACCATCGCCCGTTATGGAAAATCATGGTGGACGGCAAACTGGCAGGTTGGGTCGGCTTGGAATCATTTTACGGGCGTCCAGCTTACAGCCACACCGCCGAAATCAGCATTTACTTAGACGACGCCTTCCAACATCTTGGCCTCGGCCAACAAGCCTTAGCCTATGTCATCACCCAACTCAAGCGCCTGGATCTCAATACGCTCGTCGCGTTCATCTTTGCTCACAACGCCCCTTCTCAAGGCCTCTTCAAGAAAAATGGCTTCGAACGCTGGGCGCATCTCCCAGATGTTGCCTTGATGGATGATCAACTGCGCAGTTTGGACATTTTAGGCAAACGGTTCTAACGATTTAAAAAGTCCGCTGGGAAAAATTTCTCAGCGGACTTTTGATTTATTGACGTGGATGCCAAGGCTGTTTCATGTAAACATCCCCAGCTTTGAGCTCTGCTAGCATTTGTTTTAAGCGTTTGGTTTGCGTCGCCTCACGCTTGGCCTGCGCGATCCAGTTGAGATAGTCAGTTTGTTGATACTGTGGACGGGCATCAAAAGCTGCTCGCAGTTGATACGTCTGCAAGTTTTCGGCAATCTTCTCCGACATCACGACTTTAGGCCGACGCTTTGGTGCTGTGCGTTTTTCAACATGACTAGCCCGCCACTGCGCAATGGCTTGGATCAAGTCGACAGGCAACGGCTGATCATAAGGAAACTGAATCGCGCCTTTGGAAGTCTGATAAGGCTTCAACTGATCAGCAAATTCGATGATCGGCGCCGCCGTCGGATAAAACCCTAAGAAATTACGATTGGCCCCAAAATACACCAACACCTGCCCTTCCCAAAACGCTGGCATGCTGTAGCTGATGCGTTCTTCGGCTGCTGGTAAAGCCAGTTGTAAGGTACGATAAATCGCCGTCAAATGCGGTTGCGCGAGATCAGGTTGTTGGGCGATGTAATCAGAAATGCCACTCATGGCAGTCCCCCTTTCAAATCGATTTGCTTCTATTATAATGGTAACGGTTTAAAAGTGCACGATTAGAAGCCGCATCGTCAACGTGTTATGATAAAACAAAAATCCCAGTAACTTGAAAGGAATCACTTATGCCGTTTGAACATGAATTTACCTTGTGGCTGCTGTACTTTTTTGCCTATGCCTTTGTCGGCTGGCTGTGGGAATCTGGTTATGTTAGTTTTCAAAAACGCAAATGGGTCAACTCCGGCTTCTTAAACGGCCCGATCATTCCGGTGTACGGGTTTTCGAT
Organism: Lacticaseibacillus manihotivorans DSM 13343 = JCM 12514; assembly: GCF_001435035.1. Taxonomy (GTDB): domain Bacteria; phylum Bacillota; class Bacilli; order Lactobacillales; family Lactobacillaceae; genus Lacticaseibacillus; species Lacticaseibacillus manihotivorans. The sequence goes on from NZ_AZEU01000105.1 coordinate 15,854, forward strand.
GGTCACGGTACTCGCAATCATTGAACCGTTTGAAAATAATTTATTGATCTTATATTTTGCCAGCGCCATCGTGATCACGGTGATCGAATACATCACCAGCTGGGGGATGGAAATGCTATTTCACGCCCGCTGGTGGGATTATTCCAAAGTGCCGCTAAATATTAACGGACGCGTGGCTTTACCGATTTCTGCTTTTTGGGGTTTAGGGGTCGTGGTGATTGTCAAGTTCGTGCATCCCTTTGTAGCACGAGGCGTCAATTGGTTTGACGGGCATTACGGCATCTATGCCGCAATTTTCTGCTTAGCGGCAGCCATGTTTGACTTCGGCTTCACCTTGGCCAATGCCTTAGCTTTCGGCGCTGCCACCAAACGCATCGGTGACACGATCGAAGCCAAGAAACTGGAACTGCATGAGAAACTCGACGAGTCCCGTGACTGGCTGGAAGCTTATCGCAAAGACGCCGAGGCGCGCACACATCTGCCGCAATTAAACGCCGTCCAACGCCGGTTATTAAAAAGTTTCCCCAATCTGAAACTGCGCGATACCCATACCACCGCGCATGATATCGAAGACTTGATGAACTTATTACGCAAGAAGAAATAACGCGAAAACGGACTGCCGAGGAGAAATTCTCAGCAGTCCGTTTTGATTTAAAAGGCTGGCACATCGACGTGCAATCGTTGTGAGATCTTGACTAATTCAGCATAAGTCTTATCATCGATCACCAAGCCATTCGCTTTGCGATCCGCATACGCCGCCGCTTCTTTATCGCCGTGCACATAAACTTGCTTCCCGGCGACAGCCGGTTGGGCGCGCAATTGATTCAAGAAATCATAAACTACTCGGGAATGAATTCCCAAGTTTCCAAGATCTCTCTTGAAAACATCGTAAACTGCGAGTCACAAGAATTACTTGTGATCCCTACGAGGCCATTAGGGTAGCCCGAACTCTAACTGCAACGACCGTGTTTTGCCACAAATGTCACCGAATGCAGGTCAACGGTATACGCTCGCTTTTAGGTCTTAGTTTACTTTGCGACCAGATTATCCCTAACTGTTGTACTGGTCGGAGGAAGTTGTTCCGTTCTCCCTTGATGAAATTGATTGATGATATGCTTAAATAATTGAACTGACCATAGTGGCAGTGACTTTAGCAAATGTTTTGACTTTGATGTGATGAATTGGATGCAGTCCCCAGTCGAGAATGTTTAGGGCGGCGTTGTGGTCTCGATTGACAACCTTACCTGTAACTGAACTGACCCACTCTCGTTGAGACAAAGGATGTTTGTCGATGCTCTCAGTGCCATATTCAACTTGGCTGGTCTTGTAAGCATCAACTTCTACCACTGTGACACCTTGCTTAAAAGCTCGATTTTGAATCACTTTCTTAGCTTCATATGGCTTTAGCAATGCAAGTTTTCGATTCTTGGCTTTGCCCGTCGATTTGCGCATGTCCTTAGCCCCGATTTTCTCCATCACTACGACTTCGACGGGATCCACGATTTCTATGGCGAGGTGGCGATAGGCCTCAGTTAAAAGCTGTGCACGTTTGGCAGAAAACTTTTGAATCTTTTTGTCGAGTTTCTTGGTACTCCCGTGCGTTAGACTCCGCTTGCGCTTCAGCTTGTTGATCTGGTGTTCGTACCAGTCTGCTTTGGCAATCACTTCAGCCGGAAGTTGATACTGTTTGTCATTGGAATCATGATAAGCGACGTTATTGGTCATATTCCAATCGATGCCGATAGCCGGCTTTGCTTGAACATTCGCCGGAGCTTTTGGCCGCACATGCACGATTTGAAACTGGTAAGTGCCGTCGTCTTTACGCTTCAACTTGATGACTTTAACGTCAGAGAAATCATATTCACTTGCCCGCTTATGCAAATGTAAGATACCAAAATTTGGCACTTTGATGACATGGGCGGAAAGAATTTGAATCGGCGTGTTTTTTTGAATCTCGACAGCACGTGTCTTAGACTTCAGATTAAAGCGTAAGTGTCCGTGCTTGTACCAACTGTTGTGCTGAGGGTTCCTGTGCTTGCCACGTTTATCTTTGATAATGTTTTGTTTGAATTGAAACTTGATCTTGTCAGACCACTTGAAGCCGGCACGCAACTTCTTTTGATACTCGTTGAAGTTGATGATCAGTGTTTGAAGAAATAGTTGGGCGTTGTGCGAAGATAGAGACAATGCTTTGTAGCTCCAGCGCTTCAACTGATACTTTTCATTTAGAAATAAGTTGATGATGTAGTTGATCAGGGTATTACGATCTCGCCCAGTTGGAATCTTGCGGTCGATGTGCTTGCGACCATAAGTCTTGTACATATAATTCAATGAATAATTAAATAACTGGTCTTGAATTATTAAGGCATGAAGGTGTTGGAGAATTTGTTCTGATGAGAGGGTGACTTTCAACTTTTCAGTGAACGCAAATGTCGCCGTTCGGCTGCGTTTTTCCTTTACCCAGGGCTCAGCCATAATGAAGTCTCCTTGAATTTGATAACTTTATTATAGCAAACGCTTGTTCGGAATTCAAATTTTAAAGAACACAAATGGCCTGTCTAAACGCTAATTCTTCCCAGGAATGAATTCCTGGGTTTGCTTAGCTGACAGGCTAGATCAACCACGGCTGATACATGGGTTTCAAAGACGATTTCCGGTTGGGCGTGCAAATCGATTTTCCCGGCTTGAATGAAGCGGTCGTACATACTCAAGCGCTGAATCCCGTGAGACGCAATGCCGTGAAGATCGGTGTACGTGATCATCTTCGCCACTGCTTGGGCATCTTGGGCCTCAAATCCATAAGCTTGATACAACTCTTGGACCCAATCGTGAACCTTTTGACTATCATAACGCATGCGCAAATGCCTCCTTGTAAATATTGTCAGCTTACGTGCACACGCTTAAGCCAAGCTTAAAGTTGCTGCGCTTTGAGATAAGCGGAGATTTTATAGCTGGCGGCGAGCTTAAAACAAGTTTGCGCATCTTTTAAATCCAGTCCAGTGAGTTCTTGGATCCGTTGCAGACGATTGCGCAAAGTATTGGGGTGGATGAACAACGCTGAGGCGGTTTCAACTTGATTACAAGTGGCCGCCAAGTAGGCTTGCAAGGTTTTCACCAACTCGCTGTGCATCTCGTCATCATAATGCGCTAATGCTTGCAAAGCGGGACTGATGAAAAATGGCAAAATTGTATCCCCGTCTTGCACCTGGGCCAACATCAGCTCAAAAGCGACATCTTCGCAAAACATCACGGCTTGTTGTCTGTCGAGTTGCGCCGCTTTTTCGCACACCGCGGCCGCTGGTTTGGTCATCGAAGGATCCGAATAAAAATGTGACACGATCAAGCGACATTGCGCTTGGGCGGCGAGCTTGGCCAGCTTGGCATGGAAGTGCGGTGAGTTATAGGCTTTCAAACTCACGGAAATCAAGGCCAAACATTTCTGATGGGCCAAGGTGATCAACACTTGATCAAACATCGGCGCGGCTAAATAACTCAAGCGCTCGCGCAACTCGCCGAGATCGCGATCCATGGTGGGGATGGCTTGCACGATCACTGCCGCATGCGGCAATTGCGCGTGTTGCAAACGAAATTGCGCCGCCCAAGTCGCATCTACTGGCGAATCCAATAATAAATTGACTAACTGATCGCGGGCGGATAAATGTTTTTCAATCACCCGCTGCGCCACCGCCACATGCGCGATCAACTGGCCAAGCTTCGGCAATAAGGTCAAATGCTTCGGCATCAAAGGCGTGGCGGTGATCGCCATGGCCAAATACCCTAACGCGTCATTGTGATAACTCAAAGGCGTCAACAATAATGGCGTCGGCGATTGTTCCGGCGTGGTGAGATATAAATGTTGATAAAACTGTTCCGGATCGATGGCGGGCACGTGGCTGGCTAAAAATTGTCCGATTTCACTATCCGGCCTTAAGCAATCATTGGTCACCCGCAAAAATTTCTGGCCGTCGAGTTTCAACACGCCTAATGGATTGCCTAGCATCCCTGCCGCCTGCATTAACGTCACTTGAAAATCCGCAGTCGTCGCCGCGATTGCTAATGGCAGCACAGGATCTGCTTCATGAGGTTGAGCCAATAACGTCCCACACACAGTTAAGAACTTTAATAAAGCCGTGCCATCTTTTGCCAAATCAGGCAAAGTCGCCACGACTTGATCTTGTGCACAAATTTGCAATTGTGAACGACACGGTTTCACTTGCAGGATATTTGCCATAGCCTCGCCTTCGACTTGCACTCGGGTGATTACCTGCGCTGGTACTTGATCGCAACGCACTAACGTAAACTGCATCGCTAATTTTGTCAACAAGGTTTCCAGTAACATGTCATCCTGCTATATAAAACGTGGAAGAATGTCCAATGACACTAGCAAGGATTATATATTTCCTTTCATAGTTGTCCATTCTGGTTTCATTTGGTCCCGTCAACATCAGTATTCTTACCGTGATATAAATCTTGGCAACATGGACTGACTCTTGAACCTTAAGGGTATAGCCTACCCCTTGGCGTATTGAATTAAATTCTGTACCGCATTGACATCGCGTTCTAAGCGCGCCCCACATGCGTAACAGTGATACTCGTGATGTTTCGTATGATGCAAAGCATTGCCAGCTAACGTCAACTTTTCTGCGCCAACTTTAACTTCACCACATTGACTACAACGTTGCGTGCTTGGATAGTATCGATCAACCATGACCAACTCGCGACCATACCATTCAGCTTTATACTTCAGCAATTGTTTGAAGCAACCAAACTGTGAGCGATGAAGGTTCTTCGCTAGATGCTTATTCATCTTCATGTGTTGTACATCTAGATCTTCAATGGCAATTGTGCCGTTATCTTGGACCAGCTGCGTCGTAAACTTTTGCATCAGGTCATTTTGAATCCGAGCGACTTTCTGATAACTGTGCTGCAATTTGGTTATCATTGCGCGATAGTTATTCGATCGAAAATTTTTAGGATTCTCATTCCGTTTGCGAGCAAGGCGCTGTTGATACAAAGTGATGCGAGTATAAAGATTAGTGAGTTGATCCGTCAATACGCGAACAGCTTTAGTCTGATTGTCGTCGTTATAAACGAATTTACCGATATTGGCATCGACACCACAGACGCGATGATTACTAGGCAATGGATGCGATTCATCGACTTCAATGCTAAGGCTGGCGTAGTAACCATCTGCATCTCGATTTACTGTTGCTTGGCGAAGTGGACCGCTCCATCTCGGCGCTTCTGATAAACGAATTGGATACCAGTCACCTGCGTATGCTTGTGGTTTATCCAGACACAGCTTGCCATCGACAATCATTGCACGATCAGTTTTAAAAACCAGGCGACTTTTCTTGCGTGATTTGAACTTTGGTTTTTTGTGGTTAGGCATCTTTGGATTGAAGAAGTTCTTCCACGCCTGACCTAAGTCATGGACTGCCAGTTGTAGTGTACGAGCCGATTGGGCGTATTGCCAATCAGCTTTATTGGCGACTAGTTCGTCGCGCACCTTACGTTCATTTGGACGCAAGGTTTTATCTTGCAACACTAATGACGCCTCATACATGCTATTCCAAGTCTCAAGGGCTTGGTTATAACAGTAGCGGCGGTAGTGATAAGCCTTGTTGATAAACTGTTGCATCGTCTTGTTGGGATAACAGCGCACCTTGTGAGTCATGAGCATGTGTTTCACCTCCTCAACTGTATTGTATACAAGAGAAATGAATTCATGCTGCCAAGACGAGATGAAAATCACCATTGTCCATTCACGGTTCACCAATACTTATTTCACGAGTATCTCATGTTTAGGTGAGTCATTTGCTTGCCTTCCACTGAATGCTGCAAGCAATTATTCACCACAAGCTTCTATATTATTTGATATATTTGATTACTGTTTAAGACCTCCTGTGGGAAACTCACAGTCATCAGCGTGTGAAGCTGTGAGCTTCTCCTCTTCTACGATAGCAGATGTAAGCGCTATGATAAAGGTGTATTCGGGAATCGGAATGTTACATCGCAGGTAGAAAGGATGTTACTGATGAAGGATTTCAAAGATAAAGTCATGTTTCTCACTGGAGCAGCGCATGGATTTGGGCGCGTGATCGCCATCGAAGCGGCCAAGCGCGGGATGAAGCTCGCCTTGTTTGATATCGATGAGCCCGCATTAAAGGAAACCGTCGCCCTGTTAGGCGACGCTGACGTCTTGAGCAAAAAGGCTGATGTCACCAAAGAAAGTGAAGTCAATGCCGCCATTGATGCCACGATGGCACGTTTTGGCCAAATCGATTTATTGATCAACGATGCCGGCATCGCCTTGCCTGGCCGCATGTGGGAATTGCCGGTACGCGATTGGGAATGGATCTTGCATGTCAATACGATGAGCCAAGTGTACACCATGCGCAAAATCATTCCGATCATGCTCAAGCAAAAGACGCATGGCGCCATTTTAAACGTGGCTTCCATTGCCGGCTTGCTCGACACCCCTGGGATGCCAGCTTATCACGCGTCGAAGTTTGCTTCCGTGGGGCTCACTGAGGCGACTGCTTACGACTTGCAACGTATCGGCGCCGACATTCAAATGCATGTGATGTGCCCAGGCTTTGTCCAAACCGATTTGTATCACACTGAACAACATCGGCCAGCCGATTACGCTGATGCCAGTGATCCTTACTATCAATCTGAAGCTTACTTAAAAGGCCAACAATTTGCCAAGTATGTGATCACCAATGGCACGCCGATCGACACGATTGCTGACACCGTCTTTAAAGCATTGGAAAATGATACCTTTTATATTCTCACGCATCCAGAATACAACCCATTGATTACCGATCGTGTCAGCCGCATCGTCAACAATGGCAAACCGGATGTGCATGTGATGGATGGGATCATGTAAGGAGGACATCAACATGACAAGTTTTAAAGTATCCGAAGCAAACGTCAAAGATTTCTTGAATCTACCGTCAATGAACGATCAAGCTGGGATCAGTTTTGCTTATGCCACTGATCCAGAAAAACTCGCCAGCTTGATCCCAGCCCCATTGAAATTAGTGGCGCCAATCGTCGTGGGCTACGTGGTGCACATGGGCAAGCCAAGCTTCGGCGCCCCATATTTGGAACAAACCTTGTATGCCTTAGTTTCTTATGATGGCAAAATGATGGGCGCTTACCCATTTGAATTGTTACTGCACGGCCCAGGTGCTGAATCTGGCTTAGTCGCAGGCCGTGAAGGGGCCTGCATTCCAAAGAAACTCGCTGATGACATCACCCTGCGCCGCACTGGCGATCACGCTGAAGCCAGCGTTGTGCGTCATGGCAAGGAATTACTGCATGTCGAATTTGATCAAGGTGAAATCAACGAGCCATCCTTCACGGAGCAATTTGCTTCCATGTTGCCTTTGAATCAGGAAGTCCAAACCAATAGCTTCTTCTTCAATTACAATTTGAAACAAGATGAGCAAGGCGCCAACCACTTCGAAAATGTCGAACTGGTGGCAACGCAAATGAAGTCTTATACTGATCAATTGGAGGCGGGTAAACTCTCGATCACGCTAGATTCCACCGAAGACGATCCCTTAGGTGAATTGCCAGTGTTGAAGCCACTAGGTGCCGCTTGGTATCACTTCAACACCTCCACAATGTTTAACACCTTGCACTTGACGCCAGTAGATGCGGCAGCCACTGCCCCATATCTGATCACTGGACGTTATGATCGTGGGATTTATGATCCATCAGTTACCAGCTATCATATTTAGGAGGTTTCAGTATGGCTATTGTGAATAATGATTTTTCTGATGTGATGTTCAATCGGCATTCCGTGCGGCAATTCGACCCTGAAGTCAAAATCGATCGCGATGAACTGCAAGCAATGATCAAAGAGGCCACCACTGCCCCATCAGCATGTAATTTGCAATCTTGGCATTTTGTGGTGATCGACACACCTGCTGGCAAAGCCGACTTGAAGAAAGCTGCCATGAAGTTTAACTATCCACAAATCGACTCGGCTTCAGCCATCGTCTTTATCGCCGGTGACACCAAGAGCCACGAAGTTTACCGCGATGTTTGGAACAAAGTTTATCAAGCAGGCAAGATTTCCAAAGAAAAACTCGACAGTATTTTGAACACGTTTCTTCCATTATATGAACACGCTGATCAGAATTTCTTGATGCTTGATGCGACGCTTGATGGCGCCATGGTCGGCATGCAGTTGTTATTAGCTGCGCGGGCGCATGGGTATGAAGCCAATGCCTTTTCTGGATATGACTTTAAGACCATCATTCCATCGCTCGGCTTGGATCCAACGCGCTTTGTCCCAGTGATGGGTGTGGCCATCGGCAAACCTGCTAAAGGTGCCGACATCTTACAAACCACGCGCTATGATGCCGCCAGCTTAACTGAATTCCGCTAATCGTCAAAAGTGCCTTGAACTCAAATCTCGAGTTCAAGGCATTTTTGCGCGAACAAATTGCCAGTCCGAAGGGTTGAACTGGCAATTTTCTGATTTTATAAGGTATTGGCAACTAAATTCTCGTCGTCATCCAAAACTTTGTGATCGAGGTTATCCGTCGCTTTAGCCGCAATTAAACCAGCTAAGATGGAATCATTGACGTTAACTGCAGTCCGTGCCATGTCGACAATTGGATCAATGGCAATGATCACAGCCATGATGGCTACTGGCAAATTCAACGTGCCGAGCACCATCAAGGTAGAGAACGTTGCCCCACCACCGACACCGGCAGAACCAAAGGAAGCTAAGGTAACCACCGCCACCAAGGTCAAAATAAATTGGGGCGTGAAGACGTTGATGCCAACCGTCGGCGCAATAATCGTGGCAATCATTGCCGGATAAACCCCGGCGCACCCGTTTTGCCCGATCGTCAACCCAAAGCTCCCAGCAAAGTTCGCAATCGCAGAGTTAATGCCAAGCGATTCCGTTTGAATCTTCAAGTTCAATGGCAAGGTCCCGGCACTGGTGCGAGACGTGAAGGCAAAAATCAATGCTGGCCAAACTTTCTTGTAATAGCGAATTGGGTTGATATGGTTGGCCAACAAAATCAAGGTGTGCACGATCAAGACTGCGATCAAGGCCACATAAGCGGCGATGATAAAGACCCCAAGTTGCGCGATCGAGGCGATGGAATCAGTAGCGGCAGCTTTGGTGATCAAAGCGAAGATCCCATAAGGCGTGAGCGCTAAGACTAATTTGATGATGCCGTGCACCAAACGATCTAACACATTGATGCCTTTGGCGACTTGCGCGGCAATTTCAGGTTCGGTTTTGCGCAAGCCCAGATAAGCGATCCCAGTGACGGCAGAGAAAATCACCACCGCAATCGTTGAGGTTGCCCGTGTCCCAGCTAAATCTGCAAAAATGTTTGTTGGGAAGAAGCTGATGATCTGCTGTGGTAAGGTGACGCCTTTTAATGCGGATTGGTGTTCCTTGATGGCTGCCAAGTTGGCGGCGTCAGCACTGGTGCCAGCCACAAAGTGTGCACCTTGTAAGTGGAAAGCAAATACGGATAAGACGCCAAGCAAAGCAGCAATGGCCGTGGTGATCAAAAGCGTTGCCAGCACCGTAACCCCGATTTTGCGCAAGTTGGCCACATCCGTCAAGCGCGTGAAGGCGCCGATCAAGGACACAGCGACTAATGGGGTGATCAAGGTTTGCAGCAAGGCGACGTAACCTGAGCCGATAATGCTCAACCAGTTGATGGTTTGCGTGGTGATATTAGACGTATTGCCCCAGATCAATTGGATCCCGATGCCAAAAACAACGCCGACGACTAAGGAGCCAAACACTAATTTGGTAAAACTGGTGCCTTTACGATGCAGATAAGCAATCACAGCGAGAACAATGGCAGCAACAATTAAAATCGCGATAATGGTTAAGTTTTGAGTCATAGTTATAATCACGCAAGCGCTGCGCCCTTGCCCAAAAGGCAATGAAAAGGC
>NZ_AZEU01000106.1 GCF_001435035.1 Lacticaseibacillus manihotivorans DSM 13343 = JCM 12514
TAACGGGTTAAGGAGCTGTTACAGATAACTTGGACAAATTATTCACCAGCCACTAGCTACTAGAAGAAGCACTTCACTATTAAAGACGAGCGGGAGCGGCATTTTGGATACGAGTGCAGGCTTGGTAAGCTGACACGCCATGTGTTACTACACAGATAAGTGGAGTCCCGGTAGTAATTCACCGTCCTGCCCGGGTTCCGAAGCGTCTGCGTGAAAGTTGCCGGTCGGATATGCCCGCATCGACTGGGACATCCTGTAGAAAATTTCTGCGCGGATTGTTAACGAGGTCGGGCACGTCAACCGCGTTGTGTATGATATTACCAGTAAGCCGCCGGCAACGATTGAGTGGGAATAAAGAGCAGGTGACACTTGAGATGAAAAGCCTGATTTAACGGCGTTTCCGATTGGGTGAAACGAGTTGAAATAGGTAGAATTGAAGTGGTTCCCTGCCGAAATCCTGCCAAAAAGAAGAGCCAGTCCGGAGAAATCTGGGCTGGCTTTGTTGTTAATCGTTAACGAACAAACGTTCTCTGGCGTTGAGGTTATGATATAATCGTTAAGAGAGTGGTTCATGCTTTTCTGGGAAATCGCTGGTAAACTTAGGTAAGTAACCTATCTTTTGAGGTTTAGTGAGAGATTTTGAAATGAGGTCGTTCCATGTTGAGAATGAGAATTGATATTGAAAGTCTGAAACTCAAAATTTCAGAATCTACCGAAGTGTTCTTTCAGCATTTAAGTCGAGAAGAGCAGAAAAAAATTGGACAATTTACGACGCCCATGCCTGTTGCGGAATATATGGCCGAGCGTTTGATTGACGATGCCAATATACTGAACAACCAAACTATTAAGCTTTTGGATCCAGGTGCTGGTACAGGTGTTCTGGGCCTAGCTGTAGTTGAGAAACTATTTTCGATGTATCCGAGTTGTAAAATTGAACTAGTAGCCTATGAGAACGAACCAATAGCGCTCCGTGTATTAAAATCAAATCTTTCGCTTGCTATGTCATGGTCGGCTGATTCAGGACTCAATTTCTCATACGAGATTCGCGAACGAAACTATATCCTCGAAGAAGATGGACTTTTACAGGACAGCGCATTTTCGTTTGAGTCTAACTATGATCTCGTGATTGCGAATCCTCCATACAAGAAACTCTCGAAAGATAGTTTAGAAGCTGATGCAATGAGCTTTGTGGTACATGGTGCGCCTAACTTATATGGATTTTTCTGGGCTAAGGCTGCGATTGAGTTGCGTCCAAATGCTACATCAGTATTTATTGTGCCACGATCATGGATGAGTGGCGCATACTTTGAACGTCTTCGTGCCTTTATGTTTTCACAGGGCAGTGTCGTCGAACTACATGCGTTCGATAATCGAAACAATGTGTTTGGGAGCACCAAAGTTCTTCAAGAATTGGTAATTGTGGTCTTCCAAAAGAAGCGAGTCGATTCAGTAAAAATTTGGTCACACGACGATATTACTACTCTTGAACAAAGTCAATCGATTGTGGTTCCTCGTGATTTGGTTGTTGTTGGTGAGGAGCAGCGAGTTTACTTAATTACCAATGCGACTCAGTTAGCACTTGCAAAATGGGCTGTTGCTTTACCAAGCACATTTTTGGACTCAGGGTTGAAAATGAAAACCGGACTGACAGTTTGTTTTCGGAACCGAGACTTAGTCGAGGATGAACCTTCTGATAACAATGTGCCCATCTTTTATGCCGACGATTTTGACGGTCATGAGATTAGACTAAAGCGAGAAAGCGGACAGTATCTGTCAAAGAAGCGAGCTGGGTTTCTCCAAGACAACGTGGATTATATTTTCGTTAAGCGTTTCTCTACTAAGGAAGAATCTCGCCGGATTCAAACGGCGTATTACAATGCAGAGCGATTCTCGCAAGAAAAACAAATCAGTACGGATAATAAGCTCAACTTCGTGGTTGCAAGTTCCAGTGATTTGTTAAAGGGTGCATTCCTGGTTATGTCGTCGACGATTTTCGACGAATATTACCGGCTGTTGAGTGGAAATACGCAAGTTAACTCAACAGAGATCAATTCGATGAAATTTCCAGATGCACATAGTCTAGCGAATCTTGGGGAGAAGTATCAAGTTTCTGAACTCACACAAATGACACAGGAAAAGATTGATCAAATAATGTTGGTGAACTTTGGAGGAGAAGCTTAATGGGTAAATTAGGTGATGCTTGCCAGATGCTTAAAGATGTCGGTTTTGCAAAGTCAATTAGTGAAAAGAGCATGGCGGCGCGTTTTATCCTCGCAGCCACGAAGGTTACAGAGGATATGAGCTGGTCACAGGCGACAAATTACGGTGTTCAGATTCACGAAGGACTCGTATTCCTAAATGATGAGTATCACACAAATCTGAAAGAGAATACTCGTGAGTCTTTGCGGAAGCAAGGCCCGAAGAAGATGGCCACCGTTGGCCTTGCAAGGGATAACGTATCCGAAGGAATTGCGACAAACTCAAAGAATTATCGCTGGTTTTTGTCTGATGACTTTTTTGAATTAGTCCGTCACTTTGATGATGAGAGTTACGCAGAAAGTTTGGCACGGTTCAAGGCAACACATCTCTCACGTATGAGTCTTCAAGCTGATAAGCGTAAGAAAGCTATGATTCCAGTTAAATATTCTGATTTTGAGTTTGAATTAACACCGGGGAAGCATAATCAGCTACACAAGGAGATTTTAGAACAGTTCGCACCCAGATTTGCAGGCGGCGCTAGGTTGCTCTACGTCGGAGATACCGCCGAGAAAGATCTTAAGTTCGAAGAATCAGCTCTGGAAAGCTTGGGGTTCCCGATGACGATGCATGATGTCATTCCAGATGTTGTTTTGTTTGATGAGAAACGTAATTGGCTATTTCTTATTGAAGCAGTGTCATCTGTTGGACCAATGTCAGTGGATCGGGTTTCACGGATCAAAGCGGAATACACCGGGAAAGCTGGTTTAGTCTTTGTCACAGCCTTTCAAGATTGGTCTGTTTATAAGAAGTTCGTTGGGAATATTGCATGGGAAACTGAAATTTGGATTGCTGATTTTCCTGATCATATGATTCATATGAATGGTGATCGGTTCATGGGACCGTATTCAAACTAATTGGGGTGAATATGAGCCAAATGTGAGTTGAAAAGTTGGGACATTTTCTGGGGGAGATTATATTGGATGAACTAAATATTGACTTAACTAAACAAAAATTTACAGATGGTATTCAACTTTTCAAAGATAAGCAGGTTTCACTGAAACATAAAAATTTTATTTTTGCTCGAAATGGCTCGGGAAAGTCCACTTTTAGCATGCTATTAAAAGATCAATGTTCTCCAAATCTCGACGTTCGAGTATTTGCAGGTTTTGATACCGTCCTGGGTGAAAATAAAAAGCTGAACGCATTTTCACTTGCGGTCAATGCCGGCGAGAATGAACTAGCGATTCAGAAGAAAGAAGCGGAGATTCAAACAAAGCAAAATGAGTTAAAACAGGTCATTAGTGAAATTGATGACTCAGACGCACATAATCTGAAAGCAAAGAAGGCGTCGGCGGGAGCTATAGTCCGAGATAATAATAATACTATTGAGAAATTCTATTCAGACCGCAAATTGCAAGAACAAGTTAGCCACTCCGTGGCACGACACCGTGAGGCGAACT
>NZ_AZEU01000107.1 GCF_001435035.1 Lacticaseibacillus manihotivorans DSM 13343 = JCM 12514
GTGTGAATCGTGGGATTGCGCTGCTTTTTTGAAATTCTATGAATAATCCAGGCTTCCTTTCAACATCCTCATTATCGATCGTGCACCGCTTGACTTGCAATTCGTCTTGGTCCTACACTTATTCCAAAAAGCGATTAATCAAAGGAGCGCCTCATGGAACTGAAGTATCTCGACACTTTTTTAACTTTAGTCGATAGCAAAAGCTTCACCGAAGCTGCAGATAAGCTGTTTATTTCACAGTCTTCATTATCCAAGCGTATCCAAGTTATCGAACATACTGCTGGATGCAAATTGTTCACGCGTAATACGCGTAATGTTGAGCTCAATTATTATGGACAGCTCTATTTCAACTACGCCAAACAGATTAAAGCGCTTGAATCCGCTTGTGACCAAGAGTTACAGTCAGTCACTTCCGGCGCTCAAGGCATCACGATCGGTGCGATTCCTTCAATGAACGAATATCACATCACTGCGCTACTGGCAAAATTCATGAGCGAAACTGGGATCCATTTTCGCATTAAAACGGCAACTTCTGGAAAGCTTGAGCGGATGTTACATGATCATCAATGTGATGTCGCTTTTATCAAGGCACCAGGCAATGACTATATCCTCAAGCAACTCCCTTATTTCAAAGATCACCTAGTCGCAGTTTTACCCCCGAAACATCGCCTTGCTTCGGCTAAACAGATCCATCTGCGTGATTTAGCAAATGAAAATTTTTTACTCGAACCGGAAAATTCACGACCTTATAATCTGGTCGTCAAAAATTGTGAACAAGCTGGCTTCACGCCGAATATCACTTATACTGATGGCCATATCGATAACATTATGAGTTTAGTATCACAAGGTCTCGGTTGTTCACTACTGATGCAACAAATCGCCACTGATGACCAAATCGTCCAAATTCCACTGGCCGAAGTCATTACCACTACCGTTAGTCTCTGCTACGACTCGGCAACGCGCATGAACAATGAAAAGGCCGCGTTCTTGCGTTTCTTCAAGAATCATCACACTGAGTTTGGCCAATTGTAGTTTGACAAAAAAATTCTCGCCAGCTATCCTAATCGTAATATGTAGCTTGGCTTGTATATCCCGAGATCATCTTTGCTTCCAAGGAAAAGCCGCCAGTTTTGGCGCGCTACTTGGTATGGAGGATGATTTTTTGATTGAACAAAAACACACGAACTTCGCTATTTTTGCCACGGCAGTTTTGGCTTTTTGTGGCGTCTTGTTGGAAACGGCAATGAATGTGACGTTTCCAACATTGGTCGCACAATTCCACACGACTTTAAATGCCGTCCAATGGGTCACCACCGGTTATTTACTGGCGGTAGCCGCGACGATGATGATCACCGGTTTTATTGAAAGCCGTATGCAAACACGACAGTTAGTGGTGTGCGCTTTAGGCTTGTTTGTGCTCGGTGGCGCCATTTGTGCTGTCAGCATCAACTTAGCGATGCTTTTGATCGGCCGGATAGTTCAAGGCTTAGCCACCGGATTGATCATGCCTTTAGTCTTCGCGCTCATTATGGTTAAAGTTCCCCGTGCTCAACAAGGCCGCTATGTCGGTATTGCTGGCATGTTAATTGCATTAGCACCGTCTCTTGGCCCAAGTTATGGCGGATTTGTCACTCAAGTCGCGAGCTGGCGGTTAAGTTTCTGCTTGATTATGCCCGTTGCTTTAATTGCTGGCGTGATCGCCATTGTGAACATGCCCCAAGTGTTCCCCCAACAAAAAATGGTCTTTCCTGTTGGCCAGTTTGCTTTACTACTGTTAGGTTTAATTGGCATTATTGTCGGTTTCAATCAACTTGGCGCCAGTGGGTTGAACAGTTTAAGTACTTGGACGCCACTTCTGTTAGGACTTTTAGGCCTGATTGGTTATGTCAAAGTTGCCTCAAAGCAGACGCATCCATTGATTGCTTTAACTATCTTTCATTCTCGGCAATTCAACTTAGCGCTTGGCTTGTACTTTTCTGTCCAGTTTATGCAATTAGGTCAAACCTTCTTATTGCCAAATTATGCGCAATTAGTGAATCACTTAGGCAGTTTTTCAGCTGGTGCCAGTTTATTGGTTGGGAGTTTCGCATCGGCGATCCTTTCACCGTTCACCGGACATTGGCTCGACCGTTTCGGGATCCGCCGCGTCGCGCTTTGTGGGAGCCTGTTTTTACTGACTGCCAATGGCTTATTGCTGATTTTCTCTCAAGCACTATCGACTGGTTTGATTGTTGGTGGTTATCTGCTTTACATGATCGGCTTCTCGTTTATTTTCAATAATGCGTTGACTTACGGTTTACAAAACCTACCGAACAAGCTGACACCTGATGGCAACGCCGCGTTCAATACCATGCAACAATACGCCGGTTCACTGGGGACAGCATCAGTCAGTGCCGTGTTAGCTGCAACAACTACGATCACTAGCGGTACGCGTGCAGTTTATGTCGGTATGTTGATGATTTCCATATTGGTACTGATCGGTAGCTTTAACTTTAACAAACAGACTGCATAATAAAAAGATGCCGTGATGAGCGACACCTTTTTTATCCTGGATTATTCATAGAATTTCAAAAAAGCAGCGCAATCCCACGATTCACA
>NZ_AZEU01000012.1 GCF_001435035.1 Lacticaseibacillus manihotivorans DSM 13343 = JCM 12514
TTTTGTCTGAGTGCTAACGATAGTGGCTAACTTGATTGTAAAACGCGGGAATATTTCCGAACAACTGACAACTTATCCGAATTAATATTCAGATTCAAAGTATTTCAAAAGCTGGGGTCGTGACGCGGAAACAGGTGTCGCTTATCAGTGAACAATTGTGGGGTTGGCTGAACCGCACCTGCATAAAAGCCTAGTCTTTTGCGATGCTTGGGGTCCTACAAATCCGAATTGGTTCCTTAAATTGAGTACCAATCCAAATCTGTATAAGGATTCTTATAAAAGCTGAACGCCATATAACATTCACGTAGCTTATATTTTTATTAATAAAACGTGCGGAAACTGCGGGTGGGGGCGCGCAGCCGCTGTAAGGAGAATGGGTATGACAAAACGAATTGATATGGTGGGACAACGTTTTGGCCGGTTAGTGGTCACCGCTTATGCCGGGCGAGACAATCATAATGGCAATGCTTTGTGGGAATGTGCCTGCGATTGTGGCAATACTGTGGTGACTGACGGCTACCGCTTGCGGCATGGCAGTACCAGCTCTTGTGGCTGTTGGCGGCGTGAAGTCAGCGTGGTCAACGCGCATAAAAATCCGGCCTTTGTCGCTCATATTGGCTCCCGGGCAGGATTTGGCATTCATGATGGTGTCAACTTGCAAGCCTCTTTGATCCCACGGCGCAACAATCGTTCTGGTGTGCCTGGCGTATCCTTTGATAAGACTTCAGCGCATTGGGTCGCGCGTTTGATGTTGCGTGGTCATTATGTGCTAAATCAAATGTTCGTCAATTACAGCGATGTCGTTGCGGCGCGTCGGGAAGCAGAAGAACGGTTTTTGACCCCAGAAGTAGAACGCCAACTCGACGCGGCGCCTGATTCTCGGAGTTTACAGCGGGTCTTGGCCGTCGTTGCCGCCCGCAAGCACTGATGCGCCGGTGGTGGCGTTTCTGGGCGAAATCAAAATCAATTTGGCTGACCCCAGAAGCGATTCAAGCCATTATGCCGAAAAACTCGCACAGTGTGATCGTCCGCTTTGGCGAAGCAGATCAACCGGATCGATTTTACTGGCAATTGCGCCGGCACGATCGGGTGAAAGATCTCGCCATTCGCGCTTTACAATTTCGCGACCGCGAGTTGACCTTGCCACTGACAGCAAGCGACGTGCAAGCATTCTTGGCAGCAGTTGATGTTGAAAAGTTGGTGCCTTTGTATTTACTGCAAGTGCCAGCACAAGACATTGATGCTGGGGTCATGGCGCAATTAAGTGGAGACACGCCAATGCCACGCGGTAACCTAGTTAACTTGGTCATGCCAGCGCAAGTGATGTATGACTTTTTGGCCAACGGGGCGAGTGATGATACGCAATCGCCAGTTTTAGTCGCTGAGTTGTTAGATGGTTGGCCGATGAAACATAGTCAAACCTTAGCGGCCTTTTTGCAAGGGTGTGCGCATTGCGAATTGCGCGCGGCCAAGCCATTGCCGAAATTCGGTGAGGTGCAAGTCAAAGATTGGCAACAAGCAGATGCGCAGATTACCGAATTGTTTGATCCACAACTGCGGCAAGCGGCTACCACAGATAAAATGGCAACTTTTGTGTTTACGGATGTTGAGTAATGAAAGGGGATGGGACTTTGATCGATTATGGTGAATTATTCTTAGAGCGAGCCGATTGGTTGAAGTACCAGCTCTATGTGGTGTTATCCCGTCCTTACGTCAAAGATGTGACTATCACTGACTTGGCGGTGATGATGAATAGCAAATATCAACCGACTTATAACATCTTTCAAGAATTATTGGATGATTTGGTCGACTTATCAGGTGAACCGCGCGAAAATGTCCGCACGGCGATGTTAGCTGGTGTGGATTTGCCACTAAGTCTGGACGCCTATCGCGCCAACTTGGTGCAAAACTCACTGGTTTATCGCTTAGTCGATTACGTGATCAAATCGCCAAGTCCTAGTGCTAGCCAGTTCTGTGATCAAGAATTCGTCAGTCGCTCGACGATTTCGCGCAAACTCAAGCCATTGAATGCCTTGTTGAAACAATACGGCTTGAAATTCAAACTTGCTAAGTTTGCCTTTGATGGCAATGAGATCAACATTCGCTATTTTCTGTTCACCATGTATTGGTGGGCATACCGTGGCACGACTTGGCCGTTTGCCTCAGTTGACCGCAAACAATTGGAAGAAGAATTTGAAGCGATCACCATTGTTCCGGATCGGCCATTGACTCATTTGCAACAATTGTACTTTTTGGCCATTGGACATTTGCGCGTCGGCAAACAAGCCCGGATCAAGCAGACTGTCAGCTTGCAACTGCTGGATGGCAAGGTCAATCGCCACAATTTGCGCCATGGTTGCATTCGACCACCGTTCACCTCTCTTGATGTTGCGGCGTTTAACTTTTTCCAAATCAGTCAATCGCGCTTTGATGTCCGCACGAGACGTCCAGAATCTGCAGCGGTTGAAATGGATCTGATGTTTGATGATCAAACTTCAGTGGTGATGAACAGCTTGGTTGCCAATGTGTATCGCGCAGAATGTGGCGATATCGATGACGACTTATACTTAAACTTGTTGCGGGTGATCAGTGGGTTCTTCATTTGTGGCGGACCAGTACCGCAAGCGCAAGATTATGTGGGTGGCGCGATGCTTGCCATCCCTAATGAAATTCAACAGATTTTGAAACAAGCAATCGCCGCTTTGCCTGAAGCCAAAGAATTTGACGTATTTCGGACTTTTGAAGAACGGTTTATCCTGATGATCGGCCCGCTGATCGTGCCGTATTTAGGCAATGTCCAACAACATCGCCGCTTGCAAGTCCGCTTATCCGTGGATCCGATGGCAGAAGGGTTGCGCGAGTTGCGCGAATTCGTCAATTGTGTCCCTTGGGTGGCCGGCGTTAGCGATACGGATTGCGATTTGGTGATCGGCAGTCGCGATTCACTGCAAGAAGTCCAGCCAGATTTCTCCTGGTATGCGAACGCGTTAAGTTTGTCGCCATACCGCGAAAGTTTGATCCGCACCATCGTTGACAAACAAACCCATTTAAATGTGATCGCATGATAAAAAGGAGGCGTACCCAGCCTCCTTTTTAGATGGGCTCACTTTTGAATAGTAGGCACAAATTCGCATCTTATTTAAAGATAAATTCAAAATTATGGTTTTGCTTGTCATGCATGACGAACGGTGATACCCACCCAATAAACGCCTAATACGTATACTTTTAACCCGTAAATCACCGGGTTGTATATGAACTTTTTGAATCAAAAAACTATACTTTCCAAATCTTCAAAAGGATTTTATAAAATGATGAAATTTTTGTGACGATATTGTGGATATACTAAAAGCATAAATTAAATATTTAAAACTTGTTCGAAAGGTGAACAAGGGTTGGGCTTCTCAACATACACACAAATGGAGGAAATTATCATGACTAACACGACTAAATTAACCGCAGCTGCTTTATTCTCCGCATTAGTTCTTGGCGCAAGTTTTGCTGGCAACACTGTATCCGCTGCGCCTGGTCCTAACCCAGACAACAATGGGAAAGTTAGTGAAACTGGGCACGCCTATGTTACTTTCACCAAAGATGGCGGCAGTCAAGTTAAGCACCCATCAGATCCAGGTGTTTCCTACACACCAAGCAACACCACTGATGTCACCAATGAAACTGGTTCAATCACCCTTGATGCGATTCCTTCTAGCTTGAACTTCGGGACGCAAGAAACCACTGGGGCTTCTCAAACAGTCCAACTGTTACAAAGTGAAGGTAAAGACTTCTCTAATGGCAAAGATGGTTCAACCACTGATCAAACCACTTTAGCTGACGGGACGAAAGCGGATCGTAAGATTTCATCCAACGGCCCTGCAACCTCTGATAGTGGTGCATCCAGTGATACTACTGGCAAAAACGACACAATCTTTACTCAAGTGACCAACGTTTCCTCAAACCAAGATATCACTTGGACATTATCAGCAACCCTGAGTAACTTCTATGCTGCCGGCAAAGCTGCTGATCCAAAGACTAACGCTATTCCAGGTGCGTTCATTACCATGAAGGATGGGAAGCACGTTAAAGATACTATCGATGGTGAAAAAGAATCTTGGATGCCTACTACAGACAAAATTGATGCAGGCTTGACTCTGAATGCCAACACTTCGACAAAGATCGTCGGTGCTACTAAGGACAAAGGTATCTTCCAACAACAATGGAACGTCGGTGGTGTTACGCTGACTGCACCACAAGGCGCACCTGTTGGTCAATACACCGCTGATATCGCGTGGACTTTGGAAGCTGGTCCAGCTGCTGATTTGGATGCCGCTGCACCTGTAACCCGAACTGGCTCTGAAACACCAGACGCTACCAAAACTCCTGATGACGGCACTAACTAAACATTAACATCGTTTGCTTCATGACCCTGGGGAGAACCACAAGAGGGTCAGACTAGCAGAAAGTGTGAGGGAATATGCGAAAATTGAAAACAAGTTGGCTGGTGATGTTGTTTGGCGCGATCTTTGCCATCGCAGGATTTGGGCACAATGTCCAAGCTGATGATGCAAACCCAGGAATTCAAGCAGTGCCGCTTTCGGTGATCCCGGTGCTCAACAAGTATCAAGTCAATAAGAATACCGGTTTCTACGATCTTGAAATGCAACCAGGTCAAAAGACTGAACTGCAAATGAAGCTGGCGAACACCAATGCCAAGGCAATTGTGGTCAAAATGCAGGCCATTGCCAGTACCACAGATGCTGGGTCGCATATTTCCTACGCTGAGCCTGATAAAGCTAAAGACTCATCCTTAGCTTATCCACTTTCCAGTTTGATCAAGATCCCCAAGGCTTATGAGAAACTGACCATTCCAGCTCGCACGACCGCGATGTTTCATATGCCATTGACGATGCCTAAGACCAAGTTCAAAGGGATTGTTCTAGGGGCGATTCGGGTTACACCAGTTGTGAAAGAATCAACAAAAGCGGGTGTCAACAACACGTATGGTTACTCTGTTGCAGTACGGCTTTCAAATGGCTTAAGCCAAACGCCGGACTTGCGTTTAAACAGTGTGGCGGTAACGCATGATTTTGCCGGAACTAATGTCGATGCGACGCTGCAAAACTTTAAAGCATCGATGTTGCGCAATGGTAAAGTTGAAACGCGGGTCACCAAGCGGGGTCAAAACCGGACGCTTAAAGCCTTAACTGTTAACAAAGCCAGTGCTGCACCAAATTCGACTTGGACTGTTCAAACACCATGGGATGGCGCGGTCGCACCAGGTGATTACACGATGCATGTGACTTATACCACTACTGATCCACAATTTTCAGGCACGAAGATCTGGAAGTTCAGTCGTAATTTCCATATTTCGACAGTGGACGCAGCGCGGTATAACCTCACCAATCTCAACATTCCATGGTGGGTATACGTGATCCTCGCAGTCATCTTGTTACTGTTAATCGTTGTAATCATCTTACTCATCAAACGTCGAAAGGGGGATAAACGCCGTGTCGAGAAGTGACTTATTGAAGCGCTTCTTGCTCGTGGTCACCATCTTATTAGGAATTGCCAGTGTCGGGAGCTACACGGTGTCCGCTGATTCATCTGGATCAAGTACCGCCGTGGTCAGCTTCACCCACCCAACGCTGAATCCTAGCAATCCACGTTTACCGCTTGCGGATACAAGTGGTGAAGTTGCCAATAACGGGACGCCAGGTAAAGACCAACAAACTGTTGTGGTTGATACCACTCCCGAAAAAACTAAGGTAACGGATACCTCAACTTCCACTTCAACGCGTCAAAGCTTGCCAAATACAAGTAGCACGCGCAGGTCTCTTCCACAAACTGGGACGGCCACGATGCCATTAGTCTTAGTATTGATGAGCATTGCAATGGGGTTGATGATGGGTTGGCAAGTGTTGACTAACGGGCGAAAGCTAGCTGAATGACCAAAACGAGCGCTGGGTGCCGGATCATCGGTAAACAGTGCTCGTTTTTTACTAGGATGTCTTAAACTTGCCGGAAAAGGGGAACCCAGCATGCGAATTTGGAAACGAATCAACCTAATCTTAGCGGCGATCGTGTTGCTGATCAGCGTGCTGGCAGTGGGCAAGCTTGCCTTTGGCTGGTACACGCAGCGCCAAGTCACCCCGCAAAAAGTCGTGATCGGTGCGCCGAGTGCGCCACAATCTGGCTCAAGTTCAAAATTGCGTTTGTCGGCCTTTCACTTCAGTTATGCGGTTGATTTCTTGAAGCGACCGACTTTGGTGGTGCAATACAAATTGAGCAATAAAGGCGGCGACACGGCTTGGCCGCAGTATGTATTGGACTCAAATGTGGTGTTTGCCCAACAAACCAATGCTGGTACTACTAGTGTGCTGGCAAAAACTGATGTTGCCAAAGGCCAGTTGAGCTTTTTGATGCAAAACTATCAAGAAAACTCTGACATTTTGTTGCGAGACGGCGAAACCGCCACGATGATCGCGACGTATCGTTTGGAAAGTCGCAATCGCCCAGTATCGATGATCGTGGGCAAAAAGCAACGCGAAACCATCAAACCATGGACCTTAAAGCAGGTGAAAGCAGATGAATAAACGTTGGCAACAAGGATTGATTTCCACTATTTTAGTCGCGGTGTTGGTGATTTTAGGGTTGTATCTGGCCCAAGATGCCATGGCGGCTTGGGTCGTGCGGCATAACACGGTCACAGTGACGAAAACCACGGTGAAAGCTGCGATCAAAAAACAAAAACCAACTTATAATTTCGATCAAGTCAAACCGTTGTCACTGGCGAGTTTAAGTGCAGCGGCGGTATCCAAACATGATGTCGGCGCAGTCGGAAAGCTAGTGGTGCCGGAATTGAATTTGGATCTGCCAATCGTTTTAGGCGTAGGGAATGCCCAACTGGCTTTTGCCGCTGGAACATTGAATCCTGGTCAAAAAATGGGTAAAGGCAAGTTTGAAAAATACTAGAGATAGAGATACCTAACCATAGGCGCACTCAAATAAG
>NZ_AZEU01000108.1 GCF_001435035.1 Lacticaseibacillus manihotivorans DSM 13343 = JCM 12514
TATAGAAAAAGGAGCCAACAGACAAGATGTCTATCAACTCCAAAA
Source organism: Lacticaseibacillus manihotivorans DSM 13343 = JCM 12514 (assembly GCF_001435035.1). Taxonomy (GTDB): domain Bacteria; phylum Bacillota; class Bacilli; order Lactobacillales; family Lactobacillaceae; genus Lacticaseibacillus; species Lacticaseibacillus manihotivorans. The sequence continues at coordinate 46 of NZ_AZEU01000108.1, forward strand.
ATTGTAGCGCCCCTTTTTCGGATTGGTTTTGCTTAGGACTGGGTCGTTTGCCGTGATGGTAAAAGTGACATCCAAGGCCTTAGCAAGTTTGCCCATCACTTCTGCAGTTACGCCATTGGCAACACTTTCGATTTTGGCGATTTGACTTTGCGTCATGTCGAGCTGCTCGGCCAGTTGGGCTTGAGTGAGCCCTTTTTGGTTGCGTCCCCAACGGATTAACAGGGCACATTGAATCGGAGCCGGAACTGAAATGACGTCAGTGATCGGCCGACCATTTATCACAGTGGCGATCATCAAGGACATGGTGTCGTCTGGAATCGGTTGGGGAAGATAGTCTTTAATTAATGAAATGTCTCGCATTGTGACATGACCAAATAGCAATTGATCATACTGGTCAAATGCATCACGATAAGCAGGAGATTGGAGTGGATTGCTATCCATGATTTCGTTAAGGTAGACTCATTGTTGATGAACGGCTTGAGGGGTCATAATATTTTTCCTCCAGAAGGTAAATAACGTCGGACGTGGCGATGACTGGCGTCGGTATCAAAGATGATCGAAGGGTCATGTGCAAATCCGCCAGGTTCAAGTAGAAGTACTGAATGCCATTTTGTTTAGGCCTGAGTTGCATGAAGCCGTCAAAATCAGGCGTTTGAAATGAATCGAGCATGACCATGGCTAACAGCTTTTTGGCAACTTGGCGGTGGCGAAATGGTTTGGCGACTTCCAGTAGGTCAACAAAATTTCCTAAATTTTCAGGGACATGTCGAAAGGCGATGAGGCCGGCTAGTCGGCCATCGATAAAGTTGCCTAAGACGATGTCAATGTCGAGTAAAGTGGCCCAGTAGAATCCGGAATCAAATCCGCTGGCTGACAAAGTGGTATCATCTTAGCGCGCAGGGTCCGCAATTTCAAAGAGTTCTTCCATGACCAGAGGATAACATGATTCTCTCAAAGAATAAGGAGTCATCTTTACATCCCTTTGGTACCAACATTTGAATTCGTTAACAGCAACGATAATTGTTCCAATCTAAGAAAAAACTTGTGCTTAACCGTGTTATTCTTGTGAATACCCGTGAACTCCGCTGCTATTTCGATACAAGTGGCGCAAAATCTAGTAAGATGAGAATATCATGAGACACACAAGGAGGCCCGACCATGCAAAATTTGACTCAAGTCACCACGCAAGGCGATTACATCATCATGTCGATCACTGGTCGCGACCGCTTAAACAAGCACTTAGCCGAACTCGGCTTACTAGCAGGCAAACGCTTGACCGTGATCCAAACGGCTAAAGGCGATTCTGGCATGTTGATTTATTTTCAAGGGCAGCGCTTGGCGATGTCGACTGAAATTGCCAGCTTAATTGAAGTGCAACCTTATCACGATATCGACTTAACGAATGCACAACCACTTGCGCAATTCAAACGTCATCAACAAGGCATCGTGGCCAAACTCGACGGCCAACCAGCTTTGCGTCATCGCTTGATGGATATGGGGCTGACCCGTGGTACGTTGGTAAAAGTCTACAACGTTGCCCCGCTTGGTGATCCCTTGGAACTGTTAGTCCGTGGGTATAAGTTATCGATCAGAAAGGCTGACGCAGAATCGATCCAAGTGGTGGAGGTGGGTCAACATGCCTGAAGCTATCGCCTTAGTTGGTAATCCGAATTCTGGTAAAACCACGCTGTTTAATGCGTTGACTGGGGCCAAACAAGCCATCGGGAACTGGCCTGGCGTCACGGTCGAGCGCAAAGCTGGCAAACTCCGCCAAGATAAAACAGTGGTGATCCAAGACCTACCTGGAACTTACTCACTGTCACCTTACACTTCCGAAGAGATCGTCACGCGGAACTTTTTGCTCGATGGGGAACTGTCGCAAGTGCTTAACGTGGTGGATGCCACGAACTTGGAGCGCAACTTATATCTGACGCTGCAAGTGATGGAAACCGGACGCCCCTTGATCGTCGCCTTGAATATGATGGATGTTTTAAAAAAGCAGCATCATCGCCAGATCAATCTCGACAAGTTGAGTTACGCGTTAGGGGTGCCAGTAGTGGGCATCAGTGCGATGAACGGCACCAACGTCCCAGAACTGGTCGATCATCTGCTTACGCCAAATGCTAAAACATATGCCTATCCAGAATATGATCCCCGAGTGGAGTCCGCACTCAGCTTGATTCAAGCTCAACTCAAAGCTTATCCTGCGGAAAAACGCCGTTGGTATGCGATCAAGTTGTTTGAACAAGATGAACAAGTGGTAGAAAAAGTCCAGCTCACTGATAAACAACAAGATGACATTCAACAAACTATCGCCACTGCTGAGAAACTGTTCGGCGATACTTCTGATGCCATCATGGTCAATGCGCGCTATGACTTCATTGCTCGCGTGATTGCGATGAGTGTGGTCGATGACAATGATTTCTCGGAATCTTGGTCGGACAAAATCGATCGTGTGGTCACGAATCGCTGGCTGGCGTTACCGATTTTTGCCGTGGTGATGTGGGCGGTGTATTATTTATCGATTCAAACCATTGGGACAATCGGGTCAGATTGGCTGAATGACACTGTGTTTGGCAGTTGGTTGCCGAACTTGGCAACCCGTTGGCTCAATCAATGGCAAGTTGCCCATTGGCTGCAATCGTTGATCGTCGATGGGATTATCGGTGGCGTCGGGGCGATCCTCGGCTTTTTGCCGCAGATCATGATGTTGTTTTTATGTTTGGGGATGCTGGAAGATTGCGGGTACATGGCGCGCATCGCGTTTGTGATGGATCGGCTGTTTCATAAGTTCAATCTGTCAGGAAAGGCCTTCATTCCGATGCTGATCGCCACAGGATGTGGGGTGCCTGGCATCATGGCGACGCGGACCATCGAATCCAAGCAAGACCGGCGCATGTCGATTATGTTGACCACGTTCATGCCATGTTCGGCCAAGCTCACGGTGATCGCGCTGATTTCTGGGACCTTTTTCCCTGGGCAATCTTGGGTCGCCCCGTCAGCCTACTTTATTGGGATCCTAGCCGTGATCGGTTCTGGGATCTTCTTGAAGAAAACGCGGTTATTCGCTGGGCCGCCGTCACCGTTTGTCATGGAATTGCCGGCTTACCACTTGCCGAAGTTTTCTAATATTACCCGCTCGGTGTACAGTCGCTCTCGGGCATTTGTGTATAAAGCTGGGACGTTGATTTTTGCGTCTTGCGTGTTGTTATGGTTCTTGGCCAATTTCAACTGGCAAATGCACATGGTCAGCCAAAACCAATCGATCCTGCGTGATATCTGTGGCGTGATCGCCCCGATTTTTGCCCCACTTGGGATCGGTGATTGGCGGGCGACTGCCGCGATTTTCTCAGGCTTAATTGCCAAGGAAAATTGCGTCGGGACCTTTAAAATTGCGTTTGGTGGCGGGACCATGGCTCACTTCCAAAGCCAACTCCAACAAGCCTATGCGCCAATGGCAGGGTATGCGTTCTTAGTGTTTAACTTATTGTGTGCGCCATGTTTCGCTTCGATCGGGACCATGTACAAAGAATTCGGCGATACGCGCTGGACTTGGTACGCGGTGGGTTATCAATGTGGTGTCGCTTATTTGATCGCCACCATCGTCAATCAAGCAGGGGCTTTGGTTGCAGGCACCGCTTCAATTTGGGGGCTAGCGCTGGCCGCTGTCGCGTTATTATTGATTTTGTTTGGACTGTTTGTGAAGCGGCCGGTGACCAGCAACTTGCAGAAGGCTATTTGAAAGTGCTAACATAGGAGGAATTGCTGATGGCAACTTGGATCATTTTAGGCATTATTTTACTGGCTGTGGCTGGCGTGATCTATAAGCGCTTCTTCAAAAAGGCCAAAGGTGACGGCTGCAAATCATGTGGCGACGTTGGCTGTCCTTTGTTTGACCAAGCGCAAGCCTTACAGCAGAATAACAAAAAGCGAGCTAACTAGTTTCGCGACTTGGAGTCGACATGGAATCTCGAATGAATTATTACGTTTTCCCACGCAGCGAGTGGGCGACGTTTCACACGCGCAACTTTTCGTCAGTGACCGATGCAGAACTTGATCAATTGCGGTCATTGAATGATGAAGTCAGCATGCAAGACGTGAAAGACATCTACAGCCCCTTGCGGCATTTGATCCACGTGAAATATCGTGATTATCAAACTGCCGAGTTCAACTTGTCTGCATTTATGGGCGAACATGACTACAACCATCCGTTCATCATCGGCATCGCCGGTTCCGTAGCAGTGGGCAAAAGTACCACTGCGCGGCTATTGCAGTTGATGTTAAGCCGTGCGTATCCGGACAAGCGCGTGCAAATGATCACCACTGATGGGTTCTTGTATCCTAACGCCGAGCTGGAAAAGCGCGGCATTTTGGATCGCAAAGGGTTTCCTGAGTCTTACAACATGGACTTGTTGATCCACTTTCTCAACAATGTCAAAAATAATACTGGGGTGGTGCGCGCGCCGAAGTACTCCCATCAAATCTACGACATTGTGCCTGGCGTTGAAGAAGTGCTCGACCATCCCGATATTTTGATCGTCGAAGGGATCAACGTCTTACAGCTGCCGACACATGAACCGATTTACGTGTCGGATTATTTCGACTTGTCGATTTATGTCGACGCCGATCCAGAGTTGATCGAACAGTGGTATTTGGAACGCTTCGGGATGTTGTTGGACACGGCATTCACCGATCCGACCAACTACTATTATCAATATGCCATCGGCGATCGGAAAGTTGCCTTTGATATGGCGCGCGATGTGTGGGATAAAGTTAACTTGGTGAATTTGAACGACTATATCTTGCCGACCAAGAATCGGGCGGATGTGATCTTACATAAGACGCAGAATCATGTGATCGACCAGGTGTCATTGCGAAAGTTCTAATTGTTGAGGGGCATTTTTGGTGGAAAATGAAAAAAGTCAGGGCGTTGCCCCGCTTGCTGGGTCGCACTGACTTTCTTCAGTATCAGCGCTTCGGCGGTTTTTGCCAGGCAATCACGCCGCTAATAACGGCAGTGACAAACGCACCCAGTTCGACGGGATTCACGTTGATGCAGAGTGTAAAGTTAATCATCATGACACCTTCTTTTGACAACAGTATCAGCTGAATAGATGATTAGTTAATCGGACTGAAACATGTATCCGGTCAGTTGTCGTTACATAGTTTAGCATACTGGGTTAGAATCTCAAAAGCTTTCCGCGGCTTAATAATCGGCTTTGCGAAATCAATGATGATTTAAAATTTGAATCAAGTGAATTCCGATTTATAACTTGCAAGTCCCGTAAAGACATGCTAGTATCAGGATGTAAAGTTAATCATTGTGACACGGGTCTAATCAGCCCAAACCGTCGCCTACCAGCCCAATCGCTGATAGGCTTGTTTTATTTCAGTAACGAAAAGCCAAACTCACAGTCGAGTTTGGCTTTTCGTTTACAGATATTTTCCAGTGATGGATCGTTCACAATCCACGACGCCAGCCGGCACGCCTTGATACACGATTTCCCCGCCGCGCGAGCCGCCATCTGGTCCGACATCGATCAGCCAGTCTGCTGCACGCATCACATCGAGATTATGTTCGATCACAATGACAGTGTTGCCAGCATTGACCAAGTCGTTGATGATGCGGATCAAGTTCTTGGTGTCGGCGGTGTGTAGGCCAGTGGTTGGTTCGTCCAAAATGTACAAGTTGCCAGCATTTTGCAGCTCGGCCGCAATTTTTAGGCGCTGACCTTCACCGCCGGACAAGGTGTCCAGCGTTTGGCCGATTTCCAAATAGGAGAGGCCGACGTTTTCCACCGCGGCGAGCTTGCTGGCGATTTTCTTGTCGTTGAAGAATTGCACCGCTTCTTCGACGGTCATTTGCATCATGTCGACGATGTTATGGCCGCGAATTTCGTATTGCAGCACTTCTGCTTTGAATTTGGTGCCGTGACACAAGGAACACTCGACTTCGACATCATCCATGAAGGACAGATTCAAGCTGACCACGCCTTTGCCATGGCATTGCGGGCAAGCACCAGTCGAGTTGCTGGAGAAAAAGCCTGCTGGTTGTCCGGAACTTTTGGCAAAAAGTTGGCGCAAGCGATCCATGATGCCGGTGTAAGTCGCGATGCTTGAGCGGGAGTTGGCATGCAAAGGCGATTGGTCGATATTGATGGCTTCGGGGTGTTCTTGCGCGAAGACTTGTTGCACCAACGTGGACTTCCCAGAACCAGCGACGCCTGATACGACGGTGAATAAACCGACGGGAACTTTCAAAGCAATATTTTTCAAATTATGTCGCGAACTCGGTTGGCTTTGGATAAAAGTCGTTGCTTTGCGCGGATTTGGATTGATCGGCAAATGTTGCTTTAATGAATGGCCGGTCAAGGTGTCTGATTCCAGCAACTCGGCGTAAGTCCCTTCGAAAGTCACTGTCCCACCATGTGACCCTGCACCTGGGCCCATGTCGATGATGTGATCGGCGACAGCGATGACGTCGGGGTCATGTTCCACCACGATCACGGTGTTGCCATTGTCACGCAACTTTTTCAATAAGTCGTTGAGGCGATGGACGTCGCGGGGATGCAAGCCAGTCGATGGTTCATCCAAGATATAAAGCATATCGGTCAGTGCGTTACCGAGATATTGCACCGCTTTCACGCGTTGGGATTCGCCGCCAGAAAGCGTGCGGGTGTCTCGGGTCAACGCTAAGTAGTCCAACCCGATGGCGATCATGTCGCCTAAGCGTTGTTGTAAATCCGTCAATAACGGCGCCATGGCGGGGTCGTCGAAGGCTTTCAGCACCGCAACTAAGTCAGACAGTTGCATATCGGTGAGATCAAACATGTTGTAACCATTGATGCGACTCGCTAATACGGAATCGTTATAGCGTTTCCCACCACAAGCAGGGCACAAAGTCTGGGTGGCAAAAGTTGCCAAGCGTTTGGCTGCGCCGGCTGACGTATCCCGATCAGATTGGGTGGTGGTGCGGAAGAATTGCCGCGAAATGCCTTCAAATTTCTGCTTGGTGCGCACGCGTTCGTCTGGATCACCATGTAAGAAGAAATCCCATTGATCATCGGAAAACTGATCCAGTGGCAAGTCGTTGTCAAATAGCTTGGTTTTGATCAGCTGCTGATTGTAATAGCCGTTCTTCACGTAACCTGGCAACAATACGGCGCCTTCGCGAATTGACTTGCTACGATCAAAGGCGGCGTCGAGATTCAACACGTAAGTTTCGCCTATGCCTTGGCAAGTTGGACACATGCCTTCTGGATCATTGAAGGAAAAGGCATTTGACGCGTGGCCGTGGTGTGGTTGGCCGAATCGTGAAAATAAAATGCGCAACAGCGGATTAATATCGGAAATCGTGCCCAGCGTTGAACGCGCATTGCCACCAAGGGGCTTTTGCTCGATCACCACAGCTGGTGAGATATTGTTGACCGCATCGACGTCTGGGCGTTTATAGCGCGGCAAGAACAACCGCGCAAAGCTGGAAAACGTCGAATTCAGTTGCCGGCCGGCTTCTTGGGCGATGGTATCAAAGACAATTGAGGATTTCCCAGATCCAGAGACGCCGGTGAAGACGGTGATCTGGTGTTTGGGGATGGATAAGGACACGTTTTGTAAATTGTTTTGCCGGTCACCTTTAATTTCAATTGAATCGAACATTTACTCCTCCATTCACACGCAAAAGGGGGCGCCACGTCATTGCGGCACCATTCTGGAACATCCAGGGGGCAATAGTTTATCATAAAAGTAGGGGAAACGCTACCAAAAAATGTGTTTCCCATGTTTAAGTTCCCCCCGTGACACCTTGCGACGACGCTTAGTACCTCAATAAGGAGGAGTACAAATCATGACACGAGCAGAATTGAAACAAGCGGCCAAAGCCCGACTCAAAGGCAAATGGGGTTGGGCAGTCGGCTTTCACTTTGTGGCGGTGTTTTTCGCCAATGTGGTCGGCTGGCTGACGTTTGGCATCATTACCTTAATGGTCACCGCTGGGATCGCTTTTACGTTCTTGAAGTTTATGGATGATCGGGAACAAGACCGCAACATCTTTAGTAATATTTTCAGTGCTTTCACCAGCGGCCAGCCTGTCGCGGTATTTCTCAACACATTACTATCGGCGATTTTCATTGGATTGTGGTCGATGCTGTTGGTAGTGCCTGGCATTATCAAAGCCTTGGCCTATTCGCAAACCAACTACATCTTAAAAGATATGCAAGCTGCTGGCACGAAAGTCACGCCAACTGGGGCCATTGCCGCCAGTCGGCAGTTGATGGTGGGGCATAAAGGGGAATATTTCCTGTTGCAGTTGAGCTTTATCGGCTGGGCTTTGGTGGCAACATTGACCTTTGGGATCGGCTTCTTGTGGCTGGCCCCTTATATTCAAGCCACTAATGCTGCATATTATCGCAATTTAGCGGGAGATCAATTCACGCAACCTGCCTTATAATAGAAGCAATTGGTTCGAGTGGCTTTCAGACGTGGCTTTTTTAAATGGGAAAATTCTCATCACGATTGACGTTCGTCGATAATATCAGTAGAATTAATATAATTTAAAGAGGAGCGTGGAGAAAGCTTGGCAAACCAGGATTACGACAAGATCATCGTACTTGATTATGGCAGTCAATATAACCAATTGATCACCCGGCGGATTCGCGAGTTCGGCGTTTATTCTGAACTCAAACCGCACACGATCACGGCTGCAGAAGTGAAAGAAATCGCGCCAAAAGGGATCATTTTCTCTGGCGGCCCAGATTCCGTTTATGACGAAGGGGCATTAGGAGTCGATGATGAGATCTTCAACCTCGGCATCCCGATCTTAGGTGTGTGTTACGGCATGCAATTGATGGCTTATCGCTTAGGCGGCAAAGTTGCACCAGCCGACAACCGCGAATACGGTAAAGCCGACATCAAAGTGCTCGATGACGACGCCAAAGTTTTCCAAGGCCTTCCTCGCGAACAAACCGTGTGGATGAGCCATGGTGACTTGGTTCAAGAAGCACCTAAAGGCTTCCGCGTAACAGCAACCAGTGAAAACTGCCCGATTTCTGCGATGGATGACGACGATCGTAAGTTCTACGGCATCCAATTCCACGCCGAAGTCCAACACACCAAGTATGGCCACGAAATTCTGCATCATTTTGCCTTTGACATTTGTGGCGCAGAGGCGAACTGGAACATGGGTGACTTCATCGATGACCAAATCAAAGCCATCCGTGCTGAAGTCGGCGACAAGCAAGTCTTGCTCGGTCTTTCTGGTGGGGTTGACTCATCTGTTGTTGCGGCCTTGTTGAACAAAGCGATCGGCGACCAACTTACTTGTATCTTCGTGGATCACGGCTTATTACGGAAGAATGAAGCCAATCAAGTGATGGACTCCTTAGGCAAAGGCCTTGGTGTGAAAATCATCAAAGTCGACGCTGCAGATCGCTTCTTAGGCGATTTGAAGGGTGTTACCGATCCTGAAAAGAAACGCAAGATCATCGGCCGCGACTTCATCGAAGTCTTCAACGCTGAAGCCCGCAAGTTGCACGGCATCGATTACTTGGCGCAAGGCACGTTGTATACCGACGTGGTTGAATCCGGTACCGATACGGCTCAGACCATCAAGTCTCACCATAACGTTGGCGGCTTGCCAGACGACTTGAAGTTCAAGTTGATCGAACCATTGAACAAGTTGTTCAAAGACGAAGCCCGCGAACTTGGCGAACGCCTTGGTATCCCGCATGAACTCGTATGGCGCCAACCATTCCCAGGCCCAGGTCTTGGCATCCGAGTATTAGGCGAAGTTACGCCTGAAAAGCTCGAAATCGTGCGCGAATCCGACGCGGTTTTACGTGACGAAATCAAAAAAGCCGGCTTAGACGAATCTATTTGGCAATACTTCACCGTATTACCGGGTTTCCGTTCTGTTGGCGTCATGGGTGATGGTCGGACATACGACTACACCATTGCCATTCGTGCCATCACGTCCATCGATGGGATGACTGCAGACTTTGCCCGCATCGACTGGGAAGTCTTGCAAAAGATCTCTGCTCGCATCGTCAACGAATGTGGGCACATCAACCGCGTGGTTTACGACATCACGTCTAAGCCGCCGGCAACTGTCGAATGGGAATAGTTCTAGATAACACTATTCACTAATTTAGCGGGATTTTAAGGCGTTTTAGCCGGTATTAAATAGCATTTAATCGGGTTTGGGGACTGAAATGTCCCCCAAGTGTCCCCCGAGAAATAGATGAGATCAGTTAGCCAGTGTTGGTTAGCTGGTCTTTTTTCAGTTGCGCGGGTAATCAATCAATTAAATGAGATTATTAACATTATATTTTAATTAAAATTAAAAGGATGAATTCCATCCTAAAATTAACTGGTGCGAGGTAAGCACATTGTTGTCTCAGTGGTGGCGGAAGCGCTGTTATTATTAGATGACAGGATAGTTCTTCTTATCCTCATTCTACGCGGGAAAATATGAGAAGTAGTGACGCGGATTTGAAATAATTGCGCCTTATCTGTATCGTTAATTGTGTAGTTTTTATTGCAGAACATGTTGAACTCACGAAGGAGGAATGCTATGACCACCAAAGTTGAGGTCAAAAACTTGACGAAAATCTTTGGCAAGCATGTCGCAAAAGCGCAGACGATGCTTGAAAACGGACATACGAAACAAGAGATCTTAGTGGCCACAGAAGCAACGGTTGGTGTTGACCGCGCCAACTTTGCGGTTGAAGACGGTGAGATTTTTGTCATCATGGGCTTATCCGGTTCCGGGAAGTCGACGACGATTCGGATGCTCAACCGGCTGATCAAACCGACGAGTGGCAGCGTGCTGATCGATGGTGAAGATATTGCGACGATGACCAAAGCCCAATTGCAAGCCGTTCGGCGCCAGAAGATGAGCATGGTATTTCAAAGCTTTGCCTTGTTGCCCAACCGAACGGTGCAACAAAACACGGAATTTGGGTTAGAGATTCAAGGTGTCAGCAAAAGCGAGCGCGCGGCCAAGGCCCAAAAGGCGCTTGCGATGGTGGGCTTAGGCGAATACGCCTCGCAGTATCATGATCAGCTGTCGGGGGGGATGCAACAGCGCGTCGGGTTGGCCCGCGCGTTTGCCAACGACCCCGAGGTGTTGTTGATGGACGAAGCCTTTTCCGCGCTGGATCCGCTGAATCGGCGCGAGATGCAAGACGAATTGCTGGATCTCCAAGCAAACTTGCACAAGACGATCATTTTTATCTCGCATGATCTCAACGAGGCGCTACACATCGGCGATCACATCCTGATCATGAAAGACGGTGAGATTGTCCAGATCGGGACGCCTGAAGAAATCTTGAGCAACCCTGCCGATGATTATGTCGAGCGCTTCATCGAAGGCGTTGACCGTTCGCAGGTCTACACCGCCGGAAACGTTATGGTGCGAGCAACGACCGTCAACGTCGAAAAGGCCGGTCCCCGGCTGGCTGCGCGGCGAATGCGCGACAACGAGATTTCGAGTCTGTATGCGATCGATTCCGAGCGCCACTTGCTCGGAATCATCGATGCCAAAGACGTGCGTCAAGCAATCGACCAGCATCAAGAAGATATCCGCCCATTGGTCAAAGACATCGTGCCGACGACGACCATCGATACCCCTCTGGCCGACTTGATGGATGCCGTGTCCAGCACGCCTGTGCCGTATGCCGTCGTCGATGAGCGCCACCGGCTGCAAGGAATTATTATTCGCGGGGCGGTCTTGGGCGCATTGTCAGGAAATGAGGTGAACGTGAATGTTTGATCTTCCCAAAATTCCCCTAGCGCATTGGATCGATGCCTTCGTCGCGTGGATTTCGCATTTTGAAGGGTTCTTCTATGTCATCACGAACGCCTTGGGCGGCATCATCAATGCCATTCAGTGGGTGTTCGATCTCTTACCGATTCCCGTGTTTATTCTTGCGGTCATCGCGTTGACCTGGTGGTTAACGCGCCACGAGCGCAAGCTGGGGCTGTTGGTGTTCGAACTGCTGGGGTTCTTGTATATCTGGAATCAAGGCTTCTGGCGGGACATGACCCAAACGCTGACCTTGGTACTGACAGCCAGCTTGCTGGCAATCATCATCGGGGTACCGCTGGGCTTGTGGGCGGCGATGAATCGCACCGTTGCGCGGATCGTCAAGCCGTTGATGGATTTCATGCAGACGATGCCGGCATTCGTGTATCTGATCCCAGCCGTCGCGCTGTTTGGTATCGGAATGGTGCCAGGCGTTGTGGCGAGTGTTATTTTCGCGATGCCACCGACGGTCCGCATGACGCAGTTGGGGATTCAACAGGTCTCCGGTGAATTGATCGAAGCCGCCGATAGCTTCGGCGCGACGCGCTGGCAGCGGCTGACCAAGGTTCAGCTACCAGGGGCGTTGTCGACGATCATGGCCGGGATCAACCAAAGTATGATGCTGGCCTTGTCGATGGTGGTGATCGCGTCGATGATTGGGGCGATGGGTCTGGGGACCCAAGTCTATTTTGCCGTCGGGCGTAACGAGGCCGGCAGCGGCTTTGCGGCCGGGTTGGCGATCGTGATTCTGGCGATCATCTTGGATCGAATCACCCAGGCGATGAATCACAAGCAACATTAAGGAGGTCGCGATGCGCAAACTCAAAACTGTCTTAGCCGCCTGCGCCGTTGTGCTCGGGTTGGCCGGGTGCAGTACCGCGCCGGCCAAATACAACGCAAGCCAGCCGCTTGGCAAGCAGCTCAATTACACCATCACCGGGATCGATGCCGGGGCCGGGGTGATGAGTCGCACGACGGTGGCATTGCAAAAATATGGTCTAAGCGCGCACAATTGGCAGCTTCAAACCAGTTCGACGGCTGCGATGACGTCGACGCTAGGCAAGGCGGTTGAACACCACCAGCCAATCGTCGTCACTGGCTGGCAGCCGCATTGGATGTTTGATAAGTATGATCTGAAATTTCTCAAAGACCCCAAGCATGCTTACGGGACTAGCGAAGCGATCCACACGATCGCGCGCAAGGGACTTAAAAAGTCGGCCCCGCAGGCGTACACGTTGTTGGATCGTTTCTACTGGACGCCTGCGGACATGTCCGCGGTGATGCTGAAGGTCAACGATGGCAAAGCCCCGGCTACGGCCGCCAAACAGTGGCTGAAGGCAAATCCCCAAGCGCTACAGCAATGGAGCAAGGGATTAAAGCATGTTCACGGGCAGAAGTTGACCCTGACCTATGTCGCGTGGGATTCGGAGATCGCCTCGACTAACGTTATAGCCCAATCCTTGCGCACCCTCGGGTATGACGTCACGATTCGGCCGATGGAGATCCAGCCGCTGTGGGCATCGGTTGCGACCGGCGCGGCCGATGCGATGGTGTGTGCCTGGTTGCCGAACACCAGCGGCAAGTATTATGCCGATTACAAGGGGCAGTTCGTCGATCTCGGCGTTAATTTGCGCGGCGCGCGCGTCGGGTTGGCGGTGCCGAAGTACATGACCAATATCAACACGATTGATGATCTGATCAAGAAGTGATCTTGATGGGGCTTCAAATGAGTAACCCAATAAGCGGGAAGGCCGAGTCAGGCTTTCTCGCTTATTTTAAAGGAAATTTGTCAAATGGTGTTGAAGGATAGTTACCCACAAAAAGACGACCTGATGATCTAGAAATCAGGCCGTCTTTTCGTTTAAGACCCCCATGATATTGACATCAACCATCCGCCCCCCATTCAGCAATCCGTTGTTCATCTAAGCGGCTGGTTGGCATGATCCTGGCATTATTAAACAAGACGTCAACTCGACCAAAACGTGTAATAGTAGCCGCTACGGCTTGTTGCATGGCTTGAGGGTCAGTTACGTCCACTGCTTGAATCAAAATATCTGCGTCAGGAAACATTTGCTTGAGGTGTTCTAGGCGATCTTGACGACGGGCAATCAGCGTCAACTTTGCACCAGCGGCAGCTAATTGTTTGGCAGTAGCAGCACCGATGCCACTCGATGCGCCGGTAATAATGACGACTCTGTTAGTTAACATGGCAATAACGTTCCTTCCTCAATTATGCTCCAGGGTAACTGTGACATTGCCACGACCCAATAGCTGCTTGAGCTCAGTTGCGGAAATACCTTCCATTTTACCCAAGCGTGTGAAGTTCCAACTGTTGTGACCGTAGTACATCACAAATTTATTCCCTTGATACAAAATGAGATCGCCGGCTTCAGTGTTTGTTGGCGTATCGTTGGTTGGAAATTGTTTGTGTAGGTTACCGACTTTCTCCATCCCTTCAAAATCCTCCAACGTCAAGGTCTGATCACCTTCATCTAGCCAATCAAGAAATGCCTTTGCTGAAGAATTATCTGCCATCGTTGCTTCTATGGTGCGATTGTTAACTGTAATTTTCATTTGGTTGTTGTTTGCGGCAGGCTCAGTACTGTTAATCTTTTTGTTATGCTGCTGGCTTGGGTTGGTAATTGTATGGCGCGATTGGAATAATGAGTGACCGCCAACAATTAAAAGCAACCCAATTACTATGCCAATAGTGATTCTGTTTTGCTTAGTCACACTGCTACGCTAGTTTCAGCGTAAGGCCGTGCCGGGTATTTTTTAGATGCCGTCAGTGATAATCCGATTGCTGCTCTGCTTGGATAGGGTCAGGGTGTATTGTGAGACTTGGCTCATATCGGTATCAGTGTCGAGATACTTCACAGATAATGTGACAGTCAGACCGCGCTTAGTCTGATTAAAGACTGGATCGAGCAGTTCCACGAACTTGAGGTTCCGTTCGATTGGCTGTGTGCCGTCTTTGACGTAATGCTTGAGTTCATTGCGATCACTTTGCGGGTACAAAGCGAAGAACGTTTTGAGGAACTTGGTTACGTCATCTGAGGTGCTGCTGGGTACCATGTTATCGGACTGCGTGTCTGGTAGCTTGATTCGTGCCGTCGCTGGTTCAGCTGCAATCGTTGGGTTCTTGGTGACCACCATATCGCCGTTGTCATTTTGAATAACTTTGATGGTGTAAGTGCTGTTCACTGACTTCTTGTCTTTGCCCTTGAGAGACCCTCCTTGTGGGTGTGCTGATACTAACAATTATAGAGGGTCGTTGTCTCACTTATAAGGGTAACATCAGTTTTCCCATGGAAGGAACTGGACGAGGCATACCAATTGGAATTTTCCAAGCAGAGTACTGGGCGAGCCGCTAAGCCGTTTCGCATGCTTTACGGGGCTGGCCTGATTCAGAATCGGATGAAGTTGACCGATTGTGGTGTGGTTGAAGCGATTCCAGTGAAGATTCGCTTTCCGCAAGACACCTCATTGCTCAATCTAGCGTGCAAAAACCTTGAAGCGATGGCCATCGACATGGCACATCAACTGAATGTACCAAATCCGCGCATGTATAAGCGTGAGGCCAAGCAAGTCTGGACCGCATTTTCTAGGCATCCGAAGAGCCAGAAACACTCAATCCATAAGCAAGTCAAAGCTCAGCTTCAATACGTTCGACGCGACTTGCGCTACATCAATGAATTCATCGACGCCGGCGCGACTTTGACGGCCAAGCAAGCAACGCGTCTGGGTGTTATTAGGATCTTGTTTGACCAGCAGTGGTACATGTTTGAACACAAGATTCACAGAGTCGCAGACCGCATTGTCAGCCTCCAACAGCCGTACATTCGTCCGATCCAGCGCGGTAAGGCCAAAGCCAAAGTTGAATTCGGTGCCAAGATCGATTGTTCATTGAGTGAAGGCATCATCGACATTGAACGCTTTGGTTTCAATGCTTTCACTGAAGACCATGACTTTGCGGCCACGCTAGATCATTACTTCGACCTTCATGGTGAATATCCAGATGAAGTGTTAGCGGACACGTTTTACCGCACCAATGACAATTTAAAGCTGTGCAAGGAGTTGAGTTTCGCGATTTGTGGACCAAAGCATGGGGCCAAGCCGAAGACTTAGGATCCAAAGAAACGACGTAAAGATACAGACGCCGAGAATTGACGTGGCGCTATAGAACGGCGCTTTGCATTTTTGAAAGGGCCAGTGGGACTCGACTTAGTAAATACCTGGACAGCTGAATCATTAGTCGTCAAGATCGATCAGGCAATGGTGTTAAGCGATGCGCTGACCCTCGTGAGGGTATTTGCTATACCAATTTTTATTTCGACAACGTATGAAGGGCAAACCTATTGCCTTCAGTACAAATTTACTACCAGCCTTGAGAATATGGTGGCCTAGTTGAACACGTACTAAGTAGGAGATAACCGCACGGATTCCCTAAACAATCACCTGTTATGAAGTACCCTTGTCAAACCCCAAGTTATCAATTTCAACGGTCAAAATTCGTACATACCCGGCACGTTGATGAAAGTTGTCGGTTGCAAGCCAAAGCTTATGTAAAGTATAATATATATAAGCTGAAGAAGTGGTCCTGAGGAGGTAGTATATGACTCGCGTGAACGAAGAATGGTTCCAAACGACGCCTCAAGATATTGCGACACAATTTGATAGTAGCCCAACGGATGGGCTTCAACCCGAGCATCTTTCAAAATATCGAGAGCGTTATGGTGAAAATATTTTGCTTGAAGCGCCCAGACCAAATATTATTCAACGAATCATACGTCATTTGAGTGATGTGACATCACTTGTCTTACTGTTTGCAGTGGGTTTATCAGTTTACTTAGCTTTAACTGCTGATAGTGGTTGGTTCAAGCCAATTATCATCGGCGGGATTGTTGTTTTGAATGTTGGACTCAGCCTCTATCAAGAAGGACGTGCAGAACGGGCACTGGCCAGTCTCAAGGCCATGAATGAGCAGACCGCGATTGTCATTCGCGAAGGCAACCCAATGGTTGTACCAGCAAACAGAATCGTTCCCGGCGATCTGTTACAGCTTAAAGCGGGGGATACCGTTCCAGCAGACGCACGGATTGTTCAAGCGACCGCATTGTCTGTGGAAGAAGCAATGCTCACCGGAGAAAGTGAGCCAGTTGAGAAGTCGACAGAAGATCCAGCCTTGTTTTCAGGAACCGCCATCTTAACCGGAAATACAACGGCACTAGTGGTCGGTACAGGCATGAAAACTGAAATCGGTCAGATTGCTTCGATGCTTAATACAACGCATGCGGTGAAAACACCCCTAGCTGAACGCTTAGATCAATTGGGCAAACGATTGTCGCTAGTGGCTGTTGTGGGTGGTGTGATTACCATTCTGCTGGCAGTGCTGATGTATCAGGAGTCAGTGTCTGAAAGTTTAATGCTGGGGGTCGGACTGGCGATTGCCGCAGTGCCAGAATCATTACCCGTGATTGTGACCTTGAGCATGACCGCTGGCGTCCAGAAGATGGCCAAGCAAAATGCGATTGTGCGACGAATTACCGCTGTAGAAACGATTGGGAACGTCACTGTGATTGCGTCTGATAAGACCGGTACGTTGACTCAAAATAAGATGACCGCGACCCACTTTTGGCCGGGCCAAGGGCCAGTGCTAGATTTGCGTGTGGCCGATGTGCCTGAATCAAATGATCTCGCCTTATGGGGCTTAGCGAATGGCGCCACCCTTGGCAATGATGGCGAGATTCTTGGTAGTCCCACTGATGTGGCGGTGTATCGCTTTGCAGCAACGGTGTTGAACCTTTCTCAGGTCTTGTCTGCATATCCGCAAATTGCCGAGGATCCTTTTGATTCAACGAAGAAACGAATGGCGACCTTGCATCGGCATAATGGTCGTTGGTTAGTAGTCGTCAAAGGTGCGTATGATCGGCTTGACTTAGTCGCTTCGCGCAAGGAAAGTCAGCAACGACATGACGAAATGGCAACCCAAGGTTTACGGATCTTGGCTACCGGGGTTAAGTGGTTTGACCAAGACCCTGGTGCGGATTGGCTGAATCAATTAGATCAGTTGACTCTGGTCGGTCTGATTGGAATCATGGATCCACCGCGTCAAGAGGTCCCCGAAGCAATATATACCGCGCAACAAGCTGGTATCCGTACAGTGATGATTACTGGGGATCATTTGCAAACGGCAAGTGCAATTGCGACTCGAATCGGGATTTTGCATGCTGGGGAACGCGCCATTGCCGGGGCTCAGTTGGCGGCACTGTCGGATAGCGAACTGACCGATCAGATTGGAGAAATTCGCGTGTTTGCGCGGACGACACCTGCAGATAAGCTTCGCATTGTTAAGTGCTGGCAGGCACAAGGCGAAGTGGTGGCAATGACTGGAGACGGGGTTAATGATGCGCCAGCGTTGCGTCAAGCTGACGTGGGGGTCGCCATGGGTATTACCGGTACCGATGTGGCTAAGAACACTGCTGATATTGTCTTAACTGATGACAACTTCGCAACGATTGTTCAGGCAGTCCGTCAAGGGCGAACCGTTTACCAAAATATCACTAAAGCTGTAGAGTTCTTGGTGTCAGTCAACTTCGCCCAAATCTTCACAATGATCACTGCAGTATTGCTAGGGTGGGGCGGTATCTTGAGTGCCGAACAAATGTTGATTGTGAATGTGTTGGCAGATGGAATTCCAGGCTTCTTCATCAGCCGTGAAGTGGCGGAAACCGGTGTTATGCGCATGTCCCCAGTCAATCGTCAAACTAGTATCTGGCAGGCAGGTCTTGGTAAACGGGTGGCGGTACGAACGACCACCTATGTTGTCTTGATTCTTGGTATTTATGCACTTGGCCGCTTCCAGTGGGACGGCGGCCAAGCACTTGGAATGACGATGCTGTTCTTTGTACTAGCAATGGGCTCGATACTTGATTTGTTCCCGATTAAGTCTCGGCGACGCCTGGATTGGCAAAATTTCACTGCTAATCGTCCATTGACACTCAGCGTGGTTGGTATTCTACTAGGACTATTGATTATTGGCAATGTACCGGTATTAGGCCAAGCAATCGGATTGGTTGCGCTGACGGCAGGACAGTGGCGCATAGTTCTGGTGACGTGTTTACTGCCGATGTTGGTGGTTGAATCGTACAAGCGCGTTCAGCACACAAATGAATTGAAGCACTGGGTCACTGCCACAGAATAATCAGAAACTGAGCTTGATACCGTGATTAAATTTCTGGTATCATGCTCAGTTTTTACGTCAAATAAATGTATTGCAGTCATGTCGCGCGGCACGCTATTCCGGCGGCCAATATTCAAAATAATCCGGCGGAATTTG
>NZ_AZEU01000109.1 GCF_001435035.1 Lacticaseibacillus manihotivorans DSM 13343 = JCM 12514
GGTACTGTCAAACGTACCTCGTTTAAATTCATAATTTCCGAACAATAAAAAACACCCGAACGTCTTCTTCTGATATTCTTGGTGTGCAACCAACAAGAAAATCCAGAAAGAAGGATTCGAGTGCATACACCATTAATATCGTATTTAGTTCTAGTAATCAAGCTCCAAAGACAAATTATCTTGGTACTTTTGGCTCAGCTGGCTGAAATCTTTGATCATTCACGACTGCCAAGGGCTGATAAGCCTGTGTTCAAACGGTTCAATCAGTTTCAAGTTGATGAGAAACTGCCACTACTTCAAGCCGATATTGGACCTGAAAAGCTCGACTACCAGCAATTGTTAGCCGAAGCGCTTGAGAAGAATGGCAAGCCGATCCTTCCAGTCAGACGGCGTAAGCCAGTCAGCTTTGAGACTCAAGCCTGTCCACGGTGCCAAGCGCCACAAGATTATCTCTACGCCAATAACGGTGCTGGTGGCCAGCTGAAGTGCAAGGTCTGTCAGTTCAAGTTTCAAGACGGCTACGCCGAGAAGAACAAGACCGTTGCTTTACGTTGTCCTTATTGCCAGAATCGCTTGAGTATTCACAACCGCCGGACCAAGTTTGACGTCTGGTGTTGTTATAACGACAAGTGCTCATTTCGGTTGGGCACGATTGCCTCAATGTCGCCAGCCGAAGTCGCCGACTTCAACGTTCATCCAACTGCACACAAGGTGCGTTACACTTGGCGAACCTACAACTTTGAACTCAAAGGCATCGCACCGGAATCGCCAATTCAAGCACCGGTAGATCTCAGCCGTATTCAGGCCAGTCCTGAAGTGCTGGGCCTTGTTTTGACCTATCACATCAACTATGGCCTGTCGGCGCGTCGAACGGCGGCGATCATGTACGATATCCACGGCGTCAAGATCTCACATCAAACCATTCACAACTACGAAATGGCAGTCGCCGCTGTTGTCCGACCGTTCTGGGCAAACTATCCTTACAAACTGTCTGACCAGATCGTCGGCGACGAGACTTACGTGCGCGTGAAAGGTAAGTGGAACTACATTTTCTACTTCTACGACGCCAAGTGTAAGCTTATTCTCGCTGACTACGTGACGCCTAATCGCACAACAGAATCAGCGGTGATTGCGATCATCCAAGTGCTTCAAAAGATGCCTAAGATCCCTGAGAATCTTAACTTTGTAGTCGACGCGAACCCGATCTACCAAGTTGCGCAGATCTATTTCGCTCAACAGGGCATCAAGTTTGGCATTCATCAGGTCGTCGGCCTTGAAAACAAAGACGAGATCAGTCGTGAATACCGTTTCTTGAAGCAAACCATTGAGCGTTTGAATCGCTCCTACAAAGAGAATTACCGTTCAAGTACTGGCTTTGGTTCTGCCACGGGCTCGGCGAGTTACACAGCACTTTATTCAGCCGCTTACAACTTCTTACGACCTCATGAAGCGCTACGTTACCGCGTTCCAGTGGAATTACCACAGCTTCGGCCGTTTGAGCGAATGCCCGACAAGTGGCTGGCGTTGATCGAACTGGCGCAATCTCAACTACCAACCGCAGCTTAGATATTCTGAAAAATCAGAACAGCTAGAGCTTAGTTTGTGTACCCTGAAACAGATAATATGAGCAAGATCCAGTAGGAAGCAACGAATGAGTTAAGCTCGCTGGACTACCAAACATCGATCCAATACAATAACGGTCGCCCCCTCCTTGAACATCCGGTTTTGGACTTGGTTTCATAGAAC
>NZ_AZEU01000110.1 GCF_001435035.1 Lacticaseibacillus manihotivorans DSM 13343 = JCM 12514
TTCAGACCGGCCAGATGCGATTTCATGTCCCAAATACCGAGGTGAATAATCCAGGTCTAATGCTATTTTGATTTTCTGGCGCAAGCTGTATTATCGATCGGTTAGGCATATCCAATACGCCTCCTAATTTTCAAAAAGAGAGATCATTTCGAACTTGGATTTAAAAATCTGGTTGATCTATATGTCTACTGTTCAAAAGTATTGTTAACCTGAATTATTCAGCATAAACATTTGACAATCAAACTATCTGGAGTATACTTTGAACATCCAAGTAACTAACTGGAGGACAGGAGGTGAATTTATGCAGACGATGGATGGAGCAACGGTCCAACAATTGATCCCGAACCGCTTCCCAATATTCTATGTGGATGAGGTCACAGCACTGGTCCCTGATCAAACTGTGACAGTGCAGAAGTACTTGACGCATGCGGAAGACCATCTCAATGGTTATCAGCCTGGTGTCGGTCGTTTAGCTAATAGTTTGATGATCGAAATGATGGCGCAAGCGGCCTCAGTATTGATCCTTCACTCACCTGTGTTCGCCAACAAAACAGCATACCTCGCAGCAATCAATGACGCTACGTTCACTCAGCCTGTTACCGCCGGTCATGCCCTGACTATCACGGTGACGATGGGAAAAGTGCGTGCTAACATGGGTACCGTGAGTTGTGCGGCGAGTGTTGCCGGTGCACCGGTGGGGCAGGCAACGTTACATTTTGTTGTGCAAGCCAGTGATGGTGCTTGACCAACGCCCTGATTTGACTGATACTTTGAATGTCAAATCAGTTGAACATGGAGGTCATGGGATAATGGCACAACGCCCGATCATGAAACGCATTAACACGAAATTAGAAAAAGTTTACCGCGACATCCTACGTATCGAAGAAACTGAGTTGAGGCATAGCCGATTCTCGAATCTATCGATTTCAGAAATGCACACCATCGACGCGATCGGTTTGCACGCGACGCCGACGTCGCGTACAGTCGCCCAGCGGTTGCATGTCACCCAAGGAACATTGACGGTGGCAATCAAGCATCTGGTGACTAAAGGATATGTTGAACGCGTTCATGACCCTAAAGACGCCCGGATAGTCAATCTACAATTGACCCGTAAAGGTCGCTTGATGTACCGGGCACATCAAGCTTTTCACCAACAGATGGTCGCCAGTTTCGTCCAAGGCTTTGATGACCATGATATTCAATTGATCGAAGCTGCCTTGGACAACTTGATGGCCTTCATCAATGAGCAAGACCAGAAACGACCGTAAGGAGGGGCTTATGCGTATTATCACCACAGCCATGAACATACCGATGCGGCAGGTGACGAACGATGATCTGAGTCAGACGCTGGACACCTCAGACGAGTGGATTAGCCAACGTACCGGGATCCGAAAGCGCTATATCGCTTCGACTGAAACCACCTATTCCATGGGCTTAGCGGTGGCCCAAGACTTGCTGACACAAAGCCAGGTCGCACCAGCCGCCTTAGACTTCATCATCGTGGCCACGATGAGTCCAGACCATCTGACACCTAGTGAAGCCAACCGCATCCAAGGAGCACTCAAGGCGAATAACGCGTACGCGTTTTCAGTGAATGTTGCTTGTGCCGGTTTCGTCTATGCGTTGCACCTAGCGGCCAACTTATTGAACGGCACCGCAACTTGTGGGCTAGTCATCGCTAGTGAGACATTGTCGCGTCTAGTGGATTGGCAAGACCGCAAGACTGCCGTGTTGTTCGGGGACGGTGCCGGTGGGGTACTCGTCCAGCGCGATGCACAGCCGCTACCAATTAGTGATTTGCATAGCTTTGGGGATAACACCCAGCAGCTGCAAGTCGGCGCCGGCATCGACTCACCATATTTTGCAATGGATGGGCAGGCGGTATATCAATTCGCTTTGCGCGAGGTGGTGGCATCTTTGAAGCGCATGCCGCCGGCCGATATATATCTTCTACACCAAGCCAATGCGCGCATGCTGCAGGCGATCGCTAGAAAAGTTCACCTGCCGTTGACACAAGTGCCGCACAACATGGCCGAATACGGCAACACCAGTGCGGCCAGTATCCCGATCTTATTACACGAATGCATTGCCGATGGGCGTATCACCCGCGGTCAGAAGCTACTGTTGTGTGGCTTCGGCGGGGGCTTAGCCGTTGGTAGTATCTTATTGACCTACTAAAAAGGAGTACACATGATGAATAACGCAGAGATCTTTACCAAAGTCCAAGCTATTATCGCGGATCAATTGGATAAGCCTATTGAAGTGGTGCAGTTGAAAACCAACTTCAAGAACGATCTGGATGCCGATAGCCTAGATGTTTTCGAGATCATCAATGAGATCGAAGACGCCTTCGAAGTGACCATTGATACCGACGAAAGTATCCAAACGGTGGAAGACTTAGTCAGTTTCATCGCAAAGGCGGCGTAGTCATGGAGCCGATGTTACAAGAACTGGGCCTACGTTATCCGATCTTCCAAGGCGGCATGGCGTGGGTGGCCACCGGCAGCTTGGCAGCGGCGGTATCAGAAGCCGGTGGGTTAGGCATTATCGGTTCCGGACATGCGCCGGCGGAATACGTCAAAGCGCAGATCAATATTGCCAAGGAGCAGACGGATAAGCCATTCGGGGTAAATGTGATGTTATTGTCGCCGTATGTCGAAGAAGTGATCGCCGTGGTCGCCGCTGCCCATGTGGCGGTGGTGACCACCGGCGCCGGCGATCCTAGCCGCTACTTAGCCCAGCTTCAGAAAGCAGGCAGTCGCGTGTTGCCAGTAGTGCCTTCTGTGGCGTTAGCTAAGCGCATGGCGCGTTCTGGTGTTGACGGTGTGATTGCCGAAGGCATGGAATCAGGTGGGCACATCGGTACTATGACCACCATGGCCTTGGTACCACAGGTGGTCGATGCGGTGGACATCCCGGTGATTGCTGCTGGTGGCATCGCCGATGGTCGCGGTGTGGTCGCCGCGTTAGCTTTAGGCGCCAGTGGCGTGCAAATGGGCACGCGGTTCTTAGCAGCCAGTGAGACTCTGATCCATCCGCGCTATCAACAAGCTGTCGTCGCAGCCAAAGACGTCGATACCTTGGTTACTGGGCTATATGTAGGCCATGCGGCACGCGTGCTGAAAAACCCCATGAGTCGCCAATACTTGCGCCTCGAGAAGCGGCTGGCAATCGAAGGCGGTGACATGTCTGCCGTCGAAGCACTGGGGAACGGCTCGTTGCGCATCGCAGTGCAAGAAGGTGATCCTGAACGTGGTTCATTTATGGCAGGGGAGATTGCCGGGTTGATACATGACGTGAGGCCTGCCGCTTCGATCTTGGCTACCATCATGCAAGAAGCGCAACAAGTAGCGGCCAATGATTGGCGAAGCCGGTTGGTGGCGCCATGATGACAGTGGTGATGTTTAACGGCCAGGGGTGTGAATTTGCCGGTATGGGGCAACAACTTGACCACAATAGTCTGATGTTCAAAGAAACGCTGGATCAGGCGCAAGCCGTGCTACCGTATGATCTGCGTGCGTATCTGTTCGGCACTCGGTCGCTGGTCGAGCAGCCGGCTTATCTGCAACCGGCGCTAGTCGCCTATGAGCTAGCGCTATATCGTGCCAGTAGAGTGCAAGCAGATGCATTCATCGGGCTTAGCCTAGGTGAATACGCAGCCTTGTGTGCGGCGGGTATGCTCAGTCTAGAAGCCGTGCTACAAGTGACCTTGATACGCGGCCAAGCGATGGCAGAAGCCGCGCGTCAGACACCGGGACAGATGCTGGCGGTGCAGTTGCGTGCAACGCAACACTTGCCAGCCTTGCCTGATGGCGTCTGGCTAGCCAATCGCAATGCGCCAGACCAAGTCGTCGTCGGTGGGGTTCAAAAGCAACTTGCGGCTTATACCGCAGCGCTGAAAGAAGCCGGTATCCGCCACATGCCATTAGCAGTCGTCGGTGCGTTTCATACACCGCTGATGCAAGCGGCGCAACCGGCGTTAAACCAAGTGCTACAACGAGTAGCGTGGCAGGCACCGGTGCAGCCGGTGTTGTCGACGACAACGCAACAGCCTTTTGCACCGGCCACGGTGGTGGAGACGTTGACGCAACAGCTGACACATACCACTGCTTTGAGTGATGTCGTGCATCAGCTAGCCGTCGGTGGGGCGACTGATTTCATCGAGGTCAGTCCCAAGCCGATGCTAGCGAAGTTGGTCAAGCGGCAACTGCCTGACGTGACCACCTATACGCTCGGCGAACAGGCGCTGTGAAGGAGGAAGCCATGCAACTAAATGGACGTACAGCAGTGGTCACTGGCGCCAGCCGTGGCATCGGGGCGGCGATTGCATTGAAGTTGGCGCAAGCCGGCGCCAATGTGGTGGTGAATGCACGCCATGAACCGCCTACAGAATTAGTCGCTGCGCTGGTTGCCACCGGCAGCGAGGTGCTGGTGCACTGCGCTGCGATCGAAGACCCGCTGGCTGCAGCCGGCTTGATCGAAGCGGCGCAGGCACACTTTGGGCGCGTCGATATACTGGTGAACAATGCGGGGCTCACCCGCGACCAGTTGGCGGTGCGCATGACCCCGGCGGATTTTGCCGCGGTGGTCGCTGTGAACCTCAATGGCACTTACAACGTGACGCAGCCGGCTTTCAAGGCGATGAATAAAGCCAGAAGCGGTGTGATCGTCAACTTGGCCAGTGTCGTGGGCATGATCGGCAATATCGGACAAGCGAATTACGCCGCCAGCAAGGCCGGTATCATCGGCTTGACCAAGACCTTGGCCAAAGAAGGTGGTAGGCGCCATGTGCGCGTCAACGCCTTGGCACCGGGGATGATCGATACCGCAATGACGCAAGGACTCAGCGAAGGCGTCAAGGCCCAGATGCTGGCCAACATTCCGTTGCGCCGGTTTGGGACGCCAGAAGAAGTGGCGGATGCCGCGCTGTTCTTGATCCATAACGATTACATGAACGGGCAAGTCTTGACCATCGATGGTGGGCTGACTTGACTACGATGTTTCACACAAGACCTAAGCGCCACCATGGTGGTGCAACAAGGAGGAACAACAATGACACGAGTGGTTGTGACCGGCATGGGCACTGTCAATGCGTTAGGTAACGACTTGACGCAGACGATCGCTAACATGCAGCAAGGCCGCTGTGGCTTGACGGCGATCACGAAATTCGACGCGCAAGCCACCGGTATCAGCGTGGCCGGCGAGGTCAAAGACTTTGATGTGACCAAGCGCGTCGCCAAGAAATTAAGCAAGCGCCTGGACTTGTTCACCCAATACGCGCTGTATAGCGCCATCGAAGCGGCTGAACAAGCAAAATTAGCAGATGCCGTGGCGCCAGAGCGCTTGGCGGTGATCTATGGTTCTGGAATCGGTGGGTTGACCACCATCGAAGAACAAGTCACCAAGAAAAACGCCAAAGGCCCCAAGCGAATCTCCCCATTATTCGTCCCGATGGCGATCATCAACATGGCTGCCGGGGTGTTGGCGGAGCATTTCCATGCGCAAGGGCAAAGCTATGCGGTAGTGACGGCATGTGCGTCGGCGACCAGTGCGATCGGTCAGGCGATGGCCTATATCCAAAGCGGTCGCGCCGATGTGGTGATCACAGGCGGTGCTGAAGCGTCGGTCAATGAGATCGGCATCGGTGGGTTTGCGGCATTGACGGCGCTGTCTGATGCCACCGACCCGACGCAAGCGAGTCTGCCATTTGCCCAGAGCCGCAGCGGCTTTGTGATGGGCGAAGGGGCCGGTACGTTGATCATTGAGTCAGAAGCTCATGCCCAAGCGCGTGGTGCTCAGATACTGGGTTATGTCGCAGGCTTTGGAGCGACCAGCGATGCCTATCATATGACTGCCCCAGACCCGAGCGGGACGCAGCCGGCCCGAGCGATGCGGCAAGCCATCGCGTCGGCGCACTTGACGCCTGAAGCGATCGGCTATGTCAACGCCCATGGCACCGCGACGGTAGCCAATGATTTGATGGAAAGTAAAGCTATCGCCCAGGTGTTCGGCGAGCACAACGTGTTGGTCAGCTCGACTAAGGGGATGACCGGGCATCTGCTCGGTGCCGCTGGGGCGGTGGAAGCCATCATGACCCTCGCCGCCTTGAATCTTGAGATGCTGCCGCAAAATGTCAGCGCCGCCCCTGACCCGGCTTGTCCGGTGCAGTTGGTGGATAATAACCACACCGTGCCTAAGACGCCGTTTGCCTTGAGTAATTCGTTCGGCTTCGGCGGACACAATGCGGTGTTGGTGTTAGGAGGAGCGCACGCATATGGATGAAGAAACGATCGCCGCTTTGATCGATAAGCTGGAATCCAGTCAGATCAGCGAGTTTGATTATGCCAATGGTGAATTGCACCTGCACCTGACCAAAAGCCCGCAGGCGCCAGTCGCGTCTGTGCCGCCTTCGACACCGACTGTGGCCTCTCAGGCACCGAGCATCGATGCCCCGTTAGTCGGCATCGTGTATCTAGCGCCTAAGCCAGGCGAGCCGGTGTATAAAGAAGTCGGGGCGCATGTTGAAGCCGGTGAAGTGGTGTGCGTGATCGAGTCGATGAAAATGATGAATGAAGTCAAAAGTACTGTCAGTGGTGTGATCAAAGAACGCTTGGTGGCAGACGCCGCCTTGGTGGAGTATCATCAGCCGCTGTTTATTGTTGAGGAGGAATCTAATGCTTGAAGCACAAGAGATCATGCAGATCTTACCGCATCGCTATCCGATGTTGATGGTGGATCGCGTGTTGACGTTGACCCCGGGGCAAAGCGCCGTGGGGGTGAAGAACGTATCGGTGAACGAGGCGATCTTTCAGGGGCATTTTCCTAACAACCCGATCTTTCCTGGGGTATTGCAGATCGAAGCCTTAGCTCAAACCGGTGCAGTGGTGCTGTTGAGCCTGCCAGAGAACGCAGGGAAGACGGCTTTCTTAGGTGGCGTCAGCAAGGCGAAGTTCCGGCACATGGTGCGCCCAGGCGATGTGTTGCGCCTAGAAGTCAGCCTCGACAAAGTGGCTGATGGCATCGGCCGCGGCAAGGGCAAAGCCTATGTCGGCGAAGACCTGGCGTGTGCTGCCGAGCTGGTATTTGCATTACAGTAGGAGGCGCCATGTTTAAGAAGATCCTGGTAGCAAACCGCGGCGAGATCGCGGTGCGGCTAGTGCAAGTGATCCATGAACTCGGTGCGCAAGCCGTGGTAGTGTATGCCGAGCCAGACAGCGACAGCATGGCTGTGGCGATGGCCGACACTGCGGTATGCATCGGTCCAGGGCCGGCGGCGCAGTCGTATCTGAATATGCAAAACGTGCTGGCTGCTGCGGTGCTCACCGGTGCTGAAGCCATTCATCCGGGCTTTGGGTTCTTATCTGAAAGCAGTGACTTCGCCGAATTGTGCGCGCAAGCCGGGGTGGTGTTTATCGGCCCTGATGCTTTGACAATCAAACAACTTGGCGATAAGGCACAGGCCCGATCGCTAGCGGCACGCTTTGACGTACCGGTGATCCCGGGTAGCCAAGCGTTACAGACGCTGGCCCAAGCCCAAGCAGCCGCTTTGACGATGGGTTATCCGTTGATGCTCAAAGCCGCGGCGGGTGGTGGCGGCAAAGGCATCCGGATGATCGAAGACGAAGCCGCGTTGCAAGCATTGTGGCAGCCGGCGCAACAAGAAGCCCAAGCGGCGTTTGGTGATGACGCGATGTATCTAGAGAAAGTCTTGCGCCAAGCCAAACACATCGAAGTGCAGGTACTTGGTGACCAAGCCGGGCACCTTTGGGTCTTTCCCGAGCGTGATTGCTCCTTGCAACGATGCAAGCAGAAGCTCATCGAGATCAGCCCGAGCTTGCAGCTAGCTGCGACCATGCGGCAGCAGTTGCAGACGTATGCCCAGCGTTTAGCTACCGGCGTGCATTACCAAAACGCCGGGACCATCGAATTCTTGGTGGATGATTCAGGGGTGTATTTCATGGAGATGAACACCCGTATCCAAGTCGAGCACCCGATCAGCGAATTCGTCACAGGCGTTGAATTACTGCGTTTGCAGATCATGATCGCGGCAGGAGAGCCGTTGCCAGGAGGCAGTCGCGTCTTGGCGGCGCATGGTGTGGCGATCGAGTGCCGGATCAACGCGGATGTCGAAGGTGGCGCCGATCAGATCACCCAGGTGCGCTGGCCGCTAGGTGGTGCGGGGGTGCGTGTCGACACAGGTATCACCGCCGGCACCAAGCTGACGCCGTATTATGATGCCATGTTGGCCAAGCTGATCGTGCACGCCGATTCGGCTGCGCTGGCATGGCGTCGGCTCGAGCGCGCTTTAGGTGAGCTTAAGTTTCAAGGGGTGAAGACCAACGTGGCCAGTCAATTAGCCTTGATCGCTTCGCCGGTAGTGCAAGCTGGTGGGGCAACGATCACTTATGTGGAGGAAAATGATGCTCAAACCACAACAAGCAACGCTAGATGAAGCGACTCTCAAACGTGCCCAGACGATCCCAGAAGGTTTGTGGCGTACCTGCCCTAATTGTGGCACCAGTGCGTACCGAGGACGTTTCGGCAGTCTGCAAGTCTGTCCGCATTGCGGCTTCGGCTTGCGCTTAACCGCAAGTGAAAGACTGGCGCAGCTTTGCGATTGCTTTGACCCTTGGGATGAACAGCTGGAGCTAGCAGACAGTGATTTTCCCGGGTACATGGTCAAGCGCGCTCAAGCACAAGCGGCGTCTGGTAGCAGTGAAAGTGTACGCTGCGGGCAAGCGGTCATCGCGGCTCAGCCTTGCGCCTTGGCGGTGATGGATAGCTATTACATGATGGGCTCGTTAGGCCAGGTGGCCGGCGAGCGATTGTGCCGCTTATTTGAGCGCGCCACAGCACAACGCCTGGCGGTGGTGATCGTCACCGCCAGCGGCGGTGCGCGGATGCAAGAAGGCATTCAGTCGTTGATGCAGATGGCCAAGATCTCTGCGGCACGCGCATTACACGTGCAAGCCGGGTTGCCGTATTTTGTCGTGTTGAGTGATCCGACAATGGGGGGGGTCTGTGCGAGCTTCGCCATGCAAGGGGATGTAACCTTGGCTGAACCACATGCGCGAGTAGGCTTCACCGGCCGGCGGGTGATCGAAGCGACGCTACACAACAAGTTACCAGCCAGCTTCCAGCAAGCCGAGCAGGTCATGGCTACCGGTTTCATCGATGCGATCGTGCCGCGCGCCCAGCTCAAAGCGCGTCTGGCGTTGTTGTTACAGCTGCATCAGGAGGTCTGCCATGCTTGACCAGGTACACAACGCGCGGCATAATCAGTTTCCTGCAGAAGCGCTGATCGGTGAGTTGTGTCATGATTTCATTCGCCTACATGGTGATCGCCTGCATGGGGATGACCCGGCGATCATTGGCGGCATCGGCATGCTTGAATCGATGCCGGTGACGGTGATTGCCACGAACAAAGGCCAGACCCTACCTGAGCGCTTAGCCACGCATGGTGGCAGTCCCGAGCCTTGGGGGTATCGCCAAGCCTTGCGTTTGATGCAACAAGCTGAGAAGTTCCATCGGCCGGTATTGACCTTAATCGATACACCGGGGGCATATCCTGGCAAAGACGCCGAAGACAACGGCCAAGCCGCAGCAATCGCCGAATTGCTGCAGGCATCGGCCACGTTGGCGACACCGCTGATCGCAGTGATTACCGGTGAAGCTGGCAGTGGCGGGGCGCTGGCATTGGCCTGTGGCGACGAGGTGTGGATGACGTCTAAAAGTATGTATTCTATCTTGTCACCAGAAGGATTCGCGTCAATCTTATTCAAAGATGTGACTCGTACATCTGAGGCGGCTGCACTGATGAAACTGACGCCAGACGAGCTATTAGCTGCTCAGGTGGTCGAACGAGTAATGTCGGTTAGCGCCGAGTTACCTAGGCAGTTACGAGCAGCATTAATTGAAGAGTTTGAAATGTTACAAAATTTGCCGCCGGAAGAATTATTAGCCAGACGTCAAGCTCGCTTCCGCAAGTTTTAAAAGCCCCATATGGGCGAAAGCTTACTTTTGGTTAGTGCAACATCGTATTACAAATGGACTATTCCGTGATTTAATTCGCAAACAAGAGAAAGCCAAGCGTAAAAAGTTCAAGTAGACAGGTCAAATAATTAAAGTTCCTATGCAATTTCTTTTACGGCATGATTCCGGTATTCCATCGGAGTCGTGCCGTTTAGTGTTTCTTGGCGTCGTTCGTAGTTATACCAATGGATGGCGTCTTCAATCTGTTTCATCATCTCAACTTCAGATAAAGCTTGTTCAAACGCAAACCATTCAGTTTTCAGATGACTCCAGAAGCTTTCCATTGGGCTGTTATCCCCGGGAGTGCCTGGACGAGACATACTGTGAATAATACCTTCACCAGCTAAAAAAGTATTGTACATGCCGCCCGTGTACGCAGATCCTTGATCACTATGCATTGTCTCGGGTTTAATACCACCATTGTTCTTGATGGCTAGTTTGATGGTATCTGTCACTAGTTGTGCAGTCTCAGTTGGCGCGACGCGCCATGCAATAATACTATGATCGTACAAATCTTTGACGGCACTAAGCCGAACCTTCTTCTCGTTTTTGATTCCGTAGGTTAATTCTGAACAATCGGTGACCATGACTAGGTTGGGTTGAATTGGGTGAAACGCGTGCCCATCTTCTTCGGTGTACAGTTTGTTGGCGAGGAGGTACTCTTTCTTCTCGGATTTGCGATCATGTTTCGCGACGCGAATAGAGGCCTGTATGTGACCTTTGCGCATGATTCGACGAACACGGCCGTGACTAACATGATATGGCGTTTCGGCGTTAATGTAGGTCATGAGTCGCTTAACGCCGAAGATATAATGATTTTTTTCCTCAAGCTCAATGATGTATTCAAGAATGGCCTGATTCTCCAGCTGATGCGCGGTCGGTTTACGATCCAGCCACTTGTAGTATGCGGCACGGGATACCTTGAGAATACGACATGCAGCGCTGATCCCATAAGGCTTATCCGAGTTGAAGGCGGCGAAGCGAATTGCCCAACTGGGCGTGCGGACGTTTTTCTGGACCAATACCATCACGCAGCCTTGCTACGTCGG
>NZ_AZEU01000111.1 GCF_001435035.1 Lacticaseibacillus manihotivorans DSM 13343 = JCM 12514
TCAGACCGGCCAGATGCGATTTCATGTCCCAAATACCGAGGTGAATAATCCAGGAGAAACTGATCGATAGCGGGGTTTATCGTTTTATTCCTGATGGTCAGGGGAACATTTTGCCGTCGATTTTTGGTTCTCATGGCGTCGTGGCGCAAGTTCGACTGAAGGATCTGAAGTTGACGCCAGACCTCAGTCACTCGATCATCGATTTGCAATCGCAAGTGGCGATGGCCCAGGTGATCAGCGAAATTCACGCCTTGCGCAAAGAACTTGCCAATGTGCACAACGAGTTGCAAGATGATCGCTTGGCCATGGTGGACAGCGCGTGGCAACAACTGCAACAAGCCAACCAAATCACGGATGCCAGAGTGCGCGAGGCGAAATTACTGAACATTTTAAGCAGTGCGACGGATGCCAAGGCAAAGCTGATTCGGGCCTTTCATACCGAACAACGTTTTTTTGACGAACGCAGTCAACAAGGCCGAATCAAGCAGTTCCTTGATACCAGTGGACAAAATGCCGGCATCGAAAAAAGTCATGAAATTTTTGATACGCTGATGGCCATCACCAAAACTGTGCAAGTTGAAGCGACAGGATATAGTTTGTTAGGCGAAAAGCAAGCCGCGACCTTGAGTCTGAGTCAGTTCAACCAGTTTATCGGCGAAAACAAGCTGAATGAGCGTGATACCTTGCTGACCTTTAATTCATACAGTGATGTTGACCTCGGTGATTTGGTCGAAGGCTTTGAGTCTGTGCAACAAAACATTGCACAATTATCGTTGCCATTCGCTGAAGCACAGCCATTGATCGCCGAACCCGAACTGAACGAGGAGGAATCACATGCCTAAATATTGTCAAAAATGTGGGAAGGAATTACCCCAATCAACTCGCGGAAAATATTGTCAAAATTGTCAGCGTCGGTCCGATGGAAAATTAAAATCCGTGTTGACGACAGCCGCCAGTGCCGCATTGCTGGCCGGGGGCACTGTCATCTCGATCGCACTGCGCGGGAAGAAATTGTGACTGGAAGAAAGGGATGACTGCACATGTTCAACAAGGTGAAACAAAAAATCGGTGAACAAATCGATGAATTTCAACAAAAGCGTGAGGAACAAAAACGGCTTGAAAAAGCAGCCGCCGAAGCCAAAGCGCGGGCTGAGCGCGAACGTATTCGCCTTGAAAAAGAAGTGCTGATGGCTTTAAGCGACAAAGCCTTAATGGTTGAAGCCGTGATGGCCTTGAGAAATCTCAATTCGCGACTTGACACGCTTGAAACCCAGCACGCTGATTTGAAGTCGCAGATTGAATCATTGCAGTGGGACGTTGATATGTTACCGCGCGAAGAAAAATAACTGAATTTAAGTGCCTGGTCGGCGTTGACTGGGCATTTTTTGAGTTGTGCTCATTTTTTGGTTGAGTTTGAGCACCATCAAGCAGGCCAATGTGCGAGATCGGCGCTTCAAATTTGCCGGATTCCATAAACCAATTTATACTTTCCCTACCGATATGAGGAGGTGGCGTGATGAAGGCGATGCAACGGTGGTTGGGGTTAGGTGTGTTGGGGATGTTTTTCTTCATGGTGGTGGTGGACGGCAGTATTGTGACCATTGCGGTGCCGACGATGGCGCGCGCGTTGCACGTTGGCACGGCGTCAGTGAATTTGGTGATCAGCGTGTATTTGATCACCATCAGCGCGCTATTGTTGCCATTTGGTCAGCTCGGTGATCGCATTGGACGGACCCGTTTGTTTCAAATGGGCACAGCCGGATTTGTGATCGGGTCGTGGTTAGCTGGGGCGACCAATGAGTTAAGCGTGGTATTGATCGGGCGCGTGATTCAAGCTATCGGGGCCAGTATGACCATGGCGACCAGTTATGCGGTGGTGACGGATCTGTTTCCGCCTGAACAATTAGGGCGGGCGTTTGGTATTGAAAGTATTTTTATTTCATTAGGCGCGTTGGCTGGTCCGGGACTTGGTGGGTTAATTTTGGCGAATTGGGGCTGGCGGGAGATTTTTTGGGTGAATGTTCCCGTCGGCATCGTGTGTCTGGTACTTTCAGTGTGGACGTTGCCGAAAAATGTTTCCCATTCACAAAACGTACGCTTTGATTGGCTGGGGGTTGGTGGATTGATTCTGCTAGCTGGCGGTTTTTATGCGGTGTCAGTGCTGGCTGGCAGACAACCAGTGATTGCGCTTGCTGGGTTGGCGGTGATCGGTTTGATTTTATGGGGCTGGTTGCGCCTTGAAAAACGACAAGCCACACCTTTGTTTGAGGCGCGCTTGTTGAAAGGTGAAAAAGTGGCGACCCCATTGTTGGCGAGCTTTTTGAGTTTCATCGCGGCGTATGCGTTCGTCTTGTTGTCGCCGATTTATTTGCAATTAGTCGTCCACCTCGATAGTCGAATCACGGGCTTGGTGCTGATGGCAGGCCCTTTGGCGGCGTTAGTGGCGAATCCTGTGGCTGGCGTTTTGGTGGATCACTGGGGGCAGGCGACGTTGATGCGCATCGGGATGGCCATCATGTTGGTGGCGCAGTTAGGATTGGTCGCGTTAAGTGGCGTCGGTGAGCCTTGGTGGGTGATCCTTTGGTCGGTCATTTCCGTAATCGGGACGGCTTTGTTCACCACTGCCGCCAACACGCAGATCATGACTGGGGTGACGGCGGCGCATCGCGGGGCCATCGGGGCGCTGAATTCGTTGGCGCGAGAAGTGGGGATGATGCTGGGCGTGAGCGTGGCCGGCGGGATCTATTATGGCATTTTGTCTCAAACCGCTGGCAAAATGGTGACCAATGCTTTGCGTCAACCGCGTGCCGAGTTGATTTTGGCGCAAAGAGGTGCGTATTTGGTGGCGAGCATTTTGTTAGGGGTGGCGCTTTGGCAGTTGCGCCGGCGCATCAAGTGAAGGGTTATCGCTTGTGAGGACAGCTGGCAACGTGCTATAAAGAAAGTAGAAGCGTCAGTCAGGTGAATGGAGGAGCCGTCATGCAAAATATGCCAGATCATCACGACATGTCACACGACCATACCATGATGCAACATGGTGGCCAGATGATGCACATGGGCAACTTAAAGCAGAAGTTCTGGGTGTCGCTCATCGCGTCGCTGCCGATTTTGGTGCTGTCGCCGATGTTACAAGTGGCTTGGTTGCCGAAGCTGACGTTTTCCGGTTCTGATTGGCTGGTGTTGATTTTAGGAATATTTTTATATGGTTACGGTGGCGCACCGTTTCTCAAAGGGGCCAAAGCGGAATTGCAAGCGCGTAAACCGGAAATGATGACCCTGATTGCCATCGGGATCTCGGTAGCGTTTTTCTACAGTATGTATGCTTTTATGATGAATCATTTTGTCCCGGCTAATGGCCATGTGATGGATTTCTTCTGGGAGCTGGCGACGCTGATCGATATCATGCTGTTGGGGCATTGGATCGAGATGAACGCGGTGATGGCCGCCGGGGATGCTTTGGAGAAAATCGCGGCGTTATTGCCCAGTGATGCCACTGTGATTTCAGCAGATGGGACGCCAAAAACTGTGCCCTTATCTCAAGTTGAGCTCGATGCGGTATTATTAGTGAAAGCTGGCGAAAAAATGCCTGCAGACGGCGTGATCGTAGCTGGTGAAACGACGGTGAATGAAAGCTTGGTTACCGGCGAAGCCCGCGCGGTCAAAAAAACGGTATCTGATCACGTGATCGGCGGATCATTGAACGGTGACGGCACGGTGCAGATCAAAGTGACTGGGACTGGAGAATCTGGTTATTTGGCCCAAGTGACCCAATTGGTGAGCCAAGCCCAGCAGAAGCGCTCCAATGCCGAAAGTATTGCCGATAAAGTTGCCGGCTGGCTGGTGTATGTCGCAGTCGGCGCGGCATTGGTCACCTTTGGCGCATGGTGGGTGTTGGCGCAAGATTTCAATTTTGCCTTGGCGCGCATGGTCACGGTGTTGGTGATCGCCTGTCCGCACGCGTTAGGCTTGGCGATCCCATTAGTGGTCGCGCGCTCGACGTCGCTCGGCGCTAAACACGGGTTATTGATGCGCAAGCGGCAAGTGCTCGAAGTCGCTGATCGGTTAGATATGGTGATGCTGGATAAAACTGGGACGCTGACTGCCGGCGAATTTGTCGTTTCGGCATATGATTCATGGGATGCTCAGCGCACGTCGCAACAAGTTTTGGCAGAGTTTGCGGCTTTGGAACAAAATTCCAGCCATCCACTTTCCGTTGGGATCCTTAAGGCGGCCCGGGATTTAAAAATTGCTGTGCCGACTGCTCATGAGGTGACCACGATCGCTGGGACTGGTCTCAACGGGATCGTGAATGGGCAAAAGCTGATGATCGTAAACGTTCGTTTCCGCGCATTTTAGAATCAAGTTAGCCACTGTCTCAAAATTTTTTGGACAATAAAAA
>NZ_AZEU01000112.1 GCF_001435035.1 Lacticaseibacillus manihotivorans DSM 13343 = JCM 12514
TATGAGTCCTTTTTCTTGCACTTATCATCTTGCACTTAAATTGTAAATCAAAGACCCAAAATTCGAAAGTGAGGAACTTTTTATGACTCAAACCACTTATTTCAACGCGCAATTATTCGATGGCTTACATGATGGCTTCACGGCGAACTCCTGGTTCACGGTAGATGATGAATCTGGTAAATTGACCGCCACTGGCACTGGCGATGCCCCTGCTAGCGATCAACAAGTTGACTTGCATGATCAATATGTGACGCCAGGCTTCATGAACTGCCACGTGCATCTCGGCTCAAATGCCCATCAACTCGCGGCAGGCAAACGCAGTGAAACTGAAGTCACCTTGTTGGGCTTGCAGAACTTACAAGACTTGTTGAAATCAGGCGTCACCTACGTTCGCAACTTGTCCTCGCATTACGATGTGGATATCAAACTGCGCGATGCCCAACCCGTTTACGGCTTTAAAGCCCCTCACGTCGTCGCTTCCGGTCGTGCGATGAGTGCCACTGGCGGCCATGGTGATAGTCCTGATCACACCGAAGATGAATCTTATGTCGTTGACTCCCCTGATGAAATGCGCCACGCCGTTCGCCTCGGCTTCAAAC
Source organism: Lacticaseibacillus manihotivorans DSM 13343 = JCM 12514 (assembly GCF_001435035.1). GTDB lineage: Bacteria > Bacillota > Bacilli > Lactobacillales > Lactobacillaceae > Lacticaseibacillus > Lacticaseibacillus manihotivorans. Next base: position 600 of record NZ_AZEU01000112.1, read on the forward strand.
ATGGTGCTGATGTCATCAAGTTAATGGCCACTGGCGGTGTGATGTCGGTCGCAGATTCTCCACTAGACGCTGAATTCACCTTAGAGGAAATGGCCGTCGCCACTCGCGAAGCCCATGCCCGTCGCGGCAAAGTCGCGGCCCACGCGCAAGGTACTGAAGGCATCGGCTTAGCGTTGAAAGCTGGCGTTGATTCCATCGAACACGGGATCTTCTTGGATGAAGCCGAAGCGGAATACATGAAGGAACACAAGGTTTATCTGGTGCCAACGCTCAACGCGGTGCAAGGTATCGTCGATTATGGCCAAGGGCAAATCCCAGATTACATGGTGAAAAAAGCCAGCGACTTCGCCCAAGCCTTCTTTAAGAATATGAAAATGGCGGTTAAAGCTGGGGTGCCTTTTGCCACTGGGACTGACGCTGGGACGCCATTCAACGATTTTGAAACTGGCTATTTTGATGAATTGAACTTGCTGGTCAACAAAGTCGGGATGCCGGTACAACAAGTCCTTTACGCCGCAACCAAAAATGCCGCTGACTTACTCGGCGTTGCGGATGAATACGGCAGCTTGCAAACTGGCAAATACGCTGATTTCTTGGTCTTAAAAGGCAATCTACTTGAAGATGTCAACAACTTCCGGCAAGCGGACAAACAAGTCTACTTGCACGGCCAACGCATGTTTTAATCTGATCGCCTAATGGAGGAATGAAAATGAAACAATCCGTGAATCAACTTACAAAGAGCCGGCCCTTTAAGTTAGGGTTAACCAGTACTGCACTTGCCTCACTGTTATTATTAGCCGCTTGCGGTAGCAAAAACGCTGACGCGGCAACGTCCAAAAATATCACCGTGTCCATTCCTAGTCAATTGATGACCCTCGACCCAACGCAAGCTAGTGATACCACCAGTGGTGAAGTGCTCAATAACGTTGAAGAAGGCTTACTCACAGTCGGGAAAAACAATAAAAAAGTCCCTGGTCTCGCCACCAAATGGACGGAATCAAAAGACGGCTTAACTTATACCTTCACGTTACGTCATGATGCCAATTGGAATGACGGCAAGCCTGTGACAGCCCAAGATTTTGTTTATGGGTGGCGACGTACGGTTGATCCTGCCACCAAGTCCGTCAATGGCTATCGTTATTCTGGCATCGTCAATGCCGACGCCGTGATGGCTGGCAAGAAAAAGCCTGAAACCTTAGGCGTATCGGCACAAGGTAAATATCAGTTTACCGTCAAACTCGAACATCCAATGGCGACCTTCTTAACCTTAATGTCTAACGCTGAATTTCTCCCTCAAGAACAAAGTGCGGTTGAAAAGTATGGCAAGGCTTATGGCACCAACGCCAAGAAAATGTCCTACGACGGTCCGTACACCGTCAAAAGTTGGAACGGGACCAATGACACCTGGACTTTGGTCAAAAACAACCACTACTGGAACAAAAACAACATCCATTTAAACAATGTGAACTACCAAGTCGTGAAAACCACGACTACCGGCTTGACCTTGTATAAATCCGGCAAGCTCGATCAAACCGAGATCTCAGGCACTCAAGTCAAACAACAAAAAAATGACAAAGCCTTCAAACAAGTCTTATCTGGCATCGGTACTTATGTCGTCACCAATGAAAAATCCCCAAGCTCGGCCTTACTGAAGAAAGCCTTCAACAATATTTATATCCGCAAGGCCTTGTCCTTATCTGTCGACCGCGACACTTACACGCAAAAAACTGCCGCTGATGGTTCCGAATCTGCTTTAGGCTTCGTCTCCCGTAACCTCGGCAAGAGCCCTAAAGATGGCAGTGATTTTGCTAAAGATGCTTACGTGAAAAACACCGCTGACAGTGGCGTGGCTTACAACTTGAAGCTCGCCAAAGAATACTGGGCCAAAGGGTTGAAGCAACTCGGCGTCTCCAGCCTTTCCTTCACCTTCACCGTTGATGAGGACGATTCCTGGGATACCATCTCGCAATACTTACAACAAACTTGGTCTCAAAATCTCAAAGGCTGCCATGTCACCTTGCAAAAAGTGCCAAAGACCACTCGCGTCAAGAAATTGTTAGGTAGCGACTTTGATGTGATCTTGACCAGCTGGAGTGCAGATTACGATCCAACCACCTTCTTGGACATGATGACTACTGGTAATTCTTATAACTTCGGCGGTTGGAGCAGCAGCGAATACGATAGCCTGATGAAGACGGCCAACACCACTGCGAACATGCAAACCCGCTGGGATGCTATGGTCAAAGCCGAAAAACTGTTAATGAAGGCCCAAGGCGTCATCCCGTTATACCAAAATGCCACCAACTACATGCGCAATCCTAAACTCACTGGCGTCATCAACAATGCTGCTGGTGGTGAACCTGGCTGGCGTGGCGTGGATTTAAAATAGGAGGACAACATGATGAGTGAACAACAAAAAGTCGAAGCATTTGCTAAAGAATATTTTGACCAACTGGCGCCTTATGTACGTTTGGCCAGTGTCTCTGCCAAGCATCAACATATCGAAGAAACTGCCGATTGGCTTCAACAAAAATTTCAAACCCTAGGTGCCAAACAAACAGCCCAATGGCACGAATTCGGTGGTAGCCCGATGGTATTTGCTGAATTTGATGGCCAAAGTGAGCGTACCGTTTTGTTTTACAACCACTACGACGTACAACCACCAGAACCATTAGATGAATGGCACACCGATCCATTTGAACCGACCTTTTTGCCTGATGGGACAGTGCGAGCCCGCGGAATCAGCGATGACAAAGGCGAATTGATGTCACGCTTGACTGCCTTGCAGTATTTGCAAGATCACGGCGGCTTGCCTTGCCACGTCAAGTTCATGGTTGAAGGCGAAGAAGAAGTCGGATCGACGCATTTTGAACAATATGTCGATGCTCACAAAGCTGAACTCGCCAGCGACTTGTGCGTGTGGGAAGGCGGCAGCGTCAATGAGCAAGAACACTTCAACGTATCCGGTGGCGTCAAAGGGATCTTGGCCTTTGATTTGAAAGTGCAAACTGCCGATGTCGATTTGCACTCTTCGCTTGGGGCATATGCTGATAATGCCGCTTGGCGCTTGATGGATGCGTTGACTTCTTTGCGCACCCCTGATCGCAAACTCGCCGTTGATGGCTATTATGATTTGGTGGCGCCGATGAGTGATAGCACCAAACAAGCTGTTGCCAAAATGGATTTTGACGCTGAAGGATTCAAACAACGTGCCGGCTTGCGCACCCCATTCTTACGTGATGATCCCAAACTTGCCAGCGTCAATGAACCTTCGCTAACAGTCAATGGCTTTAATGCCGGCTACAATGGCTCCGGCGTTAAAACTGTTATCCCTAAAGTCGCCACCGCCAAGCTCGATTGCCGCTTAGCCCAAGGTCAAACCCCAAAAGCTTGTTTTGACCTGATCCGCAAGCAGCTCGACAAAAATGGCTTCAGCGATGTGGAAATGACCTTCAATCTTGGCGAAGATCCGTTTCGTTCAGATCTCGATTCAAAGGTTTACCAAACAGTCACCGATGTCGCCAAAGCAGTTTATGGTGACGACAATGTCAATGTTGTGCCCAACTCTGCTGGTGGCGGCCCGCAAGCCCCAGTTGCCAACAGCTTGAATGTGCCGATCGTATCCGTTGGCTGCGGCTATTATGGTTCAGGGGCGCATGCGCCAAACGAAAGCTTGCGCGTCAAAGATTATCAAACCGGTACTTATTATATGGTCGCTTTGTTGCGCGCCTTACAATAGAAAAAAATCGACTTCACGTTCATGACGTGAGGTCGATTTTTGATTTAGGCTTGATCACATAAGGCTTGCACCACTGACGTTAAAGGTTGCTGGCGTAAATCTTTGGGATGTTGTAATTGCCAGCTCACACTGACGACTGCCGCTTGCGCATATAACTGGGCCAAATAATCATCCTGTTGGACTAATGGCGCAAACGCCGTCGCAAATAACTTCACCAATTCAGCCTGCAAGTCCCCTGCTGGATGATGAATCTTAAACAGCATCAACACGGCATCATGATTTTCTTGAAATTTCGCCACTAACGCTGACAAATCGGCTGCTGAGGCTTGATCTGCACATGAAATCAGACTTTGGGCTTCCAAAGCGTAACGGCCGACGATCCGCTCTAACCAATCATCGAGATCCAAATAATATTGGTAAAACGTTGACCGCGTGATATGCGTTTCCGCACAAATCAACGACACATTCAAATCAGTAAAATCGTGTGTCTTTAATAAGTTAAAAAAGGTGCGATCGATGGCAAATAGCGTACGGCGGGTCCGTAAGTCAGACATTTGAGTCACTTCCTTGTCATCAGTCTACCAAGCGGCTTAAACTTTGCCAACCCCTTCAGCCCCTTGTTATAATGAATGTTGTTAGCCGCTTTGGATCGCCTTTTAGGCAAAGGAGGGTTTTTATGCAATATCCTCAGACCAAAACTGTTTTGAACCAACTGGTGGCCGACCTCAGTCAAATGGCTGCGGTGATTCACCAAACGCACTGGTACATGCGCGGGCCGGAATTCTTATTCCTGCATCCGCTGATGGATGAGTATCAAGATGAAATCAACGATCAGCTAGACGTGGTCGCAGAACGCTTGATCGTCATCGACGGCGCCCCCTATTCGACGCTGGAAGAATTCGCAGAACACTCAGGCATTCAATCGATCCCAGGCTCTTATGATGCCACGATCGATGAACGCTTCGCTCGTTTAATTGCCGGCTATCGCCACTTGCAAAAAGTTTACCAAGAAGGCATCGACACAGCAGGTCAAGAAGGCGACGACTCGACGCAAGATATTTTGACTGGGTTCCACACTGATATTGAAAAACGCATCTGGATGCTGTCCGCCCAACGCGGCCACGCGCCAGAAATCGATGATTAAATAAGTAATAAGAAGCGATTCGCGTGGCGGGTCGCTTTTTTCATGCGGCTGTAAGGCAAGTTCGCTTTGAACCCAGATTTTCCGTCTTTGCAAGGGACCACTGCGCATGGTAGCATGGAATTACTATCATTAAAGGAGCAAAAACCTATGCGATCACGCATTCTTGGCGCAACCTGTTCATCGCGCTTGGTTGTTTGGTGTTGATTGGCTTCGGCGTTTGGTTTGCGCAACATCCCAACGCCCAAAGTCGCCCACAATCTACCAGTCAAAAACAAAAAACGGCCACTGTCAACAGTTCGAAAGCCTCATCGGCGACATCATCGTCAAAAAAAACCGTCAGCAAAACGGTCGACTGGACCAAACCCTCACAAACAAAGGCTTATCCGACCGTTACAACAGAAGACCCCGTTGTTCTAACGGTTGACTTGGCCAAACAACGCGTTTATATCACGCAAAAAGATCAATTAGTATACACCATGTATTGTTCTACTGGGATCAATGATTCGACGCCACACGGCACCTTTCATATCATCGATCGCGGTGCCAACTTCTACAACCCGACGGAAAAAATGGGCGCCAATTACTGGACCAGCTTCAAAGGCAACACCTACTTATTCCACACCGTGCCAACCGATGAAAACGGCAAGTACATCACCTCAGAAGCAGTTTACTTAGGTAAAAAGCCCAGTTCTCACGGCTGCGTCCGTTTAAGTATTCCTGATGCCAAATGGATTAATGAACATGTTCCAGGTGGTACAAAAGTCGTCATTAAATAATCCATGATTGTGAGTCGAAAAATTCTTCGGCTCACTTTTTTGCTTTGAAAGGCTTTAAGGCACAACAAATCCACGAAACAGTTACCCATTTCGTGGACCGGTGGCTGTACGCCTATTTGATTACCTTCATGCAGTTCAAATCAATATCAAGGGCGTTGCTGCGGGCCTTGGGATCTTAACCCTCAACCGCGTTAGGCGCTAATCAGCAATGCATTAGCCTTTCGCACACAGACGTCGCCTTGCTTCTCATGTCACCATGAGGTCACTACTCCCGGCGGTAACTTGGATTGAGTCCACCAAAGGGGACCCTTCTATGCCGGCATTTTGGGACTGAAGATCCAGCAGAACTCGACAGTTAAGCCCAGCCTACTGCGGGATAGTCTTCACAGTTTAGCGGGCTCTTCCGCCCGTCGCGAAGTGGTACGGGTGACCTGCGCTAAGCCACTCACTCCTCCTAGAATTCTCCCCAAGCTTAACACCACTACGGAACCGTGTAAAGACTACGAATTATAAACGTTCTTCATAAAATTTGTTCAGCACACCATAACGCCAACATCGGCGATTTGTTGATTGACAATTTGACTTTGGCTGCCATTTAGATAGTGTGACCCTCTCAAGTTCTACAACTAAAAGCGAAAAAGTAAAACTTTTACCAAAAACAGGTTAAATTTTACTTGAGGATGTGATACACTGTTTTTGAGCTCAAGTAAGCACTTGCAAAAACATGATTCTAGTCTAAGGAGGGGGTGTGCTTATCGCAACATTAAAAGATATTGCCAAACAAGCTGGCGTCGCAGTGGGGACAGTTTCTCGCGTGTTGAACGGCGATACCACATTATCTGTGGCCACCGATACCCGCCAACGCATTTTTGCCGCTGCAGAAGCCTTGAATTATACCAAGCACCAACGTGCGCAACCACAATCTGGTGGGACCGTCGCGGTGATGCCTTGGTATACCGAAGCCGATGAAACTGGTGATTTATATTATCGGGCAATTCGTTGGGGCGTTGAAAACCAACTGAGCCAAGATGGCTTTGATCTCGTCCGGGTCTTTCCTGGTGATGATTTTCCTGAAACCAACGATTTGATCGGCATGATTGCCATCGGCAAATATTCCCCAGCCCAATTAAAAGCGTTTAAAGCCAAGAAATTACCACTTGTGGTGATCGATCAAGATGTACTTGGGGCAGACGTCGCGTGCGTGGTGCCTGATTTTCAATCACCACTGGCTGCCATTGCGCAATATTTCTTAGCTGAAGGCCACTCCAAAATTGGCATGTTAGCCGGCAAAGAAGCCACGACTGATCATGTTGCCTTAACGGATCTACGCCCAGCACTGTTTTCCAGTGCCGTGGTCGCCGCTGGTGGGCATCAACCGCAAATCATCACCGGTAAGTTCACCACCGAATCTGGCTATCAAACCATGACCAAAGCCTTGGATGATATGCCTGAAGCCAAACGGCCAACTGCATGGTTTGTTGCTTCAGACACCATGGCGATCGGCGCGATCAAAGCCTTACAAGAACATGGTGTCAGCGTTCCTGAACAAGTGCGCGTGATCGGATTTAACGATTTAGCGGTTGGCCGCTTTTTGACCCCAGCCTTATCGACCGTGCATGTCCCGACTGCCGAACTTGGACAAGCCGCGGTGCATCTGTTAACTGACATTCGCAACGGTACTTATACGCAACCATTGAAACTGACCATTTCCAGCACTTTACAATTACGTCAAAGCTAATCTAAAAAAACTACTATATAGAGGAGAATATCTCATGGATAAGACTCAATTGGCTCAAGGCTTCACGAAAGCATTCAACACTGCCCCTGCCAACTATTACTTCGCCCCTGGTCGGATCAACTTGATCGGCGAACATACTGACTACAATGGCGGCCACGTTTTCCCATGTGCGATTTCACTGGGGACTTACGCCGCAGTTGGTGACAACGATCAAAATGCCTTGCGCCTGATCTCCGGCAACTTTGAACAAAACGGTGTCATCACCATCGCCTTAGACCAACTTAATTCTGCCAAAGACAACAAGTGGAGCGACTACTTCAAAGGCATGGCCCAAGTGCTTGAAGCTAATGGCGCAAAGTTCACCCACGGCTTGGATGTTTACATTTATGGGAACTTGCCAAACGGTGCGGGCTTATCTTCTTCCGCTTCATTGGAATTATTGGCCGGGACGATTTTGAACACTGCTTTTGATGCAGGCTTTGAAATGCTCGACTTGATCAAGTTTGGCCAAAAAGTGGAAAACAACTACATCGGCGTCAACTCTGGGATCATGGATCAATTCGCTATCGGCATGGGTAAAGCAGACCGGGCAACCTTTATGGACACCAACACCTTGGAATATGAATCTGTTCCGGTTGCCCTTGGCGACAATGTCATTTTGATCATGAACACCAACAAGCGCCGGGAATTAGCTGATTCCAAGTACAACGAACGCCGCGCAGAATGTGAAGAAGCCCTTGCCCGCTTACAAACCAAACTTGACATTAAGTCCTTGGGCGACTTAGACGCCGAAACTTTCGATCAATACAGCTACTTGATCTACGATGCTACTTTGATCCGTCGCGCCCGTCACGCGGTTTTGGAAAACCAACGCACGCTGCAAGCTGTCACTGCTTTAAAGGCTGGCGAACTTGACGCCTTTTCTCGCTTGGTTTCCGCTTCTGGGGTATCCTTGGCTTATGATTATGAAGTCACTGGCAAGGAACTCGACACGTTAGTCCAAACCGCTTTACAACAACCTGGTGTCTTAGGTGCCCGGATGACTGGTGCCGGCTTTGGCGGTTGCGCGATCGCTATTGTCAACAAAGATGCGGTTGAAGCTGTTAAAGCAGCGGTTGGCGCCGAATACGAAAAGACCATCGGCTATGCCGCAGATTTTTATGTCGCAGAAATCGCTGACGGTCCTAAGGCTTTATAATCACTCGTTGTTTCACGTGGAACTCGTTAGTTGAAAGGAAGATTATTACATGACAATTGCTGTTTTAGGTGGCGCGGGCTACATCGGTTCGCATACGGTTGCGCAACTGGTGAAAGCCGGTCAAGATGTTGTGGTTTTGGATAACTTGATCACTGGTCACAAACGTGCGGTTGATCCCAAGGCTCGTTTTTATCAAGGCGATATCCGCGATTACCACTTCTTGAGCCAAGTGTTCTCCAAGGAAAAAATTGACGGTGTGATTCACTTTGCCGCCTTCTCCATCGTGCCAGAATCGATGAAGGATCCGTTGAAGTACTTCGACAACAACACTAGCGGCATGATCACCTTGCTGGAAGCGATGAACCAATTCGGCATCAAGAAAATCGTCTTCTCCTCAACGGCCGCCACTTACGGCGAACCTAAGCAAGTGCCAATTCATGAAGATGACCCTCAAGTACCAACCAACCCTTATGGTGAATCCAAGCTGGCCATGGAAAAAATCATCAAATGGGCTGACGTCGCTTACGGCATCAAATTCGTGGCTTTACGCTACTTCAACGTGGCCGGCGCGATGCCTGATGGCTCTATCGGTGAAGATCACCATCCAGAAACGCACTTGATCCCAATTATTTTACAAGCCGCTGCTGGGACTCGCGATGGCTTGCAGATCTTCGGCGACGACTACCCAACCAAAGACGGTACCAATGTCCGCGACTATGTTCATGTTGTTGACTTGGCTGATGCGCATATCTTAGCGATGAAGTATCTGTCTGAAGGCAACGACTCCAACGCCTTTAACTTAGGATCTGCGACTGGGTTCTCTAACTTAGAGATCTTAAACGCAGCTCGCAAAGTTACTGGCCAACCCATTCCTGCCAAAATCGGCCCTCGTCGCCCAGGCGATCCTTCTACTTTGATCGCCGCAAGTGACAAAGCCCGCACCATTTTAGGCTGGAAGCCGAAGTTTGATGATGTCGAACAAGTCATTGCCACGGCTTGGAACTGGCATCAAACCCATCCAGAAGGTTTTGGAGATAAGTAATATGAATGCTATCGAAGCTCACGTGAACTACTGCTTACAATTAAATCCCGCCCTCACCCCCATGGATCGCGTCTATTTGATCAATCGGGTGCGCAACCTCGTTGGGGATGCCACGCAATCCATTCCAGCGCAAGCAGATCCTTTAGATAACTTGGATGCCTTAGTGGCCGGTGCCGTTGAAAATGGTGCTGTCGACGACTTAGGCCCAGCCAAGCAGATCTTAGAAGCGGAACTGATGGCACTGGGCACCCCAACGCCTTCTGAGGCCAATGCGAAGTTTTGGGATGAGTATCAAACCTCACCTAAGGCGGCAACGGACTGGTTCTTCCAATTATCACGGGCAAACAACTATATCCAAACCCGCGCCATCGCCAAAAACATCGGCTACACCACGCCGACAGAATATGGCAATTTAGAGATCACCATCAACTTATCCAAGCCTGAAAAAGATCCTAAAGCCATCGCTGCTGCCGCCCATGCGGCCAAGTCTGGTTATCCAGCTTGCCAGTTATGCATGGAAAATGAAGGCTATGCCGGCCGTTTGGACTACCCTGCTCGCGCCAACCATCGCATCATCCGCTTTGGCTTAGCCGGCAAGACTTGGGGCTTCCAATATTCACCTTATGCATACTTCAATGAGCATGCGATTTTCTTGGATGCGGTGCATGAACCGATGCACATCAATGCCCAGACTTTCACCAACTTGTTGGATCTGACCACGATGTTCCCACATTACATGGTCGGCTCAAATGCTGACTTGCCAATTGTCGGCGGCTCGATGCTGGCCCATGAACATTATCAAGGCGGTCGCCACGATTTTGCTATGGCTAAAGCCAGCATTCAAAAAGCCATCACCATTCCCGGCTTTGACGATGTTGAGGCTGGCATCGTGCACTGGCCAATGAGCGTGATTCGCTTGACGTCAAGTGACCGCACCACCTTAGCGCAAGCCGCTGAACATGTGCGCGCCACTTGGGCGGATTACTCAGACGAATCAGTTTCGGTCAAAGCCCACGCCGAAGATGGTACGCCACATCACACCATCACCCCAATTGCTCGGCGGGTCGGGGATGCTTATCAACTTGATCTGGTCTTGCGCGACAACCAAACCTCAGCACAATATCCTGATGGTATTTTCCATCCGCATCAAGATGTGCAACACATCAAAAAAGAAAACATCGGCTTGATCGAAGTCATGGGCTTGGCGATTTTGCCAGCACGCTTATTGACGGAACTCGCCGAAGTGCAAAAGTACTTACTGGATGAGCCTAACCACATCGCTGACATGCACAAGCCTTGGGCCGATGAGCTCAAAGCGACGCAAACTTGGACCGCTGACACGGCCCAAGCACAACTGCGTCAGGAAGTTGGTAAAGTCTTTGCCCGGGTACTTGAAGATGCTGGCGTCTTTAAACAAAACGACGAAGGCCTTGCTGCTTTTGATCGGTTTATCGCCGCATTATAAGTGCAATGAAACTGCTGTTGATCCTAGTCGATCAACGGCATTTTTTTGTATGGCGTGAAAATTTGTGATTGACATTTTACGATCGGCTGCCATTTAAAGAGTGAAAAGCTTCTCAAATTCTAAGTCAATATTTTTTAGAGATATTATCTTTATATCAATAATTAGAGCATCAATATCATGCAGAATGTATGATAAATTAAGACTGTTTTTTAGAAGACTATTTTCGAAGAATATCCTCTTATTTACCAGTTTGACCCAACATTCGTAAACCTTGCCCCCAAGTGCTTGCCATCATCTATAATGTGAGCGCATCCACGAGGAGGGACGAGCATGAAAGTCGCAATTTTTTCAACCTGTATTATGGATCTGTTATTCCCAAATGTTGGCATCGCGATGGTCGAAGTCTTGGAACGCTTCGGCTGTGACACCGCCATGCCAGTTAAGCAGATCTGTTGCGGACAGCCAACTTATAATTCTGGGTATATCAAAGACACCCAAAAAGTCATGCATAACGAAATCGACGCGCTATTATCCGTTGACGCCGACTACATTGTGGGCCCTGCAGGCTCTTGTGTGGCGATGCTCAAAGAATACCCGCATCACTTGGCGCTAGATCCGCAATACGCTGACAAAGCGCAGATCCTAACCGATAAAACATATGAGTTCTCCCAGTTCGTGTACCGGGTTTTGCACGTGGAAAATGCTGGTGCTGAACTCAACGCCACTGCCACTTATCACCGCTCTTGTCATATGACCCGGCTGCTCGGTGAGCGCACATCCCCGTTTGAATTGCTCAAACACGTCCACGGCTTGACCATGATCCCCTTGCCCCATCTCGAAAATTGCTGCGGGTTCGGCGGAATGTTTTCCGTCAAAGAACCAGAGATCTCGCGGCAAATGGTCGATGAGAAAGTTGACTCAGTGTTATCAACTGAAGCTGAAGTGTTGATTTCTTGTGACCAAGCTTGCTTGATGAACATTGCGGGACGTTTCAATCGCCGCGGTGAGAAAATCAAGATCATGCACTTAGCCGAAGTCTTGAATTCAAATGTCGACCCAGCGCGGATCACTTATAACACTGACGCCGCTTTGGTTGCAGGAGGTGGCACTTATGCCGATCAAAACATCTGATCAACCTTTTACCACGCGCTTGAAAGAATCTGAAGCCGACAAATTTATGCAGCGGGCCGTCGCCAAAGCCCAAGATGCGCAATGGGACAAGCGCACGGCTTCGCGTGAAGACCTCGGCAATTGGCCAGAGTGGCGTGAACTCGGTGAACAGATCCGCCAACATGTGATCCGTTACTTGCCAGATTACTTGGAGCGCTTCGGCGACAACGTTGAAGCGCGCGGTGGGCATGTCTTTTTTGCCAGCACCGATGAAGAAGCCTCGGCTTATATTCAAAAAATTGCGGTCGATCTCGACGCCCATCATATCGTCAAAAGTAAATCGGTGGTCACCACTGAAATCGACCTCGATCAAAAGCTCCTCGAACTCCCTGATCGAACGCTCCTTGAATCTGACCTCGCTGAATTCATTTTGCAAGAAGACGATTTTGATGAACCCACTCACATTGTGTTTCCCACCTTGCATAAAAATCGCGACCAGATCCAAACCATTTTTGAAAAAATCGGCTATACCGGCTCCAATGACCCACAGGAAATGGCCCGCTTTGCCAGAAAATATTTACGCGCGTCATTTCTCGAAGCCGACATGGGGATCACCGGTTGCAACTTCGCCGTTGCCGAAAATGGCTTGATCAATTTAGTCACCAATGAAGGCAATGCGGACTTGGTGATGGCTATCCCTAAAACACAAGTCGTCGTCATGGGGATGGAACGCCTCGTCCCCACCATGCAAGAAGCCGCCGTTTTAGACACGATGCTGGCGCGTTCAGCAGTCGGCCAACGCATGACGAGCTATGCAACGTTTTGCGGTCCCGCGATGCCTGATGAAATCGATGGCCCTGAGAACTTCTATGTGGTGATCCTCGACAACGGCCGTAGCAACGCGTTAGGCGGCCAATTCGAGCAGGTCCTCCAATGTATCCGTTGTGGCGCTTGCTTGAACGTATGCCCGGTATATCGCCATATCGGCGGGCATGGGTACGGCTCGATCTACCCAGGTCCCATCGGCGCTGTGTTATCGCCAGTGTTGCGCGGCTATGAACAATTCGGCGATTTGCCTTTTGCGTCGAGTTTGTGCGGGGCTTGCAGTGAAACGTGTCCCGTCAAAATTCTGCTACATGAATTGTTGATCAAACATCGCGCGGTGATGAACGACCGCTTAAAACTCGATCACAGTTTCAACAACACCGTCATGCACGGGATCGGCATGGCCACTGGGACACCACCGATGTTTCGCATGGCGCTAGATGTGGACCACGCGATGTCTGGTGCCATGGTCAAACACGACGCGCCAACCGTTGAGAACTTCAGCAATCACAACGGCTACTTTATTCATGCGCCAGGCATGGCCAAAGGCTGGACCGATAGTCGCGACTTGCCTCGCCCGCCAAAGCACAAAGAAAATTTCCGCAGTTGGTTCAAACACCACCAGGAGGCATCACATGACTGAACGTGAAGTCTTTTTAAATCATTTGGCTGAAGCCTCAGGACGGGCGCGCCATCAGTTAGTCGATCATCCCTTTGCCCCAATCAATGCGTTGCCTGCCACCACCCTCAGCGATTTATCCGCTGAGGAGTTGTTAGACTTAGCGCAAAATAGGAGTGTTGATTTGCAAGTCGACTTTCAAGTCACTCCGCAAAAAAAGCTCCCGCAAGTGTTGAACGCTTGGTTAAAAGCGCAAAACGCGCAAAACATTTTGTTGCCGACCGACCCTAGACTCAGTGAATACGGGCTTGATCAATGGCTCGCCCACCTATCCCCGACGCCTAGATTTTGGCAACCAAATGCTGGCCGGGCCACAAATCTCGATGCAGCGAGCCACGCTGATGCGGCGATTTCTGTCGGGGATTATTTATTGGCGGAATCTGGCACCTTAACTGTGGCCACCACTCGCGGACAAGGGCGCGCGTTTCATTTTCTGCCGACGCATTACCTATCGATCATCCCGCGTAGCCATGTCGTGCCACGCAGTTATCAAGCGATGCAAGCTTATCGTCAAGCCCTTCAAAATGGGACTTTGCAAACGTCAAATATCAATTTTATCTCTGGTCCTTCTAACTCTGGAGACATCGAAATGGTGCTGATCGTCGGCGTACACGGCCCGTTGACAGTGAGTTACGTCGTGATTGATGACGCTTAGTGAACTTTTGAATAAACCGGTTTCCTCTCGCTAATTTTCGCGGTATGATAGAGAAAACGCCTACATTGAATTGTGGCAAGCGAGAAAGGATGGCCGTGGGTATCAATGGATGGATTAGTATTAGCCGGTGGGACTTCCCGCCGCTTTGGAAAGGACAAGGCATTAGCCCATTTTGACTCGGCGGCCATCAGCAATGTCGCGCATGCCGTTTTATTATTAAAAGCATTATGTCAGCAAGTCTATGTTGCCTGTAACACCTCAAACCGTGCGGCGATTCAACAAGCAGTCGCCACTCTTGGCGCCACGGTGGTCACCGGCCGCGATCCCGTCGTCAATCGCGGGCCGATCAGTGGACTATGGAGCTATTTCGCCACCTTGCCACGAGCACATGTCGATGTGTTGGTTGTCGCTTGCGACTATCAAGGGCTCGATTTACAAACTCTTGCTCCGTTGGTCGCACAGTTTGGCTATCTCTGCACGCCACAAGGCCCACGCACCACTTGTTGTCGCTTGGATTGTGCCTTCACGACACTGGAAGCGCAGATCTTGAAACAAGATTGGTCTTGGGAGCATTTATTATCACTGGCTGGATGCCCACCACTACGAGTGTCCACGGCGATTCAAGACATCGATGTTTATCAACATGGTACTTTAAATGCGCGACCAGATCCTAGTCAGCCGCGTGAAGCGTAAAACAGATCACACCCCAAGATACAAAGAATCGAACCGCCAATGCGATTCGATTTTTTGTATCTTGCTAAATCCACGATGCTACTTTCCATTCAGATACGCCTGCACTGCCGCAAACATCGCAGCATGTTGTTGATTGAAAAAACGCGGGGGCTGATCCATATCGAAATAATGGAGTGCTACCGTCTCATCGGTTTGGGTATCTAACAGTTCACCTTCAACGTATTCCACTAAATAAAAACAGTTAACTGGCTGTACTGCATCACCATTCGGATAAGTATATTGCACATCATCAGACAACAGCAACAGCTGAGTCGGCCGCACGATGACGCCAGCATCTTCTTTAAATTCACGCACAACCGTCTGAGCGAATGTCTCGCCGTATTCCATATAGCCGCCTGGAAAACCCCAGTCGCCAGTATCAGTTCGTTCTTGTAACAAGACTTGGTTATTGTCGTTAAGCAAGGCGCCAGACGCCGAAGTCAAAATAATCGGCATATGGCCAACTTTACGACGAATCTGCTGAATATAATTTGCCAAAAAGCTACCTCCTCATAACTATCGACCTTTAAAAACCATCTGTTCGAGTATGCTTTGCAGTGTTCAGCTGTCCCCAGTATGTCACAATTTGCATCCGCTACCAAACTGACTTTTATCATAACCCGCGATGCTTCGGCTCAAAATAGTGAAAGCGAGACATAAAAAATGGACCACGCAATTTGCGCGATCCATTTTTGATTTAGGCTTCTAACACTTGCTTCAAGAAGGTCTGTAAGCGTGGATGTTGTGGATGATCAAAGATCTCTGTCGGCGTACCAGCTTCAAGAATCTTGCCATCACCGAAGAATACGACGCGATCAGCGACTTCTTTGGCAAAGCCCATTTCATGCGTCACGATCACCATGGTCATGCCTTGCTTGGCTAAGCGGCGCATAACGCCCAACACATCGCCGACCATTTCTGGATCAAGCGCTGACGTGGGTTCGTCAAACAGCATGATGTCTGGATGCATCGCCAAGGCGCGCGCAATGGCGACCCGCTGTTTTTGACCGCCAGATAAACTAGCAGGCATGGCATCGGCTTTATCGGTCAAGCCCACGACTTCAAGGAACGTCCGGGCTTCTTCTTGCGCTTCAGCTTTGGACTTTTTGCCCAATTCGATCGGGGCTAACGTGACATTATCCAGCACCGACATATTCGGGAATAAGTTAAAGTGCTGGAACACCATGCCGATGTTTTCGCGGATGGCATCGATGTTTTTGCCAGCATGGGCAATGTCTTGGCCATCGACGTAGATTTCGCCGCTAGTCGTGGTTTCCAAGCCGTTCATCATACGTAAAACCGTACTTTTACCGGCACCAGATGGCCCGATCAAAACAACGACTTCATTATCTTCAACTTTTAAATCAACGCCTTTAATGACATGGTTGTCACCATAAGACTTGTTGACGTTTTTCATTTCAACACGTGTTGTCATTATGCATTCACCTTCTTTTGAACCCAGTTGGACAGCCAAGTCAGCAAGGTAATGATGATCAAGTAGATCAATGCGACCATCGCCCAGATCTTAAAGCCTTCCATGTTCCGCGCAATAATGATCTTCCCAGTTTGAGTCAGTTCCAACAAACCCAAGACCGACAGGATCGAGGTATCTTTTAACGTAATAATGAATTGGTTGACGAAACTTGGGATCATGATCTTCACGCCTTGTGGCAAAATGACCCGGCGCATCGACTTGCCCCATGGTAAGCCTAAACTGCGGGCGGCTTCCATTTGGCCGCCATCAACAGCAGAGATCCCGCCTTTAACAAACGCGGCGGTATAAGCCCCTTCGTTTAACGTCAAGGTAATGACCCCGGCGATAAAGGCTGGGATCTTCGCCCCGATCAACGTTGGCACGCCTGAGTAAATGAACAAGGCCAAAACCATCATTGGTAACCCACGGAAAATGTAAATGAAGGTCGTCGATAAGCCTTGCGCAAACTTGTTTGGCACGACGCCCAGCAAGCCGATCAATACCCCGATGACTGTGGCAAAGACGATGCCGACCACGGTCAACCAAAGCGTTTCACCTAACCCTGACATCAAAGTGCCCCAGTTAGACTTCAACAAACCGATAAAGCTACGATCAGTTTCTTGCATCGCAGCCGTTTTCTTGGCTTGGGATTTTTCAGAACCATTACCTAAGTACTTGGCCACGATCTCATCATATTGGCCATTTGCTTTAAGCTTTTTGATCCCGGCGTTGATCTTTTTGCCTAAGGTGTTGGCTTCTGAAGACTTCACCGCGATCCCGTAGTTGTTGGCGCTGGCCATCTTAAAGTTCTTGGCGAGTTCCAAGGACCCTTTGTAGCTGGTGGCAATGGCATATTGCATCACCGGTTTGTCTTCAAAACAAGCTTGGGCGTTATTGGTTTTCACGTTGTCGTACACGTTATTGGAATCATCAAACGTGACCACGGAAAATCCATACTTCTTTTTCACTGAGTTGGCGTAATCGGCACTGGCAGTCCCTGTTTTAACGGCGACTTTCTTACCACGTAACCCGGACAGCGATTGGATCTTAGAGCCTTTGGCAACCGCCATGACGACCCCTGATTGATAATAAGGCGAGCTCATGAAGAATTTCTGTTGGCGCTCAGGGGTGATACTCATCCCGGCGATGACCCCGTCGATTTGCCCTGCTTCCAAAGCCTGGACGGCGGCGTTAAAGCCTAAAGGTTTGATGTCGACTTTAAAGCCTTCTGTTTTGGCAACAGCATTCATTAAATC
Organism: Lacticaseibacillus manihotivorans DSM 13343 = JCM 12514; assembly: GCF_001435035.1. Lineage (GTDB taxonomy): Bacteria > Bacillota > Bacilli > Lactobacillales > Lactobacillaceae > Lacticaseibacillus > Lacticaseibacillus manihotivorans. The sequence continues at coordinate 18,433 of NZ_AZEU01000112.1, forward strand.
GATATCGATGCCGACATATTTATTGTTCTTATCTGCGAATTCGAATGGCGCAAAAGTGACGTCAGTTCCGATGGTATAAGTCTTCTGCGCGGCGTGAACCGGTTCAGATGACAGCGACAATCCTAACACAACCATTAAACCGGCGAACAAGGTGGACCAAAGCCACTTACGTTTCATATAACACACCACTTTCTAAAAATTTTCAATCTATTAAAAGCTTAACGACTTTTGGGTCATCTGTCCAGAAATCATGTCATGTTATCTCACAGGTGTCAGCTAAGCTCATGGCGTTGTGTTCAGCAGATTGCTGACATCATAGGCATTTGGCGTCAATTTAAGTCACAGCAATTAGATTTTGGCTGTTCTAATTTTTTTGCCATCTTTTTTAGAAAAAAGGTTGACTTTAATAAAAGTCCCCGGTATTATGTTAGAATGGTTAGAAAATAATGAGATGTGTTGAGAAACTTAAGGATGAGCTTCTGGGAACGGCTTAGAAAGCGTGGCTGCTGAAAACACGTGCGATCCCTTTGGTAAAAGTTAGTTTCGAGCATACTGGGCGGTCGCCACTAGTCGACTATTGAGCAATAAACGAAGGTGGTACCGCGCAAACGCGCCCTTTAGCAGGAATGCTTTTGGGCGCGTTTTTCTCATTATTTTCAAAGACAAGCAACCAAACGAAGGGAAGTACATATCATGACAAAATATACAGTAATCGGCGCAGGCGCCATGGGCCTTCGCTATGGGGTCTTGATTCAAGAACGTACTGGCAACCCGGTCGACTTCATCGACACTTGGGAACCCAGCGTTAACACCATTAAGGAGCAAAAAGGGACTTGGGTATCGCGTGACCACAAAGACAAGCACATGGTTCCGATCAATATTTCCTTCCCAGAAGATTACACCGGCGATCCGGACGTGTGGATCATTTTCGTCAAGCAAATGCAATTGGCCGAGGTCTTGAAGCGTTGCGCCCCATTGTTTAAAGAGCATCAATATGCCTTCTCCGCGATGAACGGGATGGGCCACATCGATAAAATCTCTGAATACTTCCCAGATGATCATATCGTCGGCGGCACAGCCATGATCGCCACGGTTTTGAATGGCCCTGGCGATGTCGACTTCATGGGCGCCCCGCGCACCGGCGTGATGCATTTATGCAATAAAACGGAAAAAACCGACGCCATGACCCAACAAATGTTTGACGACTTCAAAGAAGCCGGCTTAGGCCCGATTTTAACCGAGAACTTCATGGGGACTTTGATGTCTAAAGTCGTCTTCAACGCCGTGGTCAACACCTTGTGCACGATGTTTGAAATCACCATGGGGCAATTCATCGAGTATCCTGGCGCCAAAGATATGGCGGAACAATTGATGAATGAATCTTTTGATGCTTGCGAACGCGCCGGCATCCACTTGGTTGAAACTCGTCAAGAAGAAGTTGAATCTGTCGATTATGTTTCACGCGTCGCCAACCCTTATCATTATCCTTCTATGTATCAAGATTTCTCCAAAGGCCGCAACACTGAAGTCGACTACATCAACGGCTATATCGCTAAAATCGGCCGCGAACACGACTACATCTGCCGCACGCATGAATTCTTGGTTCATGAAGTTCATATGGCGGAAATGATGCGCAAGTATAAGCAAGCCAAATAGCTTTGAATTTCAGATCCTCCTATATACCCGCAACGCCTTGCCAGTGTTGCGGGTTTTTTGAGTGTGTTTTGAATCTTCCAGTTAGTGATACAACGTCATATCTCAAGCTATTGTTCAATAACCTATGGCATTACGCGTCTCGTAGCCATCGAGTGCCAGTGGTTTGGCGGAGTGGAAGAATTTTGAAGTTGGGACGGAAGCTGGTTATCGCGCCACGGTGAGATTTCCGTTGCGACTTGTCGCTTACGGAAAGCCACAGGGAAAGATCCGGCGAGTGGGGAGCGTAGCGACACATCTCGGCTAGCTTTCCCGAGGACCCTCACCATGGCGCGGCGACCAGCTGGAGTCCCAACTTCAAAATTCTGTAACGCAACCAGACCACTGGCACCTGATGGCAGCCTGAATCCGGAAAGCAATCGCAAAAAGGCCCTGCCGAGTACCGTGCTCGACAGAACCTTTTCAGATTAATCGTTATTAATATCCAAAACCGTATACCCACGCCAACTGGCTAAGTTGCGGCTGGTGGAATATTCAAGGTTTTCGCCAGTCGTCAACCAAATCACTTGCTCGACTTCTAAGACCGGCTCGCCAGTCGTCGCGTCTAAGTGGGCCACATCAAAGTCGTTGGCCAATGTGGCGTTGATCCGCCGCAAAGCACCGCCGAACTTCAAGTTAAGGGCTTGGTGCATGTAATCGTAAATCGACCCCATCAAGATTTCTCGCGTTAAGCCTGGTACCAACTTCAATGGGAAAATGGTATGTTCCAACACGCGCGGCACCCCATCGATTTTACGCAACCGATCGATCACATATACCGGCTCGTCGCTGGCCACATCGAGTTTCTTTTGGATCAACTCACTTGGCAACGATACATCAAACTTGATCACTTCTGATGAAACATGCTCTTCGCCTTCTTGTTTGGTCAAGCCGTCAAATGCTTCGGCTGGTGAATCAGACGCATGCACGGAGACGTCACCCAAGACGTATGTGCCTAATCCTGACTGCTTATAGATCAAGCCTTCGACGGCTAAGCCATCGAGGGCTTTTTTGATCGTCATGCGGCTGACGCCAAACTCTTTGGCTAAGGTGTTTTGATCGGGGATCAAAGATTTAGCCGGATAGACATTCATATGAATGCGTCGCCGGATCTCATCTGCGATCATTTGGTATTTAGGTGTCGCCATGTGTCCCACTCCTTTTGTTACCCATCATTATACGCTATCTGACGCGCTGTTTTGTCACCGTTTTGTGCCAACGCGTGCCCAATCACACGTTTAATGTTGCTGGTCTAGTCACAAGGGCTTGCAAGCTCGCGGATACGTTCACATTTTATTCTATTGGTCTAATCGGCTTGACGGTGCAAAAAAAGAAGCCTTAGCAAAAACCTGCCAAGGCTTCTTGAATTGAGTTGACTAGAGGCCAAGCAGCTTTTCAGCACTTGCCAAAACCTTCTCGCCATTCATCATGCCATAATCTTGCATGTTGATGACGTCCATTGGGATACCCTTGGCATCAGTCTTCTTCTTGACGTCGCCTTTCATGTACCCGACTTGAGGGCCGAGCATTAAGACGTCAACACTACCGTTTTCCAACTGGTTGTCGATGTCAGAGGCAGAGGTAGCAAAAATCTTGTAGTCCTTACCCGCGGCCTCTGCCGCCTTTTGCATTTTTGAAACTAAAAGGCTAGTGGACATGCCTGCTGAGCAAGCTAACATGATCGTTTTATCAGCCATAATATTGCCTCCAATTTTTTGTTTAATACGTTTTCATTTATATGATAACGCTAAACTGCATAAATGTTAAGCCTTTACTTCTTCGGCTGCATTCTTGGCTTCTTCGGCAAGCAGATAAGAATCGTACTTCTTGGCAAATGGGAAGTAGATCAATGCGGATTCAACCAGCACGATTGCTTGCCATACCGCCATCTTCCAACCACCGATCAAGAAACCAGAAACGATCGGAGGCGTCGTCCAAGGTGCGGCAACCCCGTTCAGTGGCGGTACAATGCCAGACCAAATGACCAAGTAAGTGGTTAACGCAACCACAACAGGGGTCAAGAAGAATGGTACCGCGAGCCATGGGTTCATGACCAAAGGTAAACCGAACAAGAAAGGTTCGTTGATGTTGAAGATCGCCGGAACGGCTTCAATTTTACCAATGGACTTCAATTGAACAGATTTTGCAAAGAACAAAGTGAAGATCACAAGCCCGATGGTGATACCAGAACCCGTCAGGTTGATGAAGTTGTTGTAGAATTCGTTAGTGACAATGTGCGCACCGTTGGCCAAAGTCAACTTGTGAGCAGCGGTCAAAGCCGCGTTATCAGCAGTGTTAGGAATCAACAAGCCGCCGGTGATCGCGCCCATGATCATCCCACCATGGACCCCGAAGAACCAGAAGAATGGCACCATGAAGGCGATGATCAACGCGCCACCCAAGGAATCAGAAACCCCTTGTAATGGTGTTTGTAACCAAGTGTAAATCAATTGCATCGCGTTGGTGTTGGCGAACTTGGATAACAAGCCGTAAACCACCATCGCAACCGTCAAAATGATACCAGCAGGGATCATTGCAGAGAACTGGCCAGCAACGTTAGCAGGCACTTGTTCTGGTAACTTGATCTGCCAGCCGCGTTTCATCATAGCGGTGTAAGTCCAGCCGACTAACAACCCAACGACGATGGCACCGATCATCCCCTGGCCGCCTAACCAAGTCAAGTTGATGACACCAGTGACATCTTGGCTCATGAAGGCTTGCACAGCCTTAGGGGCTTTGTCGATGTAGTTGGCTAATTGGGTCCCAGTCCATACGACTTTACCAGCCGCGTTGGAAACCCCGGTACCAGTTTTGCCCATCGCAGCCACTAATGGGTTGGCGATGGATAAGGATTGGATCAAGATGAAGGTGGCCAAACTAGTTAAACCAGCAGGCAGCGCTTCAACTTTTTCATTGCGGGCGTAAACATACGCGATACCAACCGCTGCCCACACAGACATGATCGCAAAACTTGCGGTGTATGCCTGATTAAAAATAGCGCCCCAACCCGATGCCGTAATCGCAGCAGATACTGCTGGGATCGGGATGTTGTTCAAGATCAAGAAGATCGACCCAATAATGATGAATGGCATGGAATAAACAATACCATCCTTCAACGCCGTAATGGCCTTGGTGTTGACGAACTTCATGATCGCAGGAAAAACAGATTCGTTCAGGACTTTAGAAAAGCCACTTTGCTTTTTGTTTTCCATTAGATTCATCTCCGTTTCAACCAAAATATAATAGCGTACCTAAGCGAGCGCCTAGGTAAAAATAAAATCATGTGTTCCCCCCAGAACTATTAGCTGTGCTTGCCCCACCTCCTACGGTAGTTAATTTTTAAAGCGCAATCATTTACAACTAAAAGTATAGTCTTTAACATTTGAAAGCGCAACCTAAAAACGCATTCTTTTTGAAGAATTTGTATGCGACGCTATTTTCATCCATAAAAAAGCCGCCATCACTGGCGGTAACAGTCATCTCTTCAAGATGTTTCCAACACTAGACTTGGCAATATTCAGTAAAGCCGCGATTTGCCGATAAGTCAGCCCTTGTGCCCGTAGCGACACGATTTGTTGCTGCACCGCCACTGGCAAGCCTCGGTGTTTGGCAGCTTTCGGGTCTGCGGCTAGCGGCATTAAACTCAACTCGCAAGCAGTGCCGCCAGATTGATGGGCCACTTTTTGCGCTTCAAGTTCAGAATAAGTCAGCCACATGGTGTGCAGGTCGTTGGTCCAAGTTGGCAATAGCAATAAGTTATCCGCCTCAAGAAATTCGCCTTCTTGGTTGACGACGGTATAGCGTTTCAATTCAACTGTGCTCATCTTGTGGCCCCCTGCACTTTTCTTCTATTATAGCGCAGTTAACCCTGACGCCTGCCAATAAAAATAGCGATTACTGTCCGGCATCATATGTATTAGCCTTAGGGCCGGGATTTAGGCAAACGCAGCTCCAGTCTGGCGCAATTCACATCATGGCAGTCCTCAAGGGCGCTAGCCGAGCTGTGACCATCAGCATGCACGAGGTCGAAATTGGCCTGGCGGAGCGTGGTGGTGGGTTCAGGCCGCAGTGTCGGCAGTATTGCCAGATGACACTGAACTTTGGTGGCATCTGTGCAATCCTGCGGGTGGATTTTGAAACGGAATGGTTTTTTCCGATTCAAAATCCAGGCGTAAAATCCTCGAAGTGCACTGCTTCGAGATTTGAAGCCGGCCCCACATCAGGCCTGAACCCACCACCACATGGAGCCAGACCAATTTTGACCGCGATGGCAAACAAAAAGGACAGGCATTTATCCCGTCCTCATAACTAATTTGCTTAATCGATAAACTTCACCGCTGTGCCATACGCGGCCACCGACTGCATATCCCCGCCAATCGCGCCTGAATCAAAGCGCATCATCACTACTGCGTCAGCGCCTTTGCTTTGGGCTTCTTGACGCAAGCGCTCGATGGCCTTTTCCCGCGAGTCATGCAACATGCTGGTATAGGCTTTGATTTCGCCGCCAACCACATTCTTCAAACCAGCGCCGATATTTGAAAAAACATTTTTGGATTGGGTGGTCAAGCCAAAGACTTCACCAATGATTTCATATTTTTGACCGGGAATATTTTCAGTCGTGGTCACTAAAATTTCTGTCATGATGTTCTCCTTTATACCGCACGGCGGCGGAAACTCAAGTAAGCAATCAACGTGAACAACGCGGTATAACCCAAAGTGCACGCAATCATCACTGGGGTGTCTAACAACGTCAAGGCGTGATACGTTTTGGGATCGGCGATTTGATTTCCTGTCAGCAACATCGTGAAGGGATTCCACTTCAACCAGTGCCAACGCTGCACGAACATGATAATGATCTGAGCGGCAACAGCAGTGACAAAATAGCCGATAAACCCACAGGCGATCGCTGCGGCATTGGTTTTAAACCACGTCGCCATCAAAATCACCAAGCTCAACAGCATCAACATCACCAGCAGCGAGCCACCGGTGGTCAACAAGTAATCGCGCCAGATCGGCATGTGGTCAACCACTTGCGTCCAATCAAACTTCGGCTTGATAATGAACGTCAAAATGCCGGTCATCGCACTGGCGACCACTTGCAACCCGATCATTTGTAACAATAAAACCAGGAGCTTGCTGACAAACACTTGGCTGCGATAATATTTGCGATACAGCAATTGCTTGATGGTGCCATATTGAAATTCCATCGCAATCATGGACGCAGCACTGGCAATCATAATGAAGTCGACTAAAGCCCCACCGATGTAATTGTTCATCACAAACATCGACGTACCAAAAAACTTAGGATAACGCCAAGACAACACCGCAAAGCCGATTTGCACCACGACCATAAATAACACTGCCAGCCAGGTACCTTTTTTATGGGTAAGTTTAAATAACTCTTGTTTGATCAAAGTCCCCATCAGTGCACCTCCTGTTCAACCAGATCCAAGAATGACTGTTCCAAATCATGTTGGGCTTTGGTCACATCTTGCACCGCAATGCCAGCATGCACTAAGGCAATTAACGCTGCGTTGAGGGTAGTGCGATCCGTTTGGGTGATCTGCAATTTGCGATCGACTAAGTTCACTGGCACATGCGCCGCTTGCAACGCCGCCAAAGCATCGCGATCATTGACCGTTTGCAACTCATAAATCGTCCCGCCAGCTTCAGCTAGGTCTTGCATCGTGCTTTGTTGGATAATGTGGCCATGATTTAAAATCAACACGTCATCTGCGACTTTCTCCAACTCTGACAAAATGTGACTGGAAATCAAAAAACTGGTCCCGGCTTTGGCTTGCGCGCGAATGATATCGCGTAAATCTTTAACTGCTTGCGGGTCTAGGCCATTCATCGGTTCATCTAAAATCACCAATTGCGGACGATCGACTAATGCTTGGGCGATGCCCAGTTTTTGCTTCATGCCCAATGAATAGGACTTGGCCGGTTTGTTGATATAGCCAGCCATCCCCAGCGCCTGAACAATGGCATCGACATGTTGTTGGCGCTGCTTTTTGGCGGCGAATAACTCAAGGTGTTGGCGTCCAGTTAAGAACGGATAAATCCCCGGATATTCAATCAACGCCCCAACCTGCCGCAATGCTTGGTGTTTGGTGATACTGACGGCTTGATCGGCAATTTGGATCTGGCCGCCATCGGTTGGGATCAACCCTAAGATGGCCTTCATAATCGTACTTTTCCCAGCCCCATTAGGTCCCACTAAGCCGACGACACGACCTGACGCCACCGTAAAGTCGACGCCATGTAACACTTTTTTCTTGCCGAAAGTTTTGTTGAGCCCTGAAACTTTCAATAAAGCTTCCATCATACTCCTCCGATCTGAACACGCTTAATATACCATGAAATGACAGGTTTTCCTCATGCTTTAGCCTGAAGTTCCCTAAATTTATATCGATAGTGGTACAATGACAACGTTTACTAAACTTTTTTCGAGGTGAGCGTCATGTATGAAGCAAATTCACAGCGTTATGAGCAAATGCAATATCGCCCAGTCGGCAACAGCGGGTTGCATTTGCCTGCCATCAGCTTAGGCTTGTGGCATAATTTCGGTAGCGTCGACCCTTTGAGCAACCAAAAAGCTTTGCTCGAATACGCTTTTGATCACGGGATCACGCATTTTGATTTGGCGAATAATTACGGCCCGGTCCCAGGTAGTGCCGAAAGTAACTTTGGGCATGTGCTTCACGAGGAACTCGCCGCTTATCGCGATGAAATGATCATCTCCACCAAAGCCGGCTACTTAATGTGGCCTGGGCCTTATGGCGAATGGGGCTCACGCAAGCACCTGATTGCGTCATTGGATCAAAGCTTGAAGCGCCTCGGCTTAGATTACGTCGATATTTTCTACCACCATCGTCCAGACGACAACACGCCGCTAGTGGAAACCGCCGAAGCGTTGGCCCAAATCGTCCGCAGCGGCAAAGCTTTATATATCGGCATTTCCAATTACAAACCCGAAGCCACGGTAAAAATGAGTGCCTTGTTGCATGATCTACATGTGCCGTTCATCATTCAACAACAGCGCTACAACATGTTCAACCGTGAACCCGAAACTGGGTTATTCCAAGCCTTAGCCGATGAGCACCTCGGCGCCATCACGTTCAGTCCCTTAGCGCAAGGCTTGTTAAGCGACCGCTACTTAAATGGCATCCCCAAAGATTCTCGCGCCGCCCGACCAAGCAGTCCGTTCTTACATGAAGACAAAGTTGAAGCGACCTTATCAACGGTTAAAAAACTCAACGCGCTTGCTCAAAATCGCGGACAAAGCTTAGCAGCCATGGCGCTAGCATGGAACTTGCGCCAACCCGTCGTCGCCAGTGTCTTAGTCGGAGCCTCGCGCACCAGTCAGTTAGCGGATAACTTAGAGGCACTCAAGCATCGTAAGCACCCAATAACAGACCGTCTTGAAAATCAATAGAGGCCCGTTCCCAGATT
>NZ_AZEU01000113.1 GCF_001435035.1 Lacticaseibacillus manihotivorans DSM 13343 = JCM 12514
AAAACCCACCGCACTGCGGTGTAACCCATATTTGGGTTCAGTTTTCCCTTATGCCCTTTTCTGTCTTTGCGTTACAGGTACAGCAATTCATTGCGTCTTGCCTGTTAGTCAAGTGGAAAACCGCAAAAACAGGTGGCCTAAGCCGCCGTCGTGTTGCGAGTTTTTTTCTTCTCTCAATATGTGTTCTTCCTGTGCCTTTCATGTAACTATATAGCAACATAAAGGACACACAACACGACACCTGGCGAGATATTACTAAGTACATGCGCGGTTTTAGACGTGTGACTGTTGACGATTTTCGACAGGGGACGAATTTTGGAGTTTTGGATAATGAGCATAAGGGAAAACTGCACCCATAAATGGGTGACACCGCAGTGCGGTG
>NZ_AZEU01000114.1 GCF_001435035.1 Lacticaseibacillus manihotivorans DSM 13343 = JCM 12514
AAGGGCAAAGAAAATACCGTTAAATCAAGATTAGTACTTGACTAACGGTAGAAAAATCCACGAAACTCGACTGAATTTCGTGGACCTTCGCAGTTCAACGATTTTAAATTAAGGTTCGGTCTGCACACACATTCAAGGGATTTGGTTGATGCCTCTACTCAACTTACTGGCGCCGGCATCGCCTTGCCAAATCAGCTTGCTTCCCATGTCACCATGAGGCGAATCATCCGTGCTTGCATCGATCTCACATTCGAGATCAGCATCGATACTATGCGTCGTGAGGCCAAGCATTAAGCTAGTGCTGAATGTTTGTGGATCTGTCTCACTCGGAAGACAAGCACTGCCGCTTGTCAAAAGGTATACCGAAACGCTCGGCCTAAGCGCTTCACCTCCCTAACTAAGAAAATATCACAAGCCAAGCAAAAATGCAAACGCTATTTTAAATTTGTTTCGTGTCCTGTCAATTTGTTTTTGTCAGGAATTATAGGAATTATCAAAGATGCTTAAAGTATTGGTTGACACCAAAAAGAAGGCAAAAAAATAGCCAGTCATCTTTGACTGGCCGTAATTTTACTTCACATCTTCGCCGATAATCCGCACTTCAGGCTCCAACTGAACGTTGAATTTTTCAGCAACGTGTTTTTGCACATAATGGATCATATCCAGATAATCTGTCGCCGTCGCCCCGCCTAAGTTGACGATGAAGCCGGCGTGTTTCATCGAAATTTGGGCACCGCCGATGATGTGGCCTTGCAAACCTGCTTTTTGAATCATCGGGCCAACAAAATGCCCCACCGGCCGTTTGAACACTGAACCACATGATGGATATTCCAACGGTTGCTTTGCAGCACGCTGCGCATTTAAATTGTCCATTTGCTCACGAATCGCAACAGGGTCGCCTGGTTGCAAGCTGAACGTCGCGCTCACGACGATATCGCCATTGGTTTGCACCAAAGAATGCCGATACGAGAAATTCATGTCCGCATTGGCATAAGTTTTCAATTCACCAGCACGCGTCAACACAGTCGCTGATTGCAGGCAATCTTTGACTTCACCGCCATATGCGCCAGCATTCATAAAGACGGCACCGCCGACAGAACCTGGGATCCCGGCAGCAAACTCCATCCCCGTTAATCCGGCTTGATAAGCGGCTTCAGTCGTGTCGATCAAGCGCGCGCCAGCGTCTGCGGTGACCAAATTACCATGCGCCTCAATTTTTTTCATCGCCGTTAAGATAATGACTAACCCACGAATGCCACCATCTTTGACGATCAAGTTGGAAGCATTGCCGATAAAGGTCAAGGGTAAGTCATTTTCTTTGGCGTAAGCCAGTAACTGTTGGATCTCAGCAATCGATTTTGGAAACGCCAGTAAATCAGCGGGACCGCCAGTTTTCGTAAACGTATAGTGGCTCAAAGGTTCATCATGTAACAACTCGATTTGATCTAATGTGGATGCCGCCACAGCTCAACAGTCCTTTCGTTTTGGAAATCTCATTAAGTTTAACACATTTGTCGGCAGTGAGAATCTTTAGTAGAATAGTAGCGATTGGAGTGATAATTATGAAAATGATTTCTTGGAATGTCAACGGCTTGCGGGCCGTGTTGAAACATGATTTTGAAACCAGCTTCAAAGCCTTAGATGCCGATTGGTTCTGCTTGCAAGAAACGAAAATGCAAGCCGGCCAAACCACATTAGACTTGCCAGGCTATCATCAATACTTCAACTATGCTGAGCGCAAAGGCTACTCCGGCACTGCGATTTTAACCAAACATGAACCCCTCAACGTGACTTACGGCATTGGGGTGCCTGAGTTTGACACGGAAGGTCGCGTGATCACGCTGGAATATCCTAAGTTTTACTTAATTACGGTTTACACCCCAAATTCCGGCAGTGAACTCAAGCGCCTGGAATTTCGGCAAGGTTGGGATAAAGCGTTCTTGGCTTACACCAAAGCCTTAGCCGCAAAAAAGCCATTGGTTTATTGTGGGGATTTAAACGTCGCCCACAAGCCGATCGATTTAAAAAATCCTACCTCCAATCACCACAACGCCGGCTTCACCGATGAAGAACGCAACGACTTCACCACCCAACTGGACAATGGGTTTGTCGACTCGTTTCGCCATTTTTACCCCGATCAAGCTGATATCTACTCTTGGTGGAGTTACCGTTTCGGGGCTCGCTCCCGCAATGCTGGGTGGCGGATCGATTATTTCGTCGGCAGCACTGACTTTGTGCCGTTCATGCAAGATGCTAAGATCCACAACGAGATCCTCGGGTCAGACCACTGTCCAGTTGAACTGGTTGTGGACGGTTTATTATAGGAGTCAAAATGGATTTTATTGCCATGGATTATGAAACTGCTAATGCCCAGCGCGCTTCTGCGTGTTCGGTAGCCTTGGTAGTGGTCAAAGAAACCAAAATCGTCGATGCCTTTTACTCATTGATCAACCCGGAAGTCCCTTTCAGCCGGCGCAATATTGATGTGCACGGCATTACGCCTGACCAAGTCGCAGACGCGCCGACTTTCCCAGAACTTTGGCCGCACATTCAAAACTTTTTCACCCCAACTTCCATTGTGACGGCCCACAATTCACCTTTTGATGTGTCCGTCTTAAAGCGCAGTTTGGAACGCTATGGGATGCCGATTCCACATTATCAAGTGATCGACACGGTTAAAACTTCGCGGGCTTTGTTACCAGGATTGGTCAACTACAAGCTCAACACCGTCAGTGCGGCGATGCAAATTCCACTGGAACATCACCATAACGCTTTAGAAGATAGTTATGCTTGTGCGCGGATCTTACTAGGACAGTATCTCCAATTTGGAGCAGCCAAACTCGATCCTTGGCTGAAAACGGCATAAACGCAAAAATAACGGCCAACTTGACCGTTATTTTTTTGACTCATAAATTTTTTTCAAGCCGGCCAAATCCTCTGCGGAAAGCTGGCTGACCCCTTGATCCACAGGATACATGACCGAGGTTTTGCTGGTTGAATGATCCAAGCCTAATGCATGACCGAGTTCGTGCATCGCTACGGCTACAGACAGGCGTGATTGATAAGCCACATTGAATTGCGCACTGGCATGATTGACCACGCTCGTGCCTAAAGCGGACCAAGTCTCAGTAATTTGGGGACCACCATGGCCAAGCTCAAAGGTTTGCGCCGATGCCGGCATGGGTTTTGAATAACTGCCTAAAGTCAACGTATTGCCATTTTTGCTGGTGCCTGCAATCAACTTCACAAGGCCGGTGCGATTGTATGCGGCGATAGCTTGCTTAAACAGTGTTTGGTTGGCCGTCGACAAGCCTTTTTGAAACTGATAATGATAAGTTGACGACAGACTTTTGCCGGACACGATGGATTCAACTGGCGTGGCCGTCACATGAGCAGAGGTCGTCGATTCACTGCTAGTTTGACTAGCCGATATCGCTGGCGCACTGGGTTGCGGTAATTGCGGAAAAACGCCATAACGCCAAGCAAAGATGCCGGCAAAAATCAACAAGATCAATAAGAAGCGGGTTTTAAATTTCAAACGTTAGCCTCCTTTTCGATGAAGGTAGTGTAACACATTGAGCTGATCTGGCAAATTTAAGCCAAAAAAACAGGCACCGCAGCAATTGCGCATGCCTGTCTCCTTCCGCTTCTCGCGCAAAATCGGACGCATTCACGGAATTTGTGTGTCTCGGCCAGACCGGTTGATGTCTGAGCCTCCCTCGAGACGATTCTATCTTAACACAAATTTTTACTGTTGCGCTAGTTGTTGTCGAAATACCAAATACACAACACCTACCAACGGCAACGTCAACAATAAAATGGGATAAAACAACGTGTGAGCAACGCCGCCAAACAGCAACCCACCAATGATCGGGCCTAACACCATCCCCGCATCCATGCCGATATAAAATGTGGAGTTGGCCAGGCCTTGTTCATTTAACGGCGCGACTAACAAACTGGTCGCTTGGCAAACGGAATACATCACACCGTAGCCGCCAGCTAAACCAAAGGCTGCCACGATCATCATCCAGTTATTCACTAGATACGTCATCCCCAGCATCCCAATTAAATTGGCCAACACACCTGCGGCCAAGAAATATTTAAAGGGTAAGCGATCGAAGTAGTCTTTAAGCCCTAACCGCATCGCCAACAGGATAGCCGCATAGATCAAAAAGAAACTGCCGACCATCACATGTAAATGCCGACTGGCCACATATTCCACTAAATAAGCTTGCGTGGCAAAATAAGGAATCGACAATAACATGATGATCAATGCGATCGGCACGACTTTAGGTTGCACGATGCGCATTTTCTGAGGCTTTGGCGCGCCAACGACTTTACGCGGTTGACCATGATCACCAATAAACTGAATCATAATGATCATCGCCAACGATAAAACGGCGGCGCCGATAAAGGCTAGGCGATAATTGAAATGTTGATAAATAAAAATCCCAAAAGCTGGCGCGATCGCCATGCCTAACGCATTCATCATGCCATAATAGCCCATCCCGGCGCCGATACGATCCCGTGGCAGAAGTCCTGATAACCAAGTGGCCATGCACACAGAGCAAAGCGCAAAACCCAACCCGTTGATCACCCGGACGATCGCGATCATCCACCCTGCCGTCGCGATGGCGTAGCCGATACCTGCGATCAACAACAAGATACCCCCAGTTAACGCTAAGGTAAACTTGGACAAGCGGTCAGTAAGTTGGCCGGCAAATGGCCGAAACAACAAACTGGTGATGTTCATCACGGCGGCGATCACCCCAGCGACTGCGGCAGATTCGCCAAGGCTGGTGGTGAACCCGACGATCAAGGGATTGACCAACATGGAGTTGGACATATAACAAAAGCTTCCGAGCAAGATCAAAATCGTGTCTTTCGTGAACAGTTTCTTTTGGGTCGGCATGATGACGGCTTCTTTCTGAAAAATGATAAATATAATTGTACCACTTGCTGAAACCAAACAAAACGACGGTCAGCTGGCAACTGATCGTCGTTTGATGTAAACCTGTCACATGGCAGACAAGGTTATTTCAAAGCTACGGACTTTGAAATGTGGGTTTATTGTAACTTCAAATTGTTGATGTTTTCATAGTATTCCGCAATGGCCGAGTGATCTTCTTTTTCATGACCATGGGCTTTAAGGGATTGCAAGACTTCCATCGCCTCAGCCGTAAATGGCGTGGAAACGTTGATGTCATGGGCGGTGTCTAAGGCGTTTTGCAGATCCTTGATGTGTAATTCAACCCGGAACCCTGGTTTGAAGTCACCAGAGAAGATCTTGTTGGACTTTTGATCCATCACCACAGAACCGGCTAAACCAGTGCGGATGGCTTGGTAAACAGAAGATGGATCAACGCCAGCTTTTTTAGCCAAAGAGTAAGCTTCAGAAATTGCGGCGATGTTGATCGCCACGATCATTTGGTTGGCTAACTTGGTGATATTACCAGCACCAGGTACCGTATCAACCAAGTTCACATCCCCACCCATGGTTTCAAGCAAAGCCTTGTACTTATCAAAGGTAGCCTGTGGGCCGCCGACCATAATGGCAATCGAGCCATCGATGGCTTTAGGTTCGCCACCAGAAACTGGGGCATCCAAGAATTCAACGCCTAACTCGCCTAAACGCTTAGCAAAAGATTGTGACGCTTTTGGTGCGATCGAGGACATGTCGATGACCGCTTTGCCAGCTGTTAACCCACTGACGATCCCATTGTCAGCAAACAATGCGGCTTCAACGTTAGGAGAGTTTGGCAACATCGTGACAACCACTTGGGTCTTTTCAGCGACATCTTTACCGCTGTCCCCGCGTTCAGCACCAGCTGCGACTAACTCGTCAACTGCATCTTGGTTGAAGTCAAAAGCCACGACCCCATAACCAGCCTTTAATACATTTTTCGCCATGGGCTTGCCCATGATCCCAAGTCCAACAATACCTACTTTATAATCAGCCATAATAATTAATCTCCTTTTGTTTGCGTCATTAAAAATGCTCGCACTGCAGTTTCCCCTGCAGTGGTTAAATTGGTTTGAACCGTTTGAATCGCCTCTGCCAAAGTCTGGGGATGATTCATGATCGCCCATACCGCATCGATGCCGGCTTGATACACTGGACCTAAGTCGTCACTTCGCGCACCGACTAAAGCAACCACTGGCAAACCGTATTGTTTGGCAGCCTTGGCAATGCCGATCGGGGCTTTCCCATTCAAGGATTGCGCATCCATCCGGCCTTCACCTGTGATCACCAGGTCTGCTTGAGCGAGTGCTTCATCTAAGTGCACCATTCGTAAAATCTCTTCGATCCCGCGATACACCTTGGCATAGGTAAAGGCCAAAAGCCCTGCCCCTAAGCCACCGGCAGCGCCAGCCCCAGGTTGACCAGCGACCGCACGGCCAGTTGCTTGTTCCAGCAAGTCGCCTAAATGCTTCAGCCAACCATCGACAATCGGGATCTGTTCTCTGGTGAGTCCCTTTTGCGGTCCATATATCGCTGCTGCGCCTTCAGGACCACATAACGGATTGGTGACATCCGATAAAATCTTGATGCTCACTTGCGCCAGTCTGGCATCCAGTTGGCTCACATCAATGCAATTCAGTTGCGCCAAGCCTTGCGCCCCACAAGCAATCGGTGTCCCTCGCTCAGTATAAAATCTTGCCCCTAAGGCTTTGGCCATGCCCACGCCACCATCAGTTGTGGCTGAACCCCCTAATCCTAAATAAATGGTTTTGGCGCCGGCGTCCATTGCGCCTTTAATCAGTTCCCCAACGCCATAAGTCGAGGCGCGCAAGGCATCATCAGGCAAGGCATCAGTCAAATTCAGCCCACTGGCTTGGGCCATTTCGATCACAGCTGTGGTGTCATCCAACAAGCCAAAAGTCGCTTGCACCTGATCGCCCAAAGGACCCGTCACCATTTGCGAAACCTTTTTGCCCCCTAGAGCTGAAGTCAACGCCTCAACAGTGCCTTCACCACCATCTGCGATTGGAACTTTGGTAATTTGCGCTTGGGCATCAACACGATGGATCCCATCAGCGACCCAAGTAGCCGCTTGCATGCTCGTGGCGCTACCTTTAAATGAATCAATTGCGACAACGATATGCAACGCTTGTGCCATGTCGATGCCTCCTTTGTCTATTTCAAATAGCCACCATCACGCATGGCTTGCTTCATTTTTTCAAGCACTGGACCCGTTGTCGCTTCCGTAGGCAATACGCTTGGGCCAACGTCCATCCCCATTAAGTTAGCCATATCTTTAGTGGCCGCTGGGAAACTGGCAGCATCTTGAGAATTGCGAATTGGGTTGAGTTTGAACTGATCTGCTAACGCCCCAGCCAAATCACCGGCTTGGAACTTGTCATAGATCCCACAAACCAGCTCGGTGTACATATTAGCAGTTGAGCAAACCGCTCCGGCAGCCCCGATCGCCAAACCTGGGAACACGATTGTATCTTTGCCGGCGAAAGCTTTAAAGTCGATATCTTGTGTGCGGCGAACCAATTCTTCCAGTTTCGTCACATTACCACTAGATTCTTTGATGCCGACGATATTGTCAACGTCATGGGCTAAGTTGACGATCAAGTCATCACTCATCGTATACCCAGTGCGTCCAGGATTGCTATAAAGTAGCATTTTAGTGTCAGGGACCGCTTCGGCAATGGCCTTGAAATGATGATACAAAGCGGTTTCCGTCGGTTGAATGAACATCGGTTGCAATACACTGATGGCTTCGATGTCCAATTTGGCCGCCCGCTTGGCTAAAGCAATGGCTTGTTTAGTGCGAATATGACCGATCCCAAAGTATACGGGCACTTGGCCTTTGGCTTCATCCAAAATGGCTTGCGTCGCTTCAAGCATTTCGTCATCTGAGAACATGTAGAATTCAGAATTGCTCCCAAAGGCTAAGATGCCATCGATGCCGCCGTCGATCACATGCCGTGTCATCCATTTAAGCTTGGGAATATCGATATTTTCATCAGCGTCAACTGGCGTCAAAATTGGAACCAAAACGCCTTTAATGTTTGTGGTATCAAATTTTGTCATGGTTTTCTCCTTAACGAACCATCGCTGGCCGCTTGGCATCAAATTGCCAACCTGGAATTAAGTATTGCATTTGCTTGGCATCATTACGTCCGCCTAAAGCATGTTCAACATACAACTTGTGCGCTGCGGCGAGTTTTTCGTGATCCAAGGTGATGCCTAAGCCTACGCCATTGCGTGGTACGGCAATTTCGCCTCCGACAATTTGGGGACTCTTTTCGCACAAGCCTTGTCCATCTTGCCAGATCCAATGCGTATCGGCGGCATTGACGCGACCAGGCGCGGCAGCGGCGGCGTTGGCCACCATTGCCAAGGAAATATCAAAGTGGTTATTGGAGTGCACGCCCCAAGTGAGATCCAAATCGTGGCACAACTGCGCGACGCGAACAGAACCTTGCATGGTCCAAAAATGCGGATCAGCTAACGGAATTGATACTGAATCCAAGCGCAATGCGGCTTTCATTTCACGCCAGTCAGTGGCGATCATATTCGTGGCAGTCGGTAAATCAGTTTGGCGATGGAATTCAGCCATCACTTCACGACCTGAGAAGCGCCCTTCCGCCCCGCAAGGATCTTCCACATAAGTTAAAATGCCGTGCATGTCTTTGCATAAATCAACGGCTTCATTCAATGACCAAGAACCGTTGGGATCAAGGGTGATGCGCGCATGAGGAAATTCAGCTTTCAACGCTTTGATGGCTTCAATTTCTTGTTTCCCTTCAAAAACGCCACCTTTAAGTTTGAAATCTTCAAAACCATAACGCGCATGAGCGGCTTTGGCTAACTTCACGATGGCTTCTGGTGTTAAAGCCGGTTGGCGACGTAAGCGACCCCAGTCATCAGAATCATCATCACCGTCTAAGTATGGCAGATCAGTTTTTGATTTGTCTCCGACATAAAACAGATAACCTAAGAATTTCACGTGATCGCGAACTTGACCATCGCCTAAAAGCGCTGCGACCGGCACGCCGAAATGCTTACCCAGCAAGTCAAGCAATGGAGTTTCAACGGCAGTCATCACATGTACTGTCGTCCGCAGATCAAAAGTTTGATCCCCGCGCCCGCCTTCATCTAACCCGGCATAGCGATTGTGAATATCTTGAACAATTTGCTTGTATTCCCCAAGGCTACGGCCGATCACTAATGGCTTGACAGCTTCAAGGGTGCTGGTGATTTTTTCACCACCTGGCACTTCGCCGATGCCTTCATTGCCTTCAGAATCGGTTAACACCACGATGTTGCGGGTGAAATATGGGCCGTGCGCCCCAGATAAGTTCAATAACATGCTATCGTATCCAGCAACTGGTACGACTTCCATTTTGGTGATGGTTGGCACTGACATATGATGACCTCCAATTTGCGTAAGCGCTTTTAAACTATGGCTTAAGTATATGTGCAGTAATGCGCAAAATGAATATTCTGTGACACGAGTTCTGAATCATATTCCCAGCAAAAAATGTTCTTTGTACCATTTTCGACTTTGTGCTATATTATTGGCGAAAGGGATGAAATCGCATGCAATTAGAACCAAAAGTCGCAAATGCCATTGTAGACAGTCTCAAAGACATCATTCATCACGAAATTAATTTATTCGATACCACTGGCACCATCATTGCTAGTACCGATACCAAACGCGTCGGCACCTTTCATGATGGCGCGTATCAAGTTATTCGTTCACATGAGCCGGTGATCATCTCCTCAGATGATGAATTCCACGGTGCTCGCAAAGGCACCAACTTACCGGTTTTATTCAATGATTCCGTGGTGGCAGTGATCGGGATCACTGGCGATCCTGATGAAGTCGCCCCACTTGGCAACATCATCAAGAAAATGACTGAAATCTTGATCCGTGAAAATTGGAGCAAAATGACCACTTACACGCGGCAAGCTAATTTCAACTCACTGGTGATCCAACTGATTTCGCAAACTCATGACCACTCCTTAGTCGATTATTTATTTTCGGTACTGGAAGTGACGCCAGATATCCCTCGGCGCATCGCGATTGCCAAAAATCTCACCAATGCGGCCATCGATCCAGACTCCGAAGCCGCTTTGCGACAATATTTAAGTGTTTATCCCGATAGTTTTTTCGCGTTAACAAATGGTACCGTTTGCATTTTTCTGCCAGACTTACCAGCAACTGTCACCGACCATTTATTGCAGCAGTTGCAAAGCGCCTTAGTTCACAGTAATCACACCGATTTTGCCATTGGCGTCGGTCAAGTGTATGCCAACTGTGATGACTACTGGCATAGTTATCATGAAGCCCAAGCCGCACTATCCTGGCTGCTCTTCACGCAATCACCTGAAATCAAACGCTACGAACAACTCGACTTGCAATTGTTGCTAACCGGCTTGCCGGATCAAATCAGTCAGGATTTCTTGACCCACATTCTGACTAAGATTCCAAAAGCGGATCTCCCTCAATTTAAAGCGGTGCTCAAGGCCTATGTCGACAACAACGGCAGCATCATTCACGGTGCCGAAACCTTATACATTCACAAAAATACCTTTCAAAACCACCTCAACCACATTCACACCGTCACCGGATTCAATCCTCGCAACTTGAAAGATTTTGTGGTGTTGTATCTGGCATTCAAGCTGGATGATTTCAACCAGTTCAAACATGCGCAACCATAAAAAAGTGCTTCGTGCGATCCAGTGATCACACAAAGCACTTTTTAGATTAGTCGTTTTGGGTCAATTGATTTTGTACCGCTTGGTTGGAGTAGCCAACTCGAGTACGAGTGATGCCATTTTTGGTTTCACTGACCGTGACCTTGCGACCATGATTGGCAATCGTGACCGTATAAGCACTGACACCACTTGGTAATGAATCTGCGATCAAAGTGTGGCCTTTAACAGTGTAGCTGGTGGTAAGAGTCGCATCCGCGTGACCATTGCCAACAAACAAGTCAGCAATCACCATTTGATTGCCACTGAAGCGCAGCACATTTAACGTGTCCTTGCTTGAGGCGGTGTTAGCAGTATTGGTGTAAAAAGCATCTTGTTCGACTTTTTGAATGGTTGGATCCGTAGTGGCTGTCGTGTTGGCCTTGACCGTGATCACGCCGTAAGTAGCTAATAAAGCAGCTGCCAATGCCGTTAAGATAATCGTATAAAGCTTTTTCATGATGAACGTTTCCTCTCAGGTTGAGTGATACAGTTTGTTTACACTTATATCATAGCTCATCGCGCAACTTGTTCAAGAGAATTTCACAAATTTGCTGAAAATTGTACTCGCGAACAATTGAAAGCCGATACAATCCGCTTTTGATTGTGTATTTTGGCTAATTCAACAACTTGATGATGTGAATGTGGATGATGTTCTGTGAATATTGGCAATCAAACAGCTACATAAATCTGTCTCATCCACATCAATCAGAAGCGGTCATTAAACGCCCACCCACAAAAAAAGTTGCCGCATCACGGCAACTTTTTTGAGATCTTTTCACGATGGGTTTCACATTTAAAACCCGTTGGCATAATCAACGACATGTGTCGCCAATTGCCCTGTTTTGAGATAAGCTTGTAAGTTCTCTAAATACAACTTGGTGATCACCGTTTTAAAGTGTGGGACTTGGCCAGCAATATGGCTGGTGATCAAGGTATTGGGCAAATCCCATAAAGGTGAATCTGCTGGTAAGGGTTCTGCTTCGAACACATCTAAGACTGTGGATCCGATTTGACCATTTTTAACGGCTTGGATCAAAGCGGCTGTAACTACTGTTTTCCCGCGACCGCAATTGATAAACTGAACGCCAGCTTTCATTGCCGCAAACTTATCGGCATCAAAAAATCCTGCAGTCTCTGGTGTCAGTGGTAACAAATCAACGATAATATCTGCTCGGCCTAACACAGAGGCAATTTCAGCTGTGGCGACCATTCGATCAAACCCTGCAAGGGCTCGACCTTTGCGGTTGACGCCGATGGTATGGGCACCAAAAGCTTGCAGTAGCGTCGCCAGCTGGGAACCGACGCGCCCAGCCCCGACGATCAGCACTTGTTTTTCAGCTAACCCACTGTAGTCAACTTGATGTTGCCAGCGGTGCTCGCGTTGTGCGACTTCGGCTTCATCCAATGCGCGAACCCGGCGTAAAATTGCGCCGATCACATATTCTGCGATCCATTCAGTGTGCAGTCCTGACGCATTGCTCAATAAAACATGATGCGATTGCAGCTCAGCCAAATTCAAATAATCAATGCCTGCAGAGTGTGCTGCCACAAACTTCAATCGTGACTTAGGGGTATTGAGAATGCGGTGGGTCAGCGGACCATCCCCGCCTAAAATAATTTCCACATCAGCTAAAGCAGCATCTGGGACTGGATGCTCCCATTGGGTGTAAAGCTGATAACCAGGCGCTACTGCTTGAATTTGGGCCACATGCTCAGGTTTTAATTCACGAGTGATCACAATTGCAGGTTTTGACATGATTTTCCTCCGATCAGCGCACCAAAGCAGGCTTTTTGGCGTTATATTGCCAATTTGGGATCAAATATTGCATGCTCCGCGCATCATCACGATCATAATAACGCGGATCGATTTGTTGATACAAGCGGTTTGCTGCCAGCAGGCGATCCATATTAAGCGTCACGCCAAGACCTGGTTTATCAGGCAACGGGACTTGACCGTTGCGAATTTTCGGACCATCATCCAACAAGCCTTGGCCATCTTGCCAGATGTAGTGAGTGTCCACTGGCGTGATATTACCAGGCGCGGCCGCTGCGACTTGCACATAAGTGGCCAAGGTAATATCAAAATGATTATTCGAATGACTGCCCCAAGTCATCCCCCAATCATTAAGCAACTGCGCCATGCGAATAGAGCCATTCAATCCCCAAAAATGCGGATCAGCCAAGACGATATCCACTGACTTCAACGCCGCAGCGTGTTGGAATTGACGCCAATCCGTGGCGATCATATTCGTTGCCACCGGGACATGCGTTGCTTGTTTGAATTCAGACAAGGTTTCACGGCCTGAATACCCATTTTCTGGGCCACAAGGATCTTCCATATAAGTAATCGCATCTTTATTGGCATTGACTAACGCGATTGCTTCATCACGCGACCAAGCGCCATTGGGATCGATATTGATATGGGCATCTGGGAACACTTGATGTAAGGCGACGACAGTTTGCATTTCAATTTCTGGCTTTAATACCCCACCTTTCAACTTAAAATTGTGAAAGCCATAACGTGCTTGTGCGGCTTGGGCTTCTTTGACGATCGCTTCAGGTGTTAAAGCAGGCAAGCGCCGCACTTGTCCCCAGGCATCGCTGTTGTCATCATTCAATAAATAAGGCAGATCCGTTTTTTTGGTATCTTCGATGTAAAATAGATAACCTAAAAATTCCACGCTTTGCCGCTGAATGCCATCCCCTAACAATGCTGCCACTGGAAGATCCAAGAATTGCCCCAGTAGATCCATCAACGCACACTCCACAGCAGTTTCAGATTGCACCACAAACTTGAGCTGAGAAATGTCGAGACTTTGAATGCCTTCGCCAGTATTGGTCTTTGCACGTGCATTGAGTTTACGCAAATCATTGACCACTTGGCGATAATCTGCCACTGAACGGCCAACGACTTCAGGAATATAGCTTTCCAATTGTTGCTTGGTATATTCGCCACCATGAATTTCACCAATGCCAGTGTGTCCCAGCGAATCAGTCAACACCACGATATTTCGAGTGAAATACGGCGCATGACAACCAGATAGCGTCAGCGTCATGCTATCATAGCCTGCCACTGGATAGACGGTCATACTTTTAACGATGGGTTGCATGTTTTTTTCCTCCTGAATTCAAAAACGGCGGACATTTTGGCTGCCCGCCGCAAGTTTTTAACGAAAGACACCTAAAGCAAAACCAACTACAGTCCAAGCGATGTTCATGCCCCATAACTTCCAGAAGCTAAACTTCACATAGGTGGCTAATGGCATCCGGTCGGTTAAATCCGTCGCCACATAAATTTGTGGTTGGGCAATTGGCGATACCATGGCCCCGAAGTTCATGAACATGGTCACAATGACCACATCTGTGGAGATGCCGTATTTTGCGGAGAAAGCCGCAACAATTGGGATCAGCGCGTAGAACCAAGTATCGTTGGTGAAAATAAACATCAATGGCGTTGCTAACATCGCCAAAATCAAGTAGACCCATGGCCCGATAGCCGCTGGAATGACCATCATTAAGACTTTGACCATTTGATCCAGCATCCCAGAATATTGCATGACCCCGACAACGACCCCAGATAATAACACGGCTGGCGTCACTGGCCAGAGCTTGGAATAGTACTTCTGCAAAAGTTTGCCTTGCAGCTTCTTTTCTGGATAGTTCATCATCGAAGCTAAAACCAAACCGACCGCAAAGACGAAATATTGTGGAATGTCTGGGAAAGCGACCAACACGAAAATCACGATGGCCGTCATCAACAGGTTAGGAATGAATAATTTTGGCCGGGACAATTCTGTATCTTTGATCATCGCTAACAATTCATTGCGATCGATTTCAGTTTTGTCGGTACGATTCTTCATTTGACGCCAGCCTAAGTAGGCGGCAAAAGCGAACAACGCGACCATGCCGATCAGTTGCACTGGGAGCATGTGCATGAACAATACCGTGGAAGCATTTTTTGTGGAAGTCAATGACGCCGCCCGCAGCATCCGGGAGTCCCAAGGCTTTGATGTCATTAAAATGACAGAAGCCGAGCACAGAAACGGCAGGATCTTCAAGTCGATGTTGAATTTCTTATATAAAGGCAACATCAGTGGCACCGTGATCAAGAACACGGATAACACGGAACTATCGAGTTCACAAATCGAAGCGACTAACACCGTCAACATGCAAATAATCGGTGCGGTCAACTTCACCCGCTTCAAAATGGCTTTAACGATGTAGTCAAACATCCCAGCATCTGAAACCAAGGTGAAGTATGGCATGGAGAACATCATCATCAAGGCGATTTCGTAGGTCTTCAAGATCCCTTTGGAGACATAGCCGCCGATTTGAGTGACACTAGCGCCAACTAAAATGGCGAAGACGATCGGCACCACCGTAAAGGCAAAAATGGTGCTGACTTTTTGTTTCATTAATAGGACCGTGATGAGGATCATCATCGCAAAGCCCATGAATGCGAGATAACTCAAGGCAATTCCCTCCTAATATGGCGCGGATATAATTGCAGTAAACGTTTTTTACAACAACCAGTATATCTGCTGGCTAATATTGAGATAAGATGCGTTGAGCTAAAATTCCGGCAAAGAATCAGGCGATTTGGTATTACGTGTAACAATTCACAATTATCAGGCTAGTTTTTCCGATGATCTGTCAGATTGCTGTATTCGCACAGTTAACGCTAAAAAGCTTTATTTATCAACAATAGCGTCAGTCAAGTCGTACTGTTTCAATACAAACAATTGGTATAACGCACAATCAAATTGAGATTCCTAGGCACTGAATTGGCATGTAGGCCCTTTCACAGCTCGCAACACGCGCTATACTTGTGCATGTAAATACAAAGAAAGGGGCGATCATGTGAAAGTCATCCAATTAACACCGCAAGATAACGTGGCAGTTTTAGTCGAACCTGGCAAAAAAGGCGACCACGTGGATAACATCGATGATTTGGTGTTGCAAGAAGACATTCCGCAATCGCACAAGATCACTTTAACGGATATCAAACAAGGTGAACCGATTCGCCGTTATGGCGTTGTCCTCGGTTACGCATTGCACGATTTTCCTAAAGGCTCTTGGATCAACGAAACCAGTTTGAAGTTGCCACCAAGTCCTGCACTGGATGCATTGCGCGCCAATCCTGATTTTAAAGAACCAGAAAATATTCGCGCACCTAAAACACCATATTTTATGGGTTATGCCAATGACCCGAGCTTTTCAGAATATTCTGGGACTCGGAACATCTTGGCGATTCATACCACGGTGCAATGTGTGATCGGGATCGTCAACGCTGCGATCGTCAAAATCAAAAATCAACTGATGGCAAAATATCCAAACGTTGATGATGTCATCGCCATCAACCACCAATATGGTTGCGGTGTGGCGATCAATGCGGAAAATGCTGAGATTCCGATCAACGGCTTGCGCAACTTGTTACATCATCCAAATTTTGGTGGTCAAATCATGTGTGTCAGCCTCGGGTGTGAAAAACTCACCCCGCAAATGTTGTTGCAAGATCAATGCACACCAGATAATTTGGTGATTTTACAAGCGCAACACGGCTTTAAAGGCATGATCGATGCGATTTTTAACATGGCAGATAAAAAACTCGCCAAGTTAAATGAACGCAAACGCACCAAGCAGCCGCTTGATAAATTGTTGATCGGGTTGCAATGCGGCGGCTCAGATGCTTTTTCTGGCGTTTCTGGCAATACCAGTGTCGGCTATGCCGCTGACATGTTAGTCAAAGCCGGCGCCACAGTCATGTTTTCTGAAGTGTCTGAAGTCCGCGATGGCGTTGAATTTATCGCCAATCGCATCACGAGCCCAGAAACTTGCAATGTCTTCAAACAACAAGTGTCTTGGTATGACAACTATTTGGCTAAAGGCAAAGTGGATCGCTCTGCAACCCTAGCCCAGGCAACAAAAAAGGCGGCTTGTCGACGATCGTTGAAAAGTCGATGGGTTCGATTGCAAAATCTGGGTCTTTGGAAGTCAAAGAAGTACTCACCCCTGGTGGGATTCCAACCAAGCATGGGATGATTTTTGCAGCCACGCCTGCCAGCGATTTGGTTTGTGGCACGATGCAAATGTGCTCTGGTGCGACGTTGCAAGTCTTTGTCACCGGCCGCGGCACGCCTTACGGACTAGCCGCTTTGCCAGTGCTAAAAGTCTGCACCCGTAATGAACTTAAAGAAAAATGGCCTGATGTCATCGATATCAACACCGGCTCAGTTTTAACCGACGACACATCGATCGAAGATATGGGCGAATCAATTTGTGACACGATTCTCAATGTCGCCTCTGGCACCGACAAGCCATTCACTGAACAATATGGCATTTACAATGACATTTGCTTGTTCAACCCGGCACCGATTACGTGACTTGGGATCTGTAACACTCAACTGCTAAAGTTGGGTGTTTTTTGTTTTCCACTGCATACAAAAGCCGCGTCAACTGTACTGACGCGGCTTTTTAAGTTATGCGAGGTCTTCGCCATTGGTGGCGATCACGTGTTGATACCACTTAAAGGAATCTTTACGTGAACGTTTCAAAGTGCCAACCCCGGCATCGTTTTTATCGACATAAATGAAACCATAACGTTTATCCATTTGGCCAGTGCCTGCCGAAACCAAATCGATACAACCCCAAGGCATGTAGCCCCATAAATCAACGCCATCTTCGTCAACGGCTTTGATCATTTGTTCAATGTGGGCTTTGAGATAAGCCACGCGGTATGGATCATGAATGCTGCCATCCGGTTCCACGTGATCAAAAGCCCCTAAGCCATTTTCGACGATCATCAATGGCAAGTCGTAACGCTCGCTCAACCAATTCATGCTGTAGCGCAAGCCAACGGGATCAATGGTCCAACCCCAGTCGTTCGTTTGCAAATGCGGATTTTTGACTTCAGCCTTGACGCCGTCGAAATCATACCACGGATTGTCAGCACTCGCGGCGACAGTGTTAGAGCTGTAATAGGAAAAACCGATGTAATCCACTTTACCGGCTGCTAAGTCCTGACGATCTTGCTCGGTGATATCAGGCCGCAAGCCAGTGCGCTTGAAGAAAGCTTCCATAAAGCGCGGATACTTGCCAAAGGTTTGCACATCTTCCCACCAGAACCGCTTTTGCATCGCCTTTTGCGCCATGAGCACATCTTCTGGTTTGCTGGAAGCGGGATATTGTGGGGTGAAGTTGATCATCGAACCGATTTTAAAGTCGGGATTGATTTCATGCCCAGCAGCCACTGCCAAAGCTGAAGCTACCAGTTCATAGTGGCTGGCTTGATACATGGTGGCTTCATGTTCTGCTGGCGTGGCATCTGGCGAGAAAATCAAGCCAGAATTCGTGGCCATCGAAAAGTCGCGCATGTAGTTGCATTGGTTATTGATTTCGTTAAAAGTCATCCAATACTTGACGCTATCTTTGAAATGCGTGAAGCACGTTTTGGCAAAGCGCAGGAAAAAGTCGATCAAACGGCGATCGCGCCAGCCACCATATGTCGTGACCAAATGATAAGGCATTTCAAAATGGGCCAACGTCACCACTGGCTCGATGCCGTATTTGTGACATTCAGCAAATAAATCATCGTAAAACTTCAGTCCTTCAGCGTTGGGTTCAAGTTCATCGCCGTTGGGATAGATCCGCGCCCAAGCAATCGAGGTGCGAAAAGCCTTGAAGCCCATTTCCGCAAACAACGCGATATCTTCTTTGTAATGATGATAAAAATCGATTGCCTCGTGATTGGGATAATTCTTCCCTGGTAAGACCCCATTGGTAATTTCGCGCGGTTGGGTATTGGAGCCGGCGGTCATCACGTCAGCGATCGACATCCCCTTGCCGCCTGCTTGCCAGGCCCCTTCAAGTTGATGGGCAGCGACAGCGCCGCCCCATAAGAAATATTTTGGTAATTTAGCCATGATTTACCTCCTGTTGTATGCGGATACAGGATCAGTATACCACCACGATGCAAACAAAAAGCACCTCCAGATTAGTCGAGGTGCTCAGCGATTAAATTAAGTTGAAATGTTTCAAGCCGTTGACGATGCCATGGTCATCATTGGCCGTGGTAATAAACTCAGCTTGCTTTTTGTTTTCCGCTTGCCCATTGCCCATGGCGATCGGATGATCGACACCAGCAAACATTGGCAGATCATTTTGCGCATCACCGAACGCATAAGTGGGAATATCGACAAAATCTGGCTGACTCAACAATTGCCGAATGCCAGACATTTTGGTCACACCTTGTTGCATCACGTCTAAACCGCGTGGATTGTTGCGCACCATGCTGAGTTCTGGAAACAGCTGGGG
Source organism: Lacticaseibacillus manihotivorans DSM 13343 = JCM 12514 (assembly GCF_001435035.1). Classification (GTDB taxonomy): domain Bacteria; phylum Bacillota; class Bacilli; order Lactobacillales; family Lactobacillaceae; genus Lacticaseibacillus; species Lacticaseibacillus manihotivorans. The sequence goes on from NZ_AZEU01000114.1 coordinate 19,034, forward strand.
CAAGGTGTCGTCTTGATCGCGTTCAAAGACGAACATAAAATTCACGTGATGGTCGGCATACCAATCGGGGTCGACTTGAGCGTTGAGTTGCAACAATTGATAATTGGCGATGGTATCGTCATTTTGAGCACTCAAGGCAAAACCTGATTGGTTGTACCAGCCGACTGGATCTTGATGTGCGGCACAATAGGCATTAAATTTGATCACCACTTGCGGATCCAACAAGGTTTGATGCACCACGCGACCATGGGCTTGCACATAACTGCCATTAGCGGCCACGATGGTATCGATACCAGTCGCATCTAACACATATTGCACTTCAAACACGTTGCGGCCAGTTGCGATCGCTGGTTCGACCCCATTTTTGCGTAGATCTTGAACCGCTTGAGCAACTTCTGGCAAAACTGATTTATCCGCTTGTAACAGCGTCCCATCTAAATCAAAAAACACCAGTGCTTTAGCCACGCGCTTCACCTGCCAATCCACGTTCAATATTCGCCAAAGTCAATTCAGCGGTGCTTGGGAACACCACATCCGCTTTAGCTAAAGTTTGCGCATCCCCGATGCCAACAGACACTGCGCCAGCATTATTAATAGCGTCAACGCCTGCCGCCGCGTCTTCGATCCCCAAACATTGCGCAGGTTCCAGGTTTAATAAAGCCGCAGCTTTAGCATAAATTTCACCATTTGGTTTGCCATGCGTCAAGGTGGCAGGATCTACCACTTCAGAGAAGAAATCTGATAACCCGAGGTGCTTTAAGACTAACGGGGCATTTTTAGACGAAGAGGCTAAGGCGATTTGATAGCCGTGTTGTTGCAATTGATCTAAAAAGATGCGAACGCCAGGCAAAATGTCTGTCGGTTTGAGATCTGCGACTAACGCTAAGTATTGGGTGTTTTTTTCTGTCGCCAAGGCTTGTTTTTCAGCTTCAGAAAATTGGTGTTGACCATTCCCGGCTTGAATGATCAAATCCAGGGAATGCATCCGATCGATCCCGGCAAGGCTTGCTTGCAACTGCGGGGTCCAAGTGGTGCCCACCTTTTTGGCAATCGCCGACCATGCTTGGGCATGCAAGCGAGCAGTGTCGCAAATCACCCCGTCTAAATCAAACAATACGCCTTTAAGGGCTTTAAAATTGGTCATGTGCGTCTTCCTTTCTCAACATAAAGCGGTGCATTTTGCCTGCTGTGATCTGTTGTTGCTGGCCTTGGATCAACACGGTTAAATCGTGATCGGCAACCACCGCTACTGCTTGAGTTGTGATCGTCAACACCACCCGCGCCCCATGAAAGTCTTGCGTGACTTGCATCGACGTCCAAGCTTTGGGCAAGTTCGGATCGATGCTTAACGTGTCGCCCAGTGGGTCAACGCCGGCATACACTCGCGTGGCCACATCGATGGTGGCGCCCATCACGCCGAGATGTAAGCCTTCTGCCGTCGTGCCGCCTTGAATATCGTAATAATCTGAAAGCAAAGCTTGATGGTACAGCGACCATGATTGGTCAACGCGACCAGCCCGGGCGTCCAATAAGGCATACACGATACGTGATAGCGTTGAGCCATGCGTCGTGCGATCCAAATAATATTGTAAATTCTGTTCGGCATAATTTTTCGGCAAGCTGTAGCCCATATCGGTGATCAACTGATGGACGACTGGTTCATCCAACAAGTAAAATGCCATCAAGGTATCAGCTTGCTTGGCCACTTGATAGGCATCAGGCGTTTTGCCTTCTGCTTTTAAGATCCGATCCAAGCGCGAAATATCGCCATATTGTTTGTGATAATCATCAAAACTCAACCGCGCCAGTTTAAAGTAACCAGCAAACTGGCCGATAATGCCGTCATCATTGATGTCTAAGGTCAAATGCCGCCGCACGTGATCCATTTGTTTGAGTTGTGCCGGGGTCAAGTCCTTAGGTTTGAGTTGTTGCAACCACTGAAACAGCCAAGCCACCATCACATTGGTGTAAGCATTATCCGTCAGGCCTTTAGTTTTGGCATGCGGATAGTTTTCATGGAATTCATCTGGCCCCATCACGCCTTTGATGTGATAGCGCTTGGTTTGCGGATCTAACTCGGCTTTGCTTAACCAAAATTTCCCGATTTCAGCCACCATTTTTTCACCACTGGTTTGCATAAACTCAGCGTCTTGATTTAAATGATCATACAACCACACGTTATACGCGATCGCCAAGCTGACATGCCGTTGGCGATTGGATTCATCCGGGTCAAATTGATTGGTCAACGGATTCAAATGCAGGCGTTGGGATTGTTCGCTGCCATCAGCACCTGATTGCCAAGGATACATGGCGCCTTGGTAGCCTAGTTCACGCGCCGCTTGTTGGGCTTGCGGCAAGCGCTTGGCCCGATATGTCAACATCGCTTTGGCAACTGCAGGGGCATGGGCGGCCAGATATGGCATCATGTAGATCTCATCCCAGAAAATATGCCCGCGATACGCTTCACCGTGAAGGCCGCGCGCGCCGATCGACGCGTCTAAATCGCCAGTCGCCAGCGCCGCGCCGGACACATACAGTTGAAAAATATTGACGCGTAATAATTTTTGGCTGGTGACATCTGGGGCCACTTGCACATCACCTTTAGCCCAGACTTGTTGTAAAAATTGATCGGTGTGCGCCGCTGCTTCATTAAAACCACCGTCGCGCCCGTGTTGCCAAGCAGTGGCATTGACATCTGTTGCAGTTTCGCGACTGGTATAAACACCGACAGTTTTTTCAACGACAATACTTTCCCCTGGCGCTACATTGAGATCAACTTGTTGTAACAACGTTTGGCCTTGGGCTTTGGTGGTGACTTCGCCATGCCCATCAAAGCGACTGGTGATGGCAAAATGCAGCTGACTATGTTTGGTGGTGCCGGTCAACATGCCTAAATTGGCGTCACTTTGCAGCCCAGTGACTTGGAGATGTTGTGAATCAAACGGCGCATACCTGGCGACGTTTTGATTGGTGACGCGGCCATCGATGCCAGCAAAGACACTTAACGTCCCGGCAAAATTCAACGGCGTCAGGCGATAGCGAATGGCAAATTGATGGTAGTGCTGCATATCCGCGACTTTAACGGTTTCGATCATCAACTGATGGCCCGTTGCCAGCGAAGCCAACATCGTGGTGTGCAGTTGGCCGGTTTTGAGATCCAAACTGCGATAAATATCGGTGATGTCAGACTTTTTGATGGTGAAGCGTTGGCCGTGATCGATCGCAAAACTTAAATATTGTGCATTGGGTAAATTGACCAAGTCTTCATTCACGATCGCCTGACCGTTGATTTGGGTGGTGGTTTGATCGTACATGCCAGCCACATAAAGGCCTGGATAATTATCGTCATCCGCATTGGCTTCAACATACGCCCCGCGCAATCCTAAAAAACCATTGCCGATGGTCAACATCGCTTCTTGCCCGAAATTTCTGGCCCCTGCATATTGCCCGTAGTAATCCAAATGCCAACTGGCGTGATCCCGCTTTTCTGCGATGGCCTGCTTCAAGCCTAAGGTCCGAACCGTGGGCGCTGCCACGACAGGCTTGTTGAACATGTTCATCAACGCCAAGCCGATATCGATGCGCTGATGATTCAAGCCCACGACGGTATCGGAAAAGGTATAACTCAGGGGATTTTCAATGATGATCGCATCAAAATCAATGCCCACCAACGCAATACGAATATTTTCCAGATTCTTGCCAATTGAAAGCTTGGGATCATAGGCAATCCGCATTTGACTCGGCGCACTCGCATCAGCCAAGTTGTTGATATCGATGGCTTGATCCGAGACTTTTAACGTGACAGTGTTCATAAACAGACTCCTTTCAGAAAATCGGTGGTAGCTTTATGTTAACTCCTATTTTTGAAACAAGCAAATTAATCCTGTTTTATAAAGGCTTTAATGTCCACATTGTCATGTACAAAAATATTATTATGACAACTTGAATATTTTCAATTATATTTGGTCTGTCAACGTTCACGGAAAGTTTTCAAAATCGAAAAATTGGGCGTCGTGAATTTTACGTAAAAAAATAGTCGCCTCATCTTGCGATGTAGCGACGTAAGGAAAAATATGCGACTCATTTGCGTGATTTTTGATGACGATGTTTGCGAGTGAAATATAAACTCCCGATCCAAATCACTGCCAAACCTTCGGCAATCGCCGTTTCGCGACTGAACAACATCACGATCACCACCATCGCTAAAAAGGCTAAGACGTAATAATCCCCGAACGGATGCCATGGCGCTTTAAAGTCGCCACCTTGAGGATGCGCTTTGCGGAACTTCAAGTGGGTCAATACGATCATCACCCAAACAAACAAAAAGCTGATGGTGGCCACACTGGTCACTAACGTAAAGACAGAAGCCGGCAGGAAGATGTTTAAAATCACTGCGATCCCGATCACCGCGGCACTGGCAATTAAGGCGCGCGATGGCACTTGGCGGCGTGATAATTTGGACATGCGGTGCAAGCGTGGTGATTTGCTTTCCAGCGACAAGGAAAACAACATCCGCCCGGTGGAATATAAGCCAGAGTTACATGCCGACGCTGCGGCAGTTAACACCACAAAGTTCACGATATCCGCCGCCGCATTGATCCCGATATTGGAAAACACCGTGACAAACGGACTGTTATTCGCCGAAACCGTGTTCCAAGGATAAATGGCCATGATCACCAGCAGTGCCCCGATGTAAAACAAAATCACGCGAATTGGCAACTTGTTGATCGCATCTGGGATGGTTTTTTTCGGATCAGCCGTTTCACTAGCCGTCAAGCCGACTAATTCGATCCCAGTAAAGGAGAACACCACCATTTGAAACGCCATGAAAAACCCGCTGGCGCCTTTGGGGAAAAAGCCCCCATAGTTCACCAAGTTGGCTAAACTGGCGTGGCCACTAGGCGTTTTGTAACTGGTGCCGATCAACACGATGCCAATAGCGATCAAGGCAATGATGGCCACCACTTTGATCAATGCGAACCAAAATTCCGCTTCTCCGAATAAGCCAACGGAAATCAAGTTGACCAATAATAAAATCACTAAGGTCAATAGACCTGGGATCCATTGGGCAACATTCGGCAGCCAAAAGCGAATGTAAGTCCCCACCGCAGTGACTTCAGCCATCGCCAACGCCGCCCAGCATATCCAGTACGTCCATCCGGTCACAAAGCCCCAGGAATCGCCGAGATACTTTTTGATAAAGTCGATAAACGAATGCTGGGAAAGGTCAGACATCAACAATTCGCCAAGCGCGCGCATCAACATAAAGCACATGCCGCCAGCCATTAAATAAGCTAATAAAATCGACGGACCAGCCAAATGAATGGATTGGCCGGCACCGAGAAATAATCCAGTGCCGATGGTCCCGCCGATCGCCATCAATTGAATATGGCGACTTTTCAAATTGCGTGCTAACTCTTGGTTTTCAGACTCTTGCATGCTTTCCCTCCAGACATAACAAGAATTATACACGCCTGTTCATAAATTACAAACAGATAACGATTTCAGGATACGATCACCACGCGTTTCGGATCCATTTTTTGCCGTAAAAATTTGGCGATGTCGTCAACTGGCCGATCAAACTTCAATCGCACCACCGCCACGCTGCCCACCATCGCGGCCAATAAGCAGCCATCATCCAGGGGTTGGAGTTGAATTGCCGTCAAAACGCGATATTGGCGCACCGACCCTAACCCATTGATGACTGAATCTTGCGTTAACCCGCGCTGCCACAAGGCAAACACTAAAAACATGGCGGCAATAAAACCACCTGACACCAGCCCATCAAAGTCGTTGGCGGTGAAATAAGTCACTGCTGCCACCATGGCCGCGGCGACCAGATAAAACCACCGCCAAAACCAGCGCGGTGCAGCTTTGATGGTAATTTTGGTGCGAAACCAAATCGTCACGCTCAAAGCGATGATAAAAATCACAATATAGCCGATACTCCAAAAACTCATGGCGATCCTCCGTTGATAGGTAATAGTCTTATTATCATATTTGTGCATATAAAAAGCTAGCGTCCGCGACAACTTGTCGCCAAGCTAGCTTTCAACTTAAACCAACTGCATCACGTCGCGCGCGATCATCAGCTCTTCATTGGTCGGGATCATAAACACGGGGATCGTGGAATCTGGCGTTGAAATCAAGGTTTCCCCATGCGGATCGCGGTTGGCTTGTTCATCGAGTTTCACGCCGAAAATGCTGAGGCCGGCGATGACTTCTCGACGCACATCTTCATCATGTTCGCCAATACCAGCGGTGAAAATCAAACCATCTGCGTGTCCCAACTCCGCTAAATAGCTGGCGACGTATTTGATCACGCGATTATTGAACACATCCAACGCCAAGCGGGCATCAGGATTATTGGGCGCAGCAGCTTGCAGTTCGCGCATATCAGGCGACAAACCAGACAACGCCAACAAACCTGATTCACGGTTTAAGATATCGATCATTTTTTGCGGATCATGCAAATGCAATTTCTGCATTAAAAATAACACGAGTGACGGATCAATGTCCCCACTGCGGGTACTCATCGCCAAGCCTGCCACTGGCGTAAAGCCCATCGAGGTGTCATAAGAACGGCCGTTTTTGATCGCAGTGACTGAAGCGCCTGAGCCTAAATGCATCGACACTAAATTCAGCTCATTTAACGGTCGGTTTAATAACGCCGCAGCGCGACTAGCCACATAGCGATGGCTGGTGCCATGTGCGCCATATTTCCGCGCGCCAAACTGTTCATAAAATTCTTGTTTGATGGCGTAACGGTAATTCACCGCTGGCATGCTGGCATGAAAGGCCGTGTCAAACACGCCAACTTGCGGCACGCGTGGCAAACGATGGGCAAAAGCCCGGACCGCCGCCGCTTCTGGCGGATTGTGCAGCGGTGCATATTCTGCTAACGCATCCACTTGGGCTAACGCTTGATGATCTAAAATCGCAGATTCGGAAAAGACTTCCCCACCGGCAACGATCCGATGGCCAACCCCTTTCAGCTCGGTCAAATCATGGATCACGCCTGATTCTTTCAAGGCATTCATCACTGCTGCGACTGCTGCGGCAATGGTGGGCATATCTTGATCGCGTTTGATCACCACTTGGTCGTTGACACTCATGGTGATGCTTGATTGCCGCATCCCCATGCGATCGATCAAGCCTTTGGCCAAGACTTTTTCTTCAGGCATTAAAAATAGTTGCCACTTCAGCGTTGAACTGCCGGCATTGATCGCAAGAATTTTTGCCATGGATCCTCCTATGCTAAGTTCGCTTTGGCCCAAGCTTGGACGCTAGCGATAAATTCGGTAAATGCTTTGCGGTCGGACAAGTCTGGGAAAGTCCCCAGTAAAACTTGTGAGGCTTGTTTGGTGTGTTCACCTGGTTTTTGCAGAATCAATAACGACTTTTGCGCGGCAGGATCAGCAAACAAGCTTTCTGGCAAGTTCAACAGCCCTTGAAAATGCGCCGCTTTCGTCATCCACGCGGTGAGTCCAGCTGCTTCTTTGGACTTAAACACGTTGGCTGGCACATAAAAGAAGCCGAAACTACCAGGCTTCAACATTTTCAAGCTTTGTTCGATCAACAAATGATGCGCATAAGAATGCCCGGATTCTGCCGCAGTTTCAAAGGTTTTCGCGCGTTCATCTAACGGATAATAACCCACTGGTAAGTCGGCGATCACCAAATCAGCGTTGGTGACGGGTAAATCAGCCAAGGCATCTTGGTGAAAAAGTTGGACATCGAGATGTTGTAAGCCAGCACTCATGTCAGCAAAGGCTAACAGCGTGTCATCATTGTCGATGCCAACACCTTTAACCGTAACGTTTTTAGCGGCATGTAGCTGATTCATCACTGCATACAACAAGTTCCCACTGCCAACGGTTGGGTCGGCGACGGTCATGGTTTCTGGCATGTTGGCGTGGAAGGTCGTCGCCACAAAAGTTGCCAAGCTGGCCATGGCATCTGGCGTGACTTGCTTGTTAGGCTCGATGCCGTCAGTTTGGACGGCTTTGACCAAAACCAATTGCAAGGCCTGGCGCAATTCTTCAGCCGAATAGTCACTCAGGTCGATGGTTGCATATTGTTCAGTCAATTTATCGACTGTTGCTTGACTGGGTAAACCGTCTTCTTGATGAACTGTGTGTGCCATCAAGTTCTCGCCGGATTCGATCGCCGCATCCAAATAAGTGCTGCCCAGCGTTTTGTGCAGCAAGGCGGTGGTATCGTCTAACACATCATAAAGCTGTTTTAATTGTTCGTTTGCCACTTGAGACCCTCCGTTTCATTTCTTCTCAATGATACTCAAGTGGCGCGTGTGTTTCAATACAGACCTGTTTTTCTGTAAACAGCTAGTCTTTTGTATCACTGGTGGCAGCACTTTGCTGGCGGGACCAATCGTCAAACCGGGTGTTGAAGGTCTCTTTTTCATGCTTCAACAAGCTTTGATACCCTGCTTGCCACTGCGCGATTTGTTGCATGGCCGCCAGTGAAAATAAGGTCACCACAAATAAAATCAGTAATGCTGACAAGAGTGCACTACCGCGCTTTTTCGCCATCGACGATCACTCCTTCATAGATGCGGCCGCTTTTCATGGTGACCGTATATTTCACCGCATGGTCAACTTCAGTCCAGGCGACTGCTGCCACATCCGTTAATACCGGTTCATAGCCTTCATTATTTGCCCGGGTAAAAATTAATAAGTCACCGCTTTTACCAGAATAATTTTTAATCGTTTTTTCCGTCGCTGGTTTGGTGATCACTAAACGGCCTTCATCAACAGTCACGGTATCTGTTGATGACACCAATTGTTGGGTCACCTGCTCAAATGTCGCAACGTTTAATTCCTCTGCATCACGCCAAGTGAATTGACTTAAACTGCTGACTACCGGTTGCCACATCAAAAACATCCCCACTAATAGTCCAAGCGCCACTATGGTTTCAATCAGCGTCACGCCCGAGCGTTTGCGTGTACTGGGTCGCAGTATTGACCACTTTAACCGCATTGTCACTCACCTCCACTTGCCAAGTAATCCCGGCAATCACCACTTGCTTGTCTCCAGTCACTAATGCCGTATTGGCAGCTTGATAGGCTTCAGCTTGCAAGCGTAACGGGGCCAGTTGCGTCTGTGAATAAGTCACGATCCCGCTGAGCCAAACGATGGCCAACGCAAACACACTGATGGCCGCCAAGTGTTCGGCAATCATTAAGCCTTTCATGTGTCGTGACGTAATAACACCCCCGATCCCATTTGCCAAGTGAAGATTACTTGGCGAGTCGCACTGCCGCGATAGAAAATCAAAGTCTGCTCTTTCGTAAAATTGCCACCAGAATATTCCAGTGACCATTGACTATCTTGATTGGGAAAATCCATGGATAAGCTCTTTGGCAAATAAACATAAGCTTTTCCTGCATATTTTAGCGTGCCAAACCAAAAGCGCCGATGGTCAAAATCCCATTTCACTTCAACATCCACTTGATCCACGATCGCCATTTGGCGCAACTGCGACCAGTCTCGCTGAAAGTCAGCAAAAAATTGCGCTTCTTGTTGCTGTTGCCACCACCTTTGGCCAAAAGATACCGTCGTGATCAATGTTGCGATACTAATCGACAAGGCAATCAGTATTTCAATGATCGTAAAGCCATGTTTTCTCATTTGACTGTAAATTCCGGTGGCTTCGCACCAGCATTATAGTCAAGTTTGGCTGCTTGATCGGCTTGTTCTGCAGTAATAATTCCGGAACTCTGTAAACTAGCAATATTGCTAAAGTTAGAATCATTGCGCCCCACTTGCTCATACGCCACCGCGATTTGCATATTCATCGCCGCGGCCACTGACTTTAAATTCTCATCATTGGCTTTTTGAAGCTGAGCACGAATGGTCACGAACAACGTTAATGTCAACACGATAATGATGCCCAATGCAGCCAGGACTTCGATCAACGTGAAGCCTTGCTTACGATGTTTTTTCATTCTTATCCTCCAAATTAATATTGATTCACACTGTTATAAAGCGGTCCTAACATGCCCACATAAACCATGACGATTTGCGCCCCGATCACCAAAAACAATACCGGCTGCACCAACGCCATCACTTGTTCAAAGCGCTGGCGCAAGCGCGTAAATAAAGCTTGCGCAAACAGGTCAACGCCATGCGCCACCAGCGTTTGTTCTTGACCTAGCCCAATCAACTCGGCAATTGGCGGATAAATCAAACGTTGGGTCAAAGCTTTTTCTGGCGGCACGCCTGCCGCAAGTTGATCCACCACGGCTTGGCCAGTATGCGCCAACACGCTATCCGACAATACTGCTAATAATTCACAATAGGCACTCAGTTCTAATCCCGCCGCCAAAAAGTGACTCGCACCAACAGCAAACTGGTATTGATAGTAATTATTGACCAATCCGCGCACGACTGGCACGACTTGGCTGATGCGATAGCGCGTCACTGCTGACAGCCGACGCAAACCTAGCCACCCGCAAAAACTTAAAATCAGGACACTGATCACGACCAATAATGGCCACCAGTTATTGACCGTCGTTTGCATTTGCAAGCTCGGCAACACCCCTAGCCACAACACCAATTGCAAACTCACTAGTAACACCATCAATACACTGGGATACACCATCAGTTGTTTGAGTTTGCGGCGATTGCTCACTTGCAGGTGTAAATACTCAGCCGCATGACTCAAGCTATTAGCTAATTGGCCATGTTGTTGGGCCAAGGTCACTTGTTGCAAGATCAACGGATGAAAATGTGCCGCCTGCAAACTGTCGGTTAACTCAACCCCTGCCGCCAGCTGGTCTTGGATCGTTTGCCAGTGTTGTTTATTCTTTGGCATCGCAGCCTGCAAATACACGAGCGCTTGATTCAAGCTAAAGCCGGCATTCAACAATTCGGCCACCAAGCGACAAAAGCGCAATTGATCAGCCAAGTTGACTTTTTTCATCGATCACCCCTTCTTTCCATTTCACCAATTCGACTTGGGCATGCGGTGACGGCGTAAAAACCAGATTAACGGAAGCACTGGCAACCACGGCAGCATCGACTAACGCTGCATCAACGCCTAAACTTTTCAACCGCAACGGCACCAATTCTGCATTGCGCGCATGCACCGTGGTCAACACGATATGCCCAGAAATCGCCGCTTCACAAGCCACTTGTGCCGTTTCGAAATCGCGAATTTCGCCAATGATCAACACATCAGGACGATGACGCAAAGCAGCTTTCAACAAACTGGCATAAGTCATATCAGCTTGCGGATTCACTTGTAGTTGTAAAAAATTCTCATGTTTAATTTCCACCGGATCTTCAATCGTCATGACCATTTTGTCCGTGGCGATCACTTGCGCAAGTTGATACAACAACGTCGTTTTCCCGCTGCCAGTCGCACCACTTAACGCCAACATGCCACGAGCCTGCAAACTCTGCGCCAACCCTGCCACGGTCTTTGCGCCGATCTCATCTAAAGGTGGGATCCCATAAATCAAACGTGCCACCAAAGTCTCACGCCGTTCGACATCCCCGACGGTACTCAACCGCAACAACACAGCAGGCTGATTGATGGTGACTGCACCTAATTGCACCCGGCGATGTTCAGCCACATTCATATCGGCTTGATACTTTAAATAGTTGATCCAACGTTGCGCAGTTTCTGTTGGGATCAGCGCTTGGGACATGAAGTCATGCGCTGTGCGGAAATACAGCTGGTAATCCGTGGTTTTCGGCAATAAATAACCTGGATTATTCATAGAATTTCAAAAAAGCAGCGCAATCCCATGATTCACACG
>NZ_AZEU01000115.1 GCF_001435035.1 Lacticaseibacillus manihotivorans DSM 13343 = JCM 12514
CAAGAGTTACCTTGCGTCTAAATCATATTCAGTTCCAACAAATTGGGTAAAGGTCACTCGTGGCGTCTTTGTGTGTTCAAATTTTCGCATCAGCGATCAGATGCTCATGGGCTTGAATATGATCGGAGTACGCCGGATCTTGCGCCAGCAATAATAAGAATAAGGCTTCAATGGCTGCCGTCGCAGACAACCTTGAAAAGTAATATTCAGATTCGAACACTTGTTGCCGCACAGCGGTTAAAATGTGGACCTCCGCCAGCTTTCCCAACGGCGAATCATCTCGATTGGTCAACGCAACGACATGAATATCATGTTGCTTGGCATACTGGGCTTGGTTGATCAAATGGGCGGTTTCACCAGAATTTGAGATCACCAACAGTACTGATCCTGTTGGTAAATTCATGGTTTGCGCCATGCTGGTTTCATAAGTCGCATCACAAAGTGCCAAAAAGCCTAACTGATTGAACTTGTATACCGCATCTAAGGCTACCGGATACGTGCCCCCAGCGCCAGCACACTGAATCACTGGTGCTTGTTTCAACCAAGTCAACAACGTGTCGATTTGGGCCGAATCGATCCCCTGGAGGGTCGCCTTCACTTCAGCGATTTTATTTTCGGCAATATTTTGCAACGCTTGGTCAGTCGAATCAGCGTGAATATCATGATAGTAATTATGTTGATCCTCCGCAGCTTGGGCCAGTTCGATTTTGACTTGGTGAAAGCCGTCGCGATTCAAATTCCGACAAAAACGCGACACAGAGGCTTCACTGACTTGCGCTGCTTGCGCCAATGCAGCAATCGTCATGTTCACGACCAAGCTGGGATCAGCTAAAATCACGGCTGCAATTTTGCTATCGGTGGCAGACATTTTCGGCTGCTGGGCGTACAAGTCGTTGATGATATTGCGTTGGGTCATGGATTTCCCCTCATTTCGTCAATTTCTACACCTTCCAATTTAGTAGATTTCTTTCGGTTAAGCAAGCGCTTGACAAATTTAATTTCACATTTTAATATGACTGTGAAATTAAATTTCTCAGGAGGCGCCTCATGTCCAAACAAATTCAAGCAGCTTTAGCGATGATCGAATCTGGCATGGCCATCAGCTTAGGCGTTGGCAACCATATCAAGCAATTAGCGCAAGCCATCGCCGCGAGTTCACTGACTGATCTGCGGATCTGCAGTCCTTCAGAAGCGACGATTGCGACTTGTCGTGAATTAGGCTTAACCGTGGATCTTGGTCTCACCGGAACCGATATCGCCTTTGACGGCTGCGACCAAGTGACAAACCATTTCGAAGCGTTGAAAAGCGGTGGCGCGATTTTTACTTATGAAAAGCGCAATGCGATGTTGAGTCGACAATTTGTGTTATTGGTAGGCGAAGAACGCTATGTGCCAGAATTTGATGGGCAAGCACCACTAACGATCGAAGCGCTCGATGTTGCCATCCCTTTAGTGCAACAAGTGGCTTCAGCCTTTCACACCACGGCTAAGCTTCGCCAAGCCAGCAACTATATGGGTTTCACGCGGACACGCGACGGCAATGTCGTAATCGATCTGCCACTATCTGCTGAAACCAAAGTGCATGCGCTCGCCCAGCGTTTGGAAAATCTGCCAGGCGTCGTGGCCACTTCTTTATTTGAAGGCTTGGTGACGACGATTTTGTTGGAAACTAGCGACGGAGACGTGCAACGTCTAGAAAGGACTTATTAAAATGACCACATACAATTGGGGCATGATCGGTACTGGTGTGATCGCACATGAAATGGCGGATGCCTTAAACGCAGTGAACGGCTCGATTTACGGCGTCACTGCGGTAAATGCAGAACAAACCCAGCAATTTGCCACTGAGAAACACATTCAACATGTCTACCCGAATGCTGAAGCGATGATTGCCGATGCCAACATCGATATCATTTACATCGCCACCCCACATACCTTCCACTATGACTACATCAAAAAGGCGTTGAATGCAGGCAAGCATGTTCTTGCGGAAAAAGCGATCACCGTCAATGCCAAACAATTTGATGAGGTCCAAGCTTTAGCCCATGAAAAAGGGTTGATTTTAACGGAAGGATTGACCTTATTCCACATGCCGATTTACCAAAAAGTCCAGGATTTGATCGCGTCAGGCAAACTTGGCGATATCAATATGGTGCAAGTCAACTTCGGTAGCCTCAAAGATTATGATCCGACCAACCGCTTTTTCAATAAGGACCTCGCAGGCGGTGCGTTGTTAGATATCGGCGGTTATGCCACCGCTTTTGCGCGCAGCTTCTTGAATTCGCAACCCAATGTCACTCTCACCACGGTCAAATTCTTTGAAACTGGCGTCGATGAACAATCTGGGATCATTTTGAAAAACCCAGAACAACAAATGGCGGTGATGGCGTTATCCTTGCGGGCCAAACAACCTAAGCGAGGCGTGGTTTCAGGCACCAAAGGTTATGTCGAGATCAACAACTATCCGCGGGCCACTGAAGCATTAGTCACTTACACCGAAGATGCCCACAGCTCGCACACCGAAACGTTGACTGCAGGTAACAGCGACTTGGCTTTACAATATGAAGTTCAAGACATGCAGCGCTACATTGAAGTCGGCCATGATGATGGTCAGTTAGCCATGTCTCGCGATGTTTCCCACATTATGGATGATGTTCGCAACGCCTGGGGCATGAAATTTCCATTTGATTAAATCAAAAAACGCACTTTTCAGCCGAGCACAGCTGAAAAGTGCGTTTTCGATTTAACTAGAAATTACTTCGTGGTTGCAGTTAAGACCTTGGCATCATCTGTGATTGGATCCTTAACGGCGTTGTACTTCAACAAGCCGACTGCATCCATATTGGTGATGATCACGATCATTGGCGTTTGCTTACCAGCAGCTTTGATCGATTCGAGATCGACTTTGGCCACCAGTTGGCCATGCTTGACCTTGTCGCCATCAGCAACTTGGACATCAAAGCCAGCGCCTTTTAATTCAACGGTGTCTAAGCCCATGTGAAGCAAGACTTCCAACCCGCCAGCAGTCTTAAAGCCGATGGCATGTTTGGTTGGGAACACAGTGGTAACTTCACCGTCAACAGGAGACACGATGTTGCCGTCGGTTGGATCGATGGCAAAGCCGTCACCTAACATCTTTTGGGCAAAAGTAGGATCGCTTAATTGATCAAGTTCCAAATAATGACCGTTAGCCACACTGTGGAATTCAACCTCTACGCCAGCTTCGGTTGCAGAAGACTTCGCAACAGCCGGAGCTGGGGCAGCACTTGGTTCGATCGCAGAAACTGGGGTGTTGGCTTCTTTTAATTGGCTCAAAGCATCCGCCACGAATTGAACTTCCGTACCGACAATAATTTGTAAATTGTTCTTATCTAACACGTTGATCCCTGGAACGCCAGTGGCTTTGATCGCCGCTTTATCGATGTTGCCAGTATCAGTCAACTTCAAACGCAAACGCGTCGTGCAGTTATCAACCACGTTCAAGTTATCGCTACCACCTAACGCAGCATAAATGCGCTTTGCTTGAACGGTGTACTTGTCATCATTGGCATCAGTAACCACTGCCGGAGCAGCTTTGCCATCATCGGCAGGCAATTCTTCGCGACCTGGTGTCATGATGTTGAACTTCTTGATGGCAAAATCAAAGCCGAAGTAGTAGATCACAGCCATCACTAAGCCTTGGATGATCAACATGTAAGGCATGTTGGCAATTGGGTTCTTGAAACTGAGGACGAAATCGACTAACCCAGCGGAGAACGCAAACCCAGCAGTCCAGTGCATAAACGCTGCAAAGGCTAAGGAAATACCAGTGAACACCGCATGGATGACGTACAATGGCCAAGCGACAAACATGAAGGAGAATTCAAGCGGTTCAGTAACACCGGTGAAGAATGAGGCAAAGGCACCGGCTAACATTAAGGAACCAACTTCTTTTTTGCGTTCTGGGCGCGCATTTTTGTAAATGGCAAACGCACCAGCTGGTAAACCGAACATCATCACTGGGAAGAACCCAGCTTGGAACATCCCGGTAACGCCTTTTGGCCCTTGGGAAGCTAAGAACTTACCGATATCGTTGATCCCGGCAACGTCAAACCAGAACACAGAGTTCAACGCTTGGTGTAACCCAGTTGGAATCAGCAAACGGTTGAAGAAGCCGTACAAGCCGGCTCCGACTGCACCGAGTTTAACGATGGATTCACCAAAGGCGACCAACACGTTATAAACCGGTGGCCAAACAACAAACAGAATCGCAGACACGATCATCATGACGAAAGCTGCCATGATCGGCACCGCGCGTTTGCCTGAGAAGAAGGACAAGGCCATCGGCAACTTAACTGAGTGGAAACGGTTGAATAAAGCAGCCGCGATCAACCCAGCGATGATCCCGATGAAAACGTTCGTGATTTGGGAAAAGGCCGGATCAACGGCTGTGACCTTAACGCCAGTAAATGCGGCGATGTTTTCAGGCTTCAACACGTTGACTGGGACTTCAAAGGCAACTAACCCAGCAAAAGCTGCGGCCCCGTCTTTGCCTTCGGACATCCCCAAGGCAACCCCGACAGCAAACAGAATTGGCAATTGACCCAAAATTGCCAAGCCACCTTGCAACAGGAACGTTGCAATGGCATTAGGCCCAAAGGACAGCCAGTAATTGGCGATCCCGACCAAAAGCGCAGCAGCTGGCAGTACGGCGACTGGCAGTTGTAAGGAGCGCCCAAGGTTTTGCATATATGATTTCATGAGTTCCTCCAAGATCTCTAGTCGGTCAGACTAGTATAAATTTAGTACACGTAGCAGTATGCCAAGCATGAAAACGCTTTGCAAGTAGTCAAGCATTGGTACACACCAATTCAATCGGCCAGGCACGATTTCGGTTACCTCGAAGATACCGTCACTCATACGCTTTCATTTCGCGTTTTTCCAAAGTGGTATACAAAAGCCGAACGAATTGTAAAAATATTGGTCCAAAATGCTGTAACCGGTTTCCGCTTCCATTGCCGTTGGCACGATTAAATTGGCCTTTATTGGTTGTGGTGTCACTTAATTTATCCGAATTCAAAATTGGTTGAGGCTAGTGGTATGGGCATTTCTGAAGTGAAATCGAAATTCATCCCAGGTTGATGTCACACCTTGTCTTTCATTCCTGCAATAATCTGCTCGATGATATAAATTAATAAATATAAATTATTTCCCGAATAATCATGATGATGCCGTATCACGTCACTAGCTGGTCTACAACACACGAGTTGATGCAATCAACAGTTACCTTAGCCGGCAAAATGTTGTGAGTCGGCGCAAATCATCTATAATAATAGTAATCACTGTGATTGCTCAGAAAGCTGGTGAAGCATGACCCTTCCTCAATACAAGGCAGTTGCCGCAGCCCTCATCCAGCGGATCAACACCAAACAATATCCGCCGCATACCAAACTGCCAGATCAAGTGACTTTGGCTCAAGAATTTGGTGTCAGTCGGATCACCATCCGTGAAGCCTGCGATGAACTCGAGCAAAAAGGGCTCATTTGGAAAAAATCTGGCTCAGGCACTTTTGTCCTCAACACCGCGATGTTCAACCAACATGTTCGCCCGAATTCTTGGTTTGCTGGCGTCACCACGACCAATCCTCGCGCGGATGTCAGCACCCAACTCTTAAATTTCTCAGTGGGCTTGCCAACGCCTAAAATCCAAACAAAGCTTCAATTGACACCAGACGAGCCGATTTATATCGTCGATCGCCTACGGAAACTCAAAGGGATCCCGCACTCCTTGGAACACAACATCATCCCGATCAAACTGGCGCAAGATTTGACTCGTGAGATCTGCGAGCAATCCCTTTACGATTATTTTCGTGACGATCTCAACGTCCAGCTTTCAGGCGCCAACCGCAAAATCACTGCTGAGCTCGCCAATGCCCAAGATATTTTGTATTTAAATGTGGCGCCAGGCGATCCGATTCTTTCAGTCGAACAAGTGACTTGGATCACCACTGGCGATCGATTAATTTATGCCAATTTGCGCAATTTACCAAGTTCCGGCGGTTACGTTACGATGGCAACGTTCACTAACCACTGATCCTCAGACACTGCAAAAAGACGAGCACCCAACTTTGGGGGTGCTCGTCTTTTGCTGTAAAGATCTCAGTTCTTATTTTGCTGCTTTGGCGGCATCGATGATCGCTTGTAAGTAGCCGGCAGTATCGACAAACGTGGCGCCTGATACTACGTCAGCCACTTTCTTGGTTTTCTTCACATTACCCACTGCCGTTTCCAGTTCGGCAATGGTTTTCCCATTGGCAAACGCTGCAATGGCATCAGAGTTTTCGATCCAAGTATGCGTGGCTTTGGCTTCTTTGGTCATCAAAGCAGAATAAGCTTTGGAGTTGGCGCGCTTAGATGCCAACACTGTGCCTGACTTGATGCCTTTGCCGAAATCTTTATCTGAGTTTGGCAAGGCGCCAAAGGTAGCACTCGGCGTGTATTGAAATTCATCGACGAAAACATTCGCGATCTTATTGTTTTGCATCGCCACGGTAATGATCCCAAAACTTTGTTTGCCGTGCGGTGCTGCTAAGATCTGGCCTTCAGTGACATTGTTATCCGTGGTCGCGACGCCTTTGGAAACCATGCCGTTTGACGCCACATCATAAATGGCTTGCACATAGCCGGCGGTATCGGCAAAAGTAGCGCCGGAAACCACGTCTGAAGCTTTCTTGGTGGCTTTCAAATCAGTGACAGTTTGTTTGAGATCGGAAACCTTTTTGCCTTTGACGTAGTTTTGAATCGCAGTCATGCTTTCTTCCCAAGTCTTTGTCGCCTTAGCTTCTTTCTTCATTAAAGCAGAGTAAGGCTTGGAATTTTGTGCTTTGCCGATCAAGAATTTGCCGCTAGGATAGCCTTTGCCAAATCTTTATCAGAGTTTGGCACACCAGTCCAATCAGCGGATTTGTCGACATATTGGAATTCATCAATGCGCGCAGCCACAATGGTATCCCCATTTAAGGTCACATTCACTGCGGCAACTGACTGGGTGCCATGCGGCGCGGCATAGCCTTGGCGCATTACCAAAGTGCCAGCAGCTGGCGCGGTTTCGCCAGATTTCAGGCCATCATTGATGGTGATTTTTGTTTTCGTAGTGGCACTGGAGCTGGACTTGCTAGATGAATCACTATCTTTTGTATTGCTGCCGCATGCTGCGAGACTTAACGCCATGATCATGGTGACGCCGACTGTAACCAGTTTCTTCATATCTTTTTCCTCCTGAGATGGTGAACAGTTGCCAATCCAAGCCGTGCAGTCTTATCAATATGTGAATTATATCACGTCCAGAAAGCGCTTACTACAAGTTTATTGTGTCCAATGTCATCTGCCGGCACGCATGGGGCAAAAATGGCACAAAAAAATGGTCGCCATGGGTGGTGGCGACCAAGGAGTAAGGATTGGCCAAGTAGTGGGTGGCTACCTGGCGATTTTTACTTGGAGGAGTAAAAATGAAAAAGTTGGGTATGGGTATGGAAATAAGTGGGTGACTTATGTCCATACAGTCAATATAACGGCTAAATGTGAAGAAATTGTGACGAAAAGCAAATATCGTTCGAAAAAATTGTATAGGCTTATAAATTGCGTAATAGACTCAAAGTGACTATGCTTATGTCAGGGAGTGTTGAAAAATCAAAGGAGGCACTACGAGGGAAATTCATTTTAACGATGCGGCAGTGGCGAAGCTCACCCCGCATTTGGCACCAGATAAGCGCTTGTTGTTGACCTTTGAAGATGGCGTCGGTCCATATTCGCAACATGCCATGATCCATATGCAAGTGCAATTCACGATCAACGTCATCCCCGACTCTGATGACGCCACCGATTATGATGTGGATCTGCCTAGTAATTTAGGCCCAGTCGGCATCAAAGGTTACTCGCAAGAAGACTTAGATGAACACTTGAGTTTGAAGTATGTTCCTAATATGAGCATTTTTACCTTGTCCGGCGATGGTGGGGATATCGACGACAATGTGCAGTTCATCGATTTTACCGAATCCTAATGTTTTTAAACATGAACTCTCATCAACAAAAGGGTACAATCATCGCAGACACTTTAAAGATGATTGTGAGGCAATATCGTGCAGTACCGATTTGAAACTGGTTTGACCATTCATGAAATTAAAAAGCTTTATGGCGGCGTGGGCTTCACCCATTATTTACAAGACATCGGCGAAACTGCTCGCGGCATCGCCAATTCAACGTTACTAACCGCACGCGATGAAGACGGCAGCTTAGTCGGCTTGATCCGCGGCGTGTCGGATATGCACACGGTGTTGTTCATTCAAGACTTGATCGTGTTGCCTGAATACCAACATCAAGGCATCGGCCACGAACTGTTGGATCAATTCGACGAATACTTCAAACAAGTCGCGCGCATCGTGGTGGTATGCGATGATCCGGATATGCAAGCGTTCTTTACCGCTGCAGATTACATTCCAGAAAACGACACCGCCATCACCACCTTCATTCGCCCGCGGCGTTTATTAGAACGGTGAATTGTCAAATTAAGTGCAAAGTCTCATTATAGAAAACTTCGTAGGGTGTTCTCCAACCCAGACACTTCTTGGGCCGGGTATTCAATTTATGAGCGTACTCTGCGAATTCTGGTGCAGGAATATCAGACATGTCTTGAGACTTAGGAAGATACTCACGGAGCAGATTGTTTGTATTCTCATTCGTGCCTCTTTGCCAAGGAGCGTGTGGATCTGGAAAGTAAAATTCAATCGCAAATTGCAAGAACAAGTTAGCCACCCCATGGCACGACACCGTGAGATGAACT
>NZ_AZEU01000116.1 GCF_001435035.1 Lacticaseibacillus manihotivorans DSM 13343 = JCM 12514
TTAGTCATACCAACTTGTCCAATTTTCCGCAGTGGCGCCAAGGCGCTGGAGCTCACATATTTTCAAGCCGCTAGGCAATTGGTAAGGCTAACTGGAAGCTTCAAAACACACTGACGTTGCCGGACAGTGTTTGCGGAGAAAGTGGGGATTTGTGTTACACTGAAAGTATTGAAAAAGTGAGGTCGGTCAGATGTCAGATCGGAAAATGCCAAGTGTTATGTGGAGTCGCGGCAAAGCGATTGTGGCGGCGCACAAAGTCGAAATCATTGCCATTGATCCGGATTTGAAAGTGATTGAAGCGCGGGTTTATGGGACGCATGCCTATGATGTGATCGTCGGCATTCGCGCCAGCCAAGATAGTTGCAGCTGCCCATTTTTCCCAGATCATGGGTACTGCAAACACATTGCGGCGGTGGAATTATATTTCAAAGCGCAAGATCAAACTATCGAAGCGGCCCTGGCGGCCAACACCAACTTACCGCAACATGGCGATGCTTCACAAGGTGCGCGGTTTGTGGCGGGGTTGGATCTGCCGGAGCAACAATACTTTCACGGCTTGACCAACAACACCAAGGGTCAGTTGCTGTTGGAAGCGACCCTTGAAATTCACCCGTATGTGGCGTCTGATTGGACCAAAAAAGCGCGGATCTTTATTAAGTTGCGCCTTGCCAATGCGTCAGACGGGCATTTTTTGGCAGTGCGTGATATGCAAGAATTCTTAACGGCTTACCACAACCATGACCGATTAGCCTTGGCCGGACACAAGCACGTGTTCAGTTTGTCACCACGAGTTTTTGGGGAACCAGAACGGCAGTTGATCGCGCTGTTAAGCAACACGCAACCGGTGGAGCAAGTGCGCTTAAGTGGTTCAGCATCGGTGTATCGACGCATGGCAATTTTAAATCCCGGCGATTTTGCACGGGTCGTCAAGCCCATGAGTCAAATGGCGCATGTGGTGTTTGCCAACGTTCAGGATCAAATCAATTATGATCACTTGAATGTGGTTGCCTTTGAACCGACCGCGGCACTATTTGTCGGGGCAGTGGTTAAAACTGATACCGGCTACCAATTCGATTTACATGAAAATTTTGATGCGGTGGTAGACAGTGATGAATTGCTGATTCGTGGTGGTGACTTTTATCAAGCGACCACGGCACAGTTTGATTTGATTCAGCACGTTTTGAATGAATTTTTTGTGGCGCGTGATGCGTTGCACTTGGCCTTTGGCTTTGATGAACGGGAAAGTTTGCGTCAATTGATCGCCTACCTCCAACCGATCGCGCAGCTGGAGGTGCCGGAATTAATTCAAGCCCCTATGATGACGCCTAAATTTGTATTAGGCAAGCAAAAGCAGCGTTTGATTTTGCACTTGGCCTTTGATTACGGCGATCAAGTCCTGACACCAACTGAAGTGGTGAAACGTGATGCCGCATTGCGCAACCTAACACAAGAACGGCAAGCCCAAGCCTATTTAGAAGCGCTAGGCTTTGCTGTTGGCGATGATGGGTGGCACAAAGATTTTCATGATCCAGATGTGTTATATCGCTTTTTTGTTCAAGAGTTACCGAACTTACGGCAAAATGGCACCGTCACATTAGACGATGATTTGGCGGCGTTGTGGCAAGATAGTCAAACGTTGGCACCAAAAGTGGCAGTCAAAGCTGCGGATGGGCTGTTGGCGATCAATTTTTCTATGAATGGGGTGTCGGCGAGTCAAGTCGACGCGATGTTAGCGCAGTTGGATGTCGATCGGCCTTATTTGCAGCGCGCTGATGGGGCGTTGATCCCAATCGATGATCAATTGCGGCGAGTTTCTCAAGCGTTAGCGAAGTTGCGTGATCAAGCGAAATTTAGTCAAGGCCAACTGCAAGTGCCAGCGGCTCAGGCGTTAGCGGTGCGTTCAGCGTTAGGCCAAGATGCTGAATTTGATGCTAAATTTGATGCGATCGCCAATGATTTGGCGCATCCAGAGCAGTTCAAAGTGTTTGGCCAACGTCCGGTAAATGCGGACATGCGCCCGTATCAACAACGCGGCGTCCAGTGGTTGGAGATGTTGAACAGTCATGGTTTTGGTGGCATTTTAGCGGATGAAATGGGTTTGGGTAAAACCTTGCAAATGATCAGCTTTTTGAACAATCATCAAGACACAACGCACACCAGTTTAGTGGTGGCGCCGGCGTCATTGCTGT
Source organism: Lacticaseibacillus manihotivorans DSM 13343 = JCM 12514 (assembly GCF_001435035.1). Lineage (GTDB taxonomy): Bacteria > Bacillota > Bacilli > Lactobacillales > Lactobacillaceae > Lacticaseibacillus > Lacticaseibacillus manihotivorans. Next base: position 2,190 of record NZ_AZEU01000116.1, read on the forward strand.
ACAACTGGAAAGCTGAATGTGAAAAATTTGCACCTGATTTGCATGTGGTCGTCGTTGACGGGAATAAAACCGAGCGCAAAGCAACCATTGCCGCGCCAGCAGATATTTGGATCACCAGCTACAACAGCGTGCGCAACGATATTGCCCAATATGCCAACGCGTCATTAGGTTATTTGGTTTTAGATGAAGCGCAATTTGTCAAAAATGGTGCCTCAAAAACCAATCAGGCCTTGCGAAAGTTGCATCCGATCAATACCTTTGCCTTGTCTGGGACCCCAATCGAAAATCGCACTGACGAAATCTGGGCAATATTTGCCTTGGTGATGCCAGGGCTTTTGCCAGGATTGAAGGCCTTCAAACGCCTCAGTCCTGAAACTGTGGCAACCCGCGTGGCACCGTTTATTTTGCGGCGCGACAAACAAAGTGTGTTGCCAGATTTGCCGCCGCGCGTTCAATCTAATCTCACCAATGAAATGACCAAAGCGCAAAAGGCCGTTTACTTGGCGCAATTGCAACAGATGCAAGTACAAGTCCGCGGATTGGACGCCAAAAGTCTTGTGAAGAACAAATTAGCGATTTTAGCCGGCTTAACGCGCTTGCGGCAACTTTGTGATACGCCAGCGTTGTATTTGCCGGAGTATCAAGGCGGCTCAGGCAAGCTTGAACAGTTGGCGGATCTCTTGCAAGAAGCCGTGGCCAATGGGCGGCATGTGTTGGTATTCTCACAATTTACTGGGATGCTTGATCAAATTGCCACCGTTTTAGACGAAGCGGAACTCGGCTATTTCACCTTGCGAGGCAGTACGCCGCCGCAAAAGCGTTTGGGGATGGTGGACCGCTTCAACGCCGGCGAAGTCCCGATTTTCTTGATCTCATTAAAAGCTGGCGGCACTGGTTTGAATTTGACAGGTGCTGATTTAGTGATTTTAGTGGATCTTTGGTGGAACCCAGCCGTCGAAGATCAAGCGATCGCGCGGGCCCATCGGCTTGGTCAAGCGCATGAAGTGGATGTTTATCGCTTGATCACCAAAGGCACTATCGAAGAACAAATCGCGAAACTCCAAGCAAAAAAGCGGGATCTTGTTGATGTGGTCATGGCTGGCGCGCAGAATAAAGCGGCTTTGACCGATGATGAAATTCGCACGATCTTAGGGATCGATGAATAAAACTGGCAAAGACGTGCGTCACGCGGTGTTTTCCAGTATAATGGATGTTATTAAATTTTCTATTTATTGTGAAGTCGTACGGAGGGGATATTTTTTTATGTTGAATCAATGGGTGTTGCACCGGCTGTATGGCATTGGCCACATCGTTGAAGTTCAAGGCGATTTGATCACGGTGCGTTTTTCTGAAGCAGACAAGGTGTTTTCAGCGGTACAAGCCATTCCACAAGGCGCCTTGAAGCTGCTCAATGCCAAAGTCGAAGCCCAATTTTTGGCGCAATTGACGCAAAAGCCTGCAGCACAATCAGCACCAAGTCATCCAGCCGTTGCTGCGACCAGCTTTGCGTGCAATCAGACGTATTCGAATGCTGAAATCAATGCGCAATTTGATGGCCAAACTTCCGGCCGCATTCGCCGCGGTGACCGTGCGTTGGTGCAACCCGATCGCCATGGTGATGATCGCCAAGTTTGGCAGTTCCCACTACAATTCAATTAAGTTTGTGATCCTCGTCAATGATGATTGGCGGGGATTTTTGTTTGCACTTGTGCGAGTCTGTGGCATTTCTTGAAGTTTAGGTGAAAGGATTGAATCTTGCTGATGCGATCACGATAATAATTGAATAAAGCGTTTTATTTCGCTCAATGACAAGCTTTTTGCGAAATATTGCACGTATTTTGGGTGCCGGTGGCTTTAAAATTAATTTTGTTATCGACGCGCAGTGAGGTGAAAGTGATGAAAAAATTCCTTGGGGTTCTGCTCTTTGTATTTTTGGGTTTCTTGATGGTGAGTCCAACTCAGGCAGTTTCGGCTGATGCCACCACGACAACTGTGAGTTATCAAGTCAACAAGGCTGGCACGGACAAACCGTCAGTCGCGAATAGCTTTTTTTCCGGTGAGGCGACGGTGACGCGATCTGATGATGGCCCGGCGACGGTGACGTTGCACCTAGTTAAATTTGCCAGCACCATCAAATCGTTTGCGATTGGGGATCAAGTTGCCAAAATCACGAACGCGACTGCCAACACTGCCGATCTTTCATTCGTGGTTGATAACAGTTTCCAACTGCCAGTGGTGCAAGCGGCAATGACGGTGATGAACATGCATCAAAAAGCCGATCTTGTTTTTGATGAAGCGCTGTATCAACCGGAATTATCAACTGCGACTGTTGCTGATCAGGCGAAATCAGGCGCATCTAAAACTCCTGTCATCGGAACTGATCCCACTGCGGATGCCGAAACGTCGCGCCCAGTGACTGACGCTGAACCACTGGATCAAGCAGCGACTGCTATTGCGGCGACAGATTCAGTTGAAACAGGCGATGAATCTAAACCAGCAGCAATTGACGCTAAGGATACGACGGAAATTGTGGCCTACCAAGTCAATAAAGCAGGCACGGATACGCCGTCATTATCTAACAGCTTTTTTACTGGGCAAGCGGAGGTGACGGTTAAGAACGGTCGAGCCACAAGCGTTACGTTGCATCTGCAAAAATTCGCGAATATGATCAAAAGCTTCTCAGTTGGCGACCAACCGGCTAAAATGACCAATGTCACCAGTAACACAGCTGACTTAACCTTTGTTGTGGATGAGCAATTCGCAAAGCCAATCGTTCAAGCAAGTATGTCACTGATGAATATGAATCAAAAGGCGGATCTGGTCTTTACTAAAGCGTTGTATCAAGCTGCCGAAATATCAAGCCAACCAAAAGTATCGACACCGATCCAGTCGTCACAAGAAACTAATGGATCGACAGCAACAGAAATCTCCGCGACCGACCATTCAACTGATGCCGTCACGCCAGCGACTAAACCAGAAGATTCAGCGCCAGCACAAACATCGCCAGAAACTGATGTAACACCAACAACAGAATCAACTGCGACCAAGCCAACAACTGACGCAACCACGCTAACGACTCAATCTGAAGATTCAGCGGAAACACAGACATCATCGACAACTGACCCAAAGACTGATGCAAATACGCCAACAACTGAGCCTAAAAATTCCACAAAATCTCAGACGGCACCAGTAACGATTGCCAAGCCTGGAACTGTAGAAACTACGGAACAAAGCCAGACTGTTAGTGAATCAAAAGTTTCGGATCAAGGCAACTCAACATCTACCAATAGCACGCCGGCAACTCAAACAGAACTGCGACTCAAACCGTGAAATATCACGTTAATAAAACAGGCACGGACACACCATCGATTTCTGACAGTTTCTTTACCGGACAGGCAACCATCATCACCAAAGCTGGACAGCCCCAAACCGTCACTTTACATATTCAACAACATGCCGGTGTCATCAGTAGTTTCTCGATCGGCTCTCAGCAAGCCAAAATGACGAATACCACAGCCGATACCGCAGACCTAACCTTTACTATCGATAAACAGTTTGCACAGCCAGTTGTGACAGCAAGCTTGACAGTCATGGGGATGACTCAAAAGGCCGATTTGGTTTTTGCAGAAGCGCTGTATCAGTCAGCCTCATCGGAAGCCAAACCGACAGAAACTCAGACATCTACAATTGCCAATCAAACTCCAAAGTCAGCAGCCACGAAAACCCCAACCACAACCACAACCACAACCACAAACACAAACACTGCCGTTGATCATCAAGCGACGACTGGTGAAGGGAAAGCGTCAAATCAAAGCCCAGCCACCACCCCAATGACGAGCGCAACCACAACGGATGCCAACAAAGCGGTGGCAAAGTCACCATCATCAAGAACTTCAACGGAAATCGTCAAGTATCAAGTCAACAAGGTCGGTACGGACACACCATCAATTGCCAACGGCTTTTTCACCGGCGAGGCAACGGTAACGCTTACAGCAGGACAGGCGCAAACCGTCACGTTACACTTGCAGAAATATGCCAGCGCGATCAAAACTTTCACCATCGGCGATCAAACCGCCAAAATGAGCAATGTCGCTGGTGATACTGGAGATTTAACCTTCACCATTGACGCCAATTTTGCCAAACCGGTTGTGCAAGCTCGCATGTCGGTAATGAACATGAATCAAACAGCGGATTTGGTGTTTGCCAAAGCGTTATATCAGACAAGCTCGACTGAACCAACACGGAAAAATCCAATCAGTCACACGCAGTCGGCTCCGGTTGCAAGCGCTAAGCCCAATGTTTTGGCGAAATCACAAACGCAAATCACGACCCCATCGAAACAAGCAGGGGAAGTTTCTGCCAAATTATATCAAGCACAAAATGGCCACTTGACGACGGCTCCTTCTGCGGCGCAACAATTTATCAGCCAATCTGCTAAAGTCGTCCGTCATGCGACCAACACCACTGTGACCTTGCACACGACTGGTGCAGAATATATTCAAGCGATCCGGATCGCAGGCCAGCTGGGCAAAATCACCAATCGCCATGGGGCCAATGCAGATCTGGTGTTCACCTTGTCTAATCAAGTGCTCAATTATGCCTTGCCGGTTACTTTTTCACTGGTGGTTCCAGGCGCTGGCGCCATGACGCAGTCGGCATTTTTATTGCTCGATTTGCCAGTCCAAGCAGCTCAAGTGGATCCTGTGGTCAAGCCATTTACCACAACCACAACTTCTGCGGCACCAGTGCGGCCAGTAGTGGCCGGTGCCCCCGCGCATGCAATCAATGCGAAACTGGCCCAGCAAACCATCACTTATACGGTGTTAGATGCTGGTGGTAGTGCACTATCGACTGCCAATCAATATTTCACGCATTCTGCACGGGTCGTAAAAGCTGGGGCAGGTTATGATGTTTATTTAACTGTGCGGGTTGCGGCAGGCTTAGTCACGTTCACGCCGATCAGCATCAATGGCGGAGCAGTCCACAATTTGTCACATGCAGTGATCGGTGGCCAGGATGTTTGGACATTTGACTTCCATGTTGCCAATGCCAATGGTTTGGATCAGTTGATTCCGGCAAGTATTTTAATGAGTGTGCCAATGGCAAATATTTCCAATCAAGCATTTAATATCGAATTTGCCTTTGCCCGGCTTGCACAGTCCGAAGTTGCCAGTGCCGAAACGCAGTCAATGAGTTCGGCAGTAAAGACCAAAGCCTTAAAGCCAATCACGATTACGAAAAAGACGGTCAAGCCAGCTGGCAAAACCACCAGCACCACGCAAATAACATCCAGTGGGCTCAAAGCACGATCGGTATTGCCGAAATTAAAACATTACCCGATCGGCTGGGAAGCGTTAGCCTTCATTTTGGCTGATGGCTTGATCTTGATAGGCGCGTGGATCATGCGTCGGCGGCGTTTAGGGGAGGTCACTCATGATTAAAAAATTCATGATCACATTTGGCTTAGCGTTTGCGTTGATCTGTGGTTTTACCAACGCACATCCAGTTCAAGCGGCAGCAGTTTCGTATCAAACCTTGACTTATGGCACCACTAAAACCTCGCTGGCGGCAAAATATTATGTGCAACCGGCACAAGTGGTCGTCAATGGGGATGATTATTTAGTCACCACGACCATTCACACCACCGCCAGCCTTGGCGCATGGCCAGTGACCGTGTTAAGCATTAATGGCGTCGGACCCGCTAACGTCGTCAAAACCCATGACAACAACGACTATGATTATCAATATGCTTTTGAAACCAAAGATCTCTCGCAAACCATCAATTCTGATATTGCCATCAATGTGGTCGGTGTCTATGCCGCACAGCATACCTTGAGTTTTAAGTTCGATCAGAAGCAATTGCCGAGTTTGCAAAAAAAATCACCGACGCAAACGCCAGCAAAGAAAAAAATCCCAGTGACGCGTGCGCCAAATGATCAGGCCAAACAAGTTGCCAATCTTAACGCAGCCAATCAAGCGACCCAAACTAAAGTCTTGATCGGCGGAGGGTTAAGCATGGTGATCGTCGCAATTGGGGCTGGATTGTGGGTCCGCCGCAAGCAGCCAAAGTCATAATCAACGTTAAAACACCCGCACAACCTTTTTGATGGGGTTGCGCGGGTGTTATTTTGTAGGGTCAATGTATTTGTTTGAGCCAAGCTTGGTAAACCGGTTGAATGTCTTGCGTGACGGACTGGAACATATTCCCGATCCAAAACTCGGTATCAGGTTTTGGCTGCGCGAATTGGACCATTGTTTCCGCATTTGCGTTGATCGTCGCCCAAATTTGATCGGCATGGTCGGGATCCAAATACGCTTTGGCAATGAGGTGGGCCCCACTGGAAGCCACTGTCGATGATGGCCACACGCGATTGACCCACAATGGTTCAAATTCGGGGTTCAAAGTTTTGATCGCGGCAACGTCGGCTTGCATGCCACATGCGTACATCACTTCACCAGTCAAAATCGCGGCTAGGCGAGTATGTTGCAAGTCGAAGTCCGCATGTTTTTTCAACCATTGCCAGGCTTTGATCTGCTGTTGGGCATCGAGCAAGTTTGAACAGTTGATCAACAACGCCAAGTCTGAAACTTGCAAGGCCTTCAAACTACAAAAACCTTTGATCACATCGGCGGCGACTTCTTGCTCGTCGAACAACGTGTGGATTTCGGCCCAAGTGTAGCCTTGATTGACTAAGTGCATGGCAGCCCGCGAGATCAGTGAACCTTGAATCATGCAATAGCGGCCAAGCGGTTGTTTGGGGGCGTGGGCTAACGCATCATCTAGCGCAATTTTGATGGTTTCAGGCGTGGTACTTTGAGCTTGGGCCAAGTGGCGATTGAAGCGATCAAATAACTGGGCTTGCATGTCGCCGAAATAATTCTCATATAGCAGGCGTGCATCTAATAACAACGTGTTGCTCAAGGTCAAAATGGCATGGAAGCCCAGTTGCGTTTTCCCGGTTTCAAATCGAGATTGGGTGGCAGTGGTCCAATCAATGGCGACATCAGCCAACTGTAAATGATAGAGCTAATGATAGAGCTGGCGAACTTGGGCAATCGTGGGGCCGTCAAAGCGCCAACTGGTGGTCGTCAGCTGGCGAGTTTGTGCGCGTAACTGCGAATTATGCCAAGTTGTGCGGCCTGCTTGGATCATTGCCCAACTGCGTTTGAGATAGTTTGCAAGGTCAGTACATCCCAAAGCATCCAATTGCGCACATAAATGACTAATTTCAGCTGATGCCTGAGCCGGTGTGTTCAAATTGGTGTAGGCGGCACTGACAAATTTAACTAAAGGTGCGGCGTGCACGGCTTCGGCTTCGATCGTGCCCATATCTTTATGTGCCTGGCGCAAGGTTTGATAGCGACAAAGCACTGGATACAGTTGCTCAAGCAATTGGATTTCGCGATGGGCGAGCAAATGAATCGCCAAATGGGCCAGATCTGCCGCGCCAACCACAGCTGAGTCGATCGTCTCAGCGTCAAATTGTTGCGCGTATGCAATTAAGCGGGTGGTGAACGTGGCGAGCAATTCATGGGATGCATTGGTCAATCCGGCAGCGATGGCTAAGGTGTGCACGGATAAGCGCCATCCGGCAAAAGGTTGCAAAAATTCACTCAGCAATTGTTCGACTGCTGGCGTCAATGGCGTGGTGTCGCTATTTTGCCGCAAAGTTGACGTCAAGATGAATTGGCCAAACTGAATGGAAGGATGATCGGCATGTTGGCGATGGGCTTCGCGGTAATTGGAGGCCCAATTGGATAGACGCGGAAGATCTTGGGCAATAAATAAGAAGTAAGCCAAGCGTGCTAAGCTATCTTGGCGCTGTTCTTGAAAATGTTCCAAGTCGTAATACGTCAGTTGCAAGTTGGTCAAAATCTGGTGCATGCTGGCCAAACTTAAGTCACTTTGATCGCGTTCAAACCGCGACAACGATGCCGTTGAACAGCCGGCATCGGTGACGGCGTCATCTAAGGATAATTTGCGATCTTTGCGCACCTGACGCACGAACTCGCCAATACTCAATGGTACCATCTGTCAGCCTCTTCCCGGGTTTGATCATTTTGTCGCAAGCATTTTACCAAAGAGATTACATATATGCAATTTTTTTGCTGGAACGGTCGCGAGTTTTCAGCGGTGGGGTCGCAATGCTATACTGGCATTATTGAAATTCAAGGAGTCGATGCAGGTGCAACCAGATGAACGAGTCGATCAATTACAAGCAGCCGGAGTCAAAATCATTCAATCAAAGGAAGTGTTTGCCTTTTCCTTAGACGCGGTGTTATTGGCTGATTTTGCCGTGGTCAAAAAACATTCCCGGGTGGTGGATCTCGCTGCTGGTAATGGCGCAGTGGGGTTATTTGTCGCGCCGCGCACAGACAATCAAGTGACCATGGTCGAACTGCAAGCACGCTTAGCTGACATGGCCAAGCGTTCAGTGGCGTTGAATGGCTTCACCAATGTCGACGTACACCAACTCGACTTAAAAGATACGACTTCAGTGGTTTCTAAAGATTCCGTCGATGTGGTGACCTGCAATCCGCCCTATTTTAAACTCGACCCCGGGCATGTGACCAATCCTAACGACCATTTGGCGTTGGCGCGCCATGAATTGACCACCACGTTTAAAATCGTGGCGCAAACCGCCAGTGATTTATTGAAATGCCAAGGCAAAGCCTTTTTCGTGCATCGGCCAGACCGCTTGGAAGAATTGTTGCAGACGTTAGTTGAAGCCAAGTTGGCGCCAAAACGGATCCGCTTTATTCATCCTAAAGCCGATCGGGAAGCCAACATGGTATTGATTGAAGCGGTGAAAGCGGGCAAGCCGGATGGGATTCGCATCTTGCCGCCTATTGTGGTGTATGATGCCGACGGTCAATATTCACCGGAAGTCTTCAAAGCTTTATATGGAAAAGAGGCAACTCGTGGCTGAGGCGCAGTATTTTTTCTACATTTTAAAATGTGCTGATGGGACCTTTTATGGTGGGTTTACCAATGATGTCGAAGCTCGGGTGGCGACGCATAATGCAGGCCGTGGGGCCAAGTACACCAAAGCGCGACGACCGGTGCGCTTGATCTATTCAGAAGGCTTTGAGACCAAGCATGATGCGTTGTCGGCGGAGTGGCATTTTAAACATCAATCACGCGCCGCCAAGGAAGCATTTTTAAGCGCGCATAAAATTCATTGGTAAGGCTTGTCAAGGGCGCGTACTTGGCGTATGATACTTTGAGTGTGAGAACACACAATCCACATTGCTGTCGATCCAAATCTTGGTGCTCACTTGTGAGTCGAGGCGGATATGACGCGGCAAGAGGAACAAAACCTTTAGGAGGACTATTATGTCTGTATTAAGCATGAAGCAACTGCTTGAAGCGGGTGTCCACTTCGGTCACCAAACTCGTCGTTGGAACCCAAAGATGAAGCCATTCATCTTCACTGAACGCAACGGTATCTACATCATCGATCTGCAAAAGACCGTTAAGATGATCGACGATGCCTACAACTTTGTTAAAGATGAAGCTGCTCAAGGCGGCGTATTCTTATTCGTCGGCACTAAGAAGCAAGCCCAAGATGCCATTGCTGAAGAAGCAACCCGCGCTGGTCAATACTATGTTAACCATCGTTGGCTTGGTGGGACCTTGACCAACTGGAACACCATCCAAACTCGGATCAAGCGTCTTAAAGACATCAAGAAGATGGCCACTGACGGCACTTTCGACAAGCTGCCTAAGAAGGAAGTTTCCTTACTTAAGAAGCAAGAAGAAAAGCTCACTAAGTTCCTCGGCGGTATCGAAGATATGCCTCGCATCCCAGATGTGATCTTTATCGTTGATCCTCGCAAGGAAAAGATCGCCGTTTCTGAAGCGCAAAAGTTGAACATCCCGATCGTTGCCATGGTTGATACCAACACTGATCCTGATGATATCGACGTGATTATTCCTTCTAACGATGACGCGATTCGTGCCGTTCGTTTGATTACTGCCAAGATGGCTGATGCCGTTATTGAAGGTAACCAAGGCGAAGACCAAGAAGACGCTGAAGACCAACAAGCAGCAGCTGCTCCTGTTGACTCCATCGAAGACATCGTTGAAGCCGTTGAAGGCGACAACAAGTAATTCTATAAATCCCAGAGCTTTTCTGAGCGGTCTTTAGGCCGAGTGTAAGCGAGCCTGACGTCTTAGCGGTTTTTGCTAAGCGTCAGGATTGCTTACACGTGGGCCTATTGCTCAGAAAAGCTCGACGACAAACAAGCACCGTCTGTTATCTCGCGACTGCAAGATCTGCAGGCGGTGCTTGTTTTTGAATCAGAGCGTTTCGACGCTCGATGAAACCTAAAACTTTTATATCCTTAGGAGGACAAGATTCATGGCTATTTCCGCAAAGCAAGTCAAAGAACTCCGCGACCGCACCCAAGTTGGGATGATGGACGCCAAAAAGGCCTTAGTCGCCGCTGATGGTGACATGGACAAAGCCATCGACGTTTTACGCGAAAAAGGTTTGGCAAAAGCTGCTAAAAAAGCCGGCAACATTGCCGCTGAAGGTTTAGCTGAAATCGCCGTTGACGGCAACACTGCTGCTATCATCGAAGTTAACGCTGAAACTGACTTCGTGGCTTCTAACGACAAGTTCACTGACTATGTGACTGCTGTTGCCAAGACGATCGCGGCTAACAAGCCAGCTGACCTAGATGCTGCTTTGGCATTAGACTTAGACGGCCAAACCATTGATGCTGCTGCCAAAGCTTTGACTGCAGTTATCGGCGAAAAGATCTCCTTACGTCGTTTTGAAATCGCTGAAAAGAATGATGGCGACAACTTCGGCGCTTACTTGCATAACGGTGGCCAAATCGCTGCTTTAGTAACGCTTGAAGGTGGCGACGAAGAAGCTGCCCGTGACATCGCAATGCACGTGGCTGCCATCAACCCACAATACTTGGATCGTACCCAAGTGCCAGCAGATGAATTGAAGCACCAAACTGACCTCTTCACTGAAGAAACTAAAGGTGAAGGCAAGCCAGAAAAGATCATCCCACGGATCGTTGAAGGCCGGGTCAACAAGTGGTTGTCTGAAATCTCATTAGTTGACCAAGAATTCGTCAAGGATTCCGACAAGACGGTTGCTGAATTTGCCAAGAGCAAGAACGCGACTGTTAAAGGCTTCGTGCGTTTTGAAGTTGGCGAAGGCATCGAAAAGAAGTCCAACGACTTCGCTGCTGAAGTCGCAGAACAAATGAAGTAATCAGTTTTCTCTAAAAGCGTCGCAACTGCGGCGCTTTTTTTGTAGGAGGGAATATGCCAAGTAAATATTATGCGGTGCGCGCCGGTCGGCAAACGGGCATCTATCGCAGCTGGGACGCGGCCAAGAAACAAGTTTCCGGTTTTTCCGGCGCCCAATATAAAAGTTTCACCACTGAAGCTGAAGCTAAAGCCTTTATGGGTGGCCAAGTCGCGAGTCAGATAAAGTCCACGAAAGCTTCACAACCCACACAACCCACACAACCCACACAACCCACACAACCCACACAACCCACACAACCCACTCTCGGTTACACAGTCGTCGGTGATAATGGGACTATCAATGCCCATATTGCCCGATTGAAACCTGATGAAGCGATTGCCTTTACCGATGGGTCATACAATAAAACCACCAAGCAATATGCTTATGGCGTGGTGATGATCACCAATGACGGCGAGCAAGTGTGGACAGAACATCTTGCCAAGGCGTTGCCAGCTGACCCCAATGATGATTCGCATCAAGTGATTGGCGAAGTGAACGCAGTGAAAGCCGCAATTGTGTGGGCCAAGGACCATGAGTTCAAGCATTTATCGATTTATGCCGATTATCTTGGCGTGCATGAATGGGCATTAGGGCATTGGCAGGCAAAATCCAAAGCGGCCATTGCCTATCGCCAGTTCATTTTGGCGCAGAGTGGGGCGATTGATTTAGATTTTTATAAAGTCCATTCACATGACGCGGTGCACCCGATCGATCGCAATATTGAAGTGGATCGCTTAGTCAAGAAAACTTTGGGCTTGCGATAAGCGGGTAAACCGCGCGCCCAGGCGAATATTATGGTAAACTATTATCAGTAAATACGAAGGGAATCGTGACAATGGTTAAATATAAACGAATCGTCCTCAAAGTGAGCGGCGAAGCACTTGCAGGAGAAGCTGGGTTTGGGATCAAACCACCAGTGATCGCAGAAATCGCCAAGGAAATCAAGGCAGTTCATGATCTTGGCGTTGAAATCGCGATCGTTTGTGGTGGTGGTAACGTTTGGCGTGGCGAAACTGGCGCTGAAATGGGCATGGAACGCGCCCAAGCCGATTACATGGGGATGTTAGCCACCGTGATGAACGGCTTGGCATTACAAGATAGCTTGGAAAACATCGGCGTGCCAACACGCGTGCAAACTTCCATCGAAATGCGTCAAATCGCTGAACCTTACATTCGGCGCAAGGCGGTTCGCCACCTTGAAAAAGGCCGCGTCGTCATTTTTGCTGGTGGGACTGGTAACCCATACTTCTCCACTGACACCACTGCTGCTTTACGGGCTGCTGAAATCAACGCTGACGTCATTTTGATGGCGAAAAACGGCGTCGATGGCGTATACGATGCCGATCCTAACAAAGTTGCCACTGCGACTAAGTTTGATTCCCTGACGCATTTGGATATCATCAACAAAGGCTTAAACGTGATGGATTCCACTGCAAGTACCTTGTCCATGGACAACGATATTCCATTGGTCGTGTTCAACTTGAACGAAGCGGACAACATTCGTCGCGTGGTTGAAGGCGAAAACATTGGGACCACGATTCGAGGAGGTAAATAGTTTTGGCTAATGAGATTATTGAAGCTGCCAAAGCGAACATGCAAAAGTCTGCTGAGGCTTTGCAACGTGAGCTCGGCGGTATTCGTGCAGGCCGCGCCAATGCTGGTTTATTGAACCGCGTTGAAGTGGAATACTATGGCGTGATGACCCCATTGAACCAAATGGCTGCCATCACCATTCCAGAACCGCGCGTGTTAATGGTCACCCCTTATGACAAGTCGATTTTAAAAGACATCGAAGCCGCCATCAACATGTCTGATCTGGGCATCAACCCAGCCAATGATGGCAGTACGATTCGCTTGGTGATCCCCCAACTGACTGGGGAACGCCGTCAAGAATTGGCTAAAGAAGTCGGCAAGTATGAAGAAGAAGCCAAAATTGCGACCCGCAATGTCCGTCGTGATGCCTTAGACAAGCTCAAAAAGCAAGAAAAGGCTGGCGAAATCACTGAAGACGACTTACATCGTTTCGAAAAAGACATTCAAAAAGTGATCGACGATGCGGCTAAAAACATCGAACAAATCGCTCGCGATAAAGAAAAAGAAATTACTGAAGGCTAAGCTTTTAACCCAAAATGGCTCACGCAGCAAAATTGCGTGAGCCATTTTGCTTAGAGAGCTTCATAAGTTCCACTTCAGCGACACGTCCTTTGCATGACACTGCCTAACCGCAGCTTGACCGGCACGTTAAGAAAGCGGATAATCGCTTTAATGCGAAAAGAGGGTCAACATGTCAGGAATTATTGAAATCGCCGCTTTGGCGGTAGGCGCATTTTTACTCGGGACTAGCACGCGAGGAAAATTTGCCAAATCAAAGTTACGCTTCGTCCAAATGGGCTTAGGGGTCGCTTTTATCTCCTTGGGATTATTAATGGCATTGCATTAACGGTTGGGGTTTTGAATCCGAACCGTTTTTCTTTGGCAAGCTTGCGACATCATCCAGTAATTTTTCGCTGGAAGCTACAAGCGGTAGGCTTTTTCTGCTACAATCAATGAGTATGTATCGCCGTATAAGGAGGCATCACCCTGTTGGCAAAACAAAATCTGCCAGAACTTGATCCCGCGCGGATCCCACAACATGTCGCCATTATCATGGATGGTAATGGTCGCTGGGCGAAAAAGCGCTTCTTGCCGCGTATCGCCGGGCACAAACAAGGCATGGAAGTGGTGAAAACCATTACCAAAGCTGCCAGCCATCTCGGCGTTAAAGTGTTGACGCTGTATGCATTTTCGACGGAAAACTGGAAACGTCCAGACAGCGAAGTGAACTATTTAATGAAGCTACCGGTCGATTTCTTCAACACCTTTGTGCCAGAATTGATCAAAGAAAACGTGCAAGTGCGCGTCATGGGCGAACTCGACGCCTTGCCTGCGCACACCCGCAAAGCTGCGGCTGATGCAGTGGCTGACACCGCGCAAAACACTGGCTTGATCTTAAACTTTGCGTTGAATTATGGCGGGCGCGACGAAATCGTCCAAGCCTTCCAACAAGTGGCGACGTTAGCGCAAGCTGGGCACCTCGATCCGGCCGAAATCACTGCTGACACCGTCAGCGCCCATTTGATGACCGCCGGCTTAGGCAAACTCGCTGATCCTGATTTGTTGATCCGCACTAGCGGTGAAGAACGGATCTCGAATTTCTTATTGTGGCAGTTAGCTTATTCGGAAATGGTCTTTACCGATACGCTTTGGCCAGACTTTACCGAAACCACCTTGAAACAAGCCATCGCGGATTATCAACGTCGCGATCGCCGCTTCGGTGGGTTATCCAAATAAAAACCTAGGTCCGTAATGGATCAATGGAGGAGTTTGATTTATGAAACAACGTGTTATCACCGCGATTGTCGCGCTGATCATTTTTATTCCAATTTTAGTCGCAGGTGGCATTTGGATCGAAATCGCCGCGGCTGCCTTAGCTTTAGTGGCGATGTCAGAAGTTTTCATCATGCGCAAACGGATCATTATGTCAGCGGACTTCTTGTTGGCCGGCCTTGGCGTGTTATTGGTGGTACTTCCCGACAGCTACTTCAAGTGGTTGCCAGCTCACCTTGGTCGCTTAGATCTGATCTACTTAGCAGTGGCGTGCTTGTTGCTGGTGACTGTGGCGACGAAAAACCGCACCAGCTTTGATGATGTGTCTGTGTCGACCTTAGCGATGTTTTACATCGGGACTGGTTTTCACAACTTGATCACCGTGCGCAATGGTGCCGGGCTGGATACGTTATTGTTTGCAATGCTGATCGTATGGCTCACTGATTCTGGGGCTTATATGGTCGGCCGCAAAATCGGCAAACATAAATTATGGCCAGCGATTTCCCCGAACAAAACTTGGGAAGGCTCCATCGGCGGTAATGTCGTGGCGTTGATTTTTGCCGCGATTTACTTGCACTTCTTCCCCCAATTTTACGGATTCTGGACCATGATGGCGATCGCCTTGTTCTTGTCCGTCGTCGGCCAACTCGGCGATCTGGTGGAATCGGCCTTGAAGCGGTATTATGGCGTCAAGGATTCTGGTAAGATCTTGCCAGGTCACGGTGGCATTTTAGATCGCTTTGATTCCATGTTGCTGGTGTTCCCAATGTTGCATTTATTGGGGATTGTTTAAAAGGAGGGCACTATGACGACCATCCTAGCTTTTATCGTTGTTTTCGTCATTTTAGTGTTGGTGCATGAATTTGGCCACTATTGGTTTGCCAAGCGTTCAGGCATTTTAGTCCGTGAATTCTCCATTGGAATGGGACCAAAGCTGGTCGCCTGGCGCAAACACAATACGACTTACACCTTGCGCCTGTTGCCTTTAGGCGGTTATGTCCGCATGGCAGGCTGGCAAGATGAAGAAGATGACATCAAACCTGGCACGCAATTAACATTGACCTTGAATGATGCCGGTGTGGTCACGCGCATCAACACGTCCAACAAAGTGACGCTTTCAGGTGGCATCGCGGTGCAAGTCGATCACTTAGACTTGCGCGAAGCGTTGACCATTTCCGGTTATGAATACGGCAACGATACGGAACTCAAAACTTGGTCCGTCGATCATGATGCGACGATCATCGAAGCTGATGGCACGGAAGTCGTCATTGCGCCTAACGACGTCCAATTTCAAAATGCGCCGGTGCTGAAACGGTTGTTGGTAAACTTCGCTGGACCGATGAATAACTTCATCTTGGCGATCATTGCTTTTATCATCGTCGGTTTCTTAGCTGGCGTGCCGCAACTGAACACCAATCAAATCGGGGAAGTGCAAGCTGGCTCACCTGCTGATAAAGCGGGGTTGGTCAGCGGCGCGAAGATCCGATCCATCGACAATACCAAGATCTTAAGCTTTGAAGATTTACAAACGGCAGTCACCAAGCACAAAGGTGAGACCTTAAAAGTGGTTGCGCAACAACAAGGTGCGACCAAAACTTTATCGATTACCCCAACTAAAAAAGGCTTGATCGGCGTCACCACTTATATGGATAAATCCGCTAGCGCCGCGATCCCATATGGCTTCACTCAAAGTTGGTCGTTAGCCACGCGGATCTTAACGGTACTGAAATCCTTAGTCACCGGCCACTTCTCATTGAACAAGTTGGCAGGACCTGTGGGCATTTACACCATGACCAGCTCCGCGGCTGCCGGTGGGCTCAATTCCTTGGTTTTCTTCTTGGCTTACTTGTCCTTAAACTTAGGGATCATGAACTTGATTCCGATCCCAGTGCTGGACGGTGGGAAGATCTTGTTGAACTTGGTGGAAATCATTCGCCGCAAACCGCTATCTCGCGACAAAGAAGGCATCGTGACCATGATCGGTGCTGGTTTAATGGTCTTGCTGCTGGTTGCAGTGACGATCAATGATATTTTGCGCCAGTTTTAAGCTGGCAAACATAATTTGGAGGCAATCCCTTGAAACAATCTCGCATGTTTATCCCAACTGTTAAAGAAGCCCCGGCAGATGCTGTGGCGCTTTCTCATAAAATGATGATCCGCTCTGGCTTTGTCCGCCAGGTTTCCGCTGGGGTCTACGCCTACTTACCATTGGCAGAACGCGTATTGCAAAACATCGACAACATCATTGATGACGAAATGCAAAAAATCGACGCGGTTAAAATGCGCATGCCAAGCATTTTACCAGCAGAACTTTGGGAACAATCCGGCCGTTATGAAACTTACGGGCCTAACTTGTTCAAGTTCAAAGATCGCCATGATCGCGACTTTATCTTAGGTCCGACCCATGAAGAAACTTTCACCGACACCGTGAAGAATGCGGTGAACTCCTACAAGAAAATGCCTTTGGTGTTATACCAAATCCAATCCAAGTTCCGTGACGAAGACCGTCCGCGTTACGGCGTGTTGCGTGGCCGCGAATTCATTATGAAGGATGCTTATTCCTTCACTGCGACTGAAGAAGACCTCGATGTCGTCTACAAGCAAATGGAAAAAGCTTATACCAACATTTTCAACCGGGTCGGCTTAGACTTCCGCACGATCATTGGTGACGGTGGGGCCATGGGCGGTAAAGATTCCAAGGAATTCTCTGCCGTGGCGCCAATTGGTGAAGATACCATCGTGTACTCCGATGCCTCAGATTATGCGGCGAACTTGGAAATGGCCACGAGCATGGTGATGCCACAACCAAGCCATGCTGACGCCAAGGACTTGACCACCGTTGAAACTGGCGATGCTAAAACCATCGAAGAAGTTTCCGCTGAACTCAATGTCCCAGCTTCCCAATTGATCAAATCCGTCTTATTTATCGCAGACGAAAAGCCAGTCTTGGCTTTAGTTCGTGGCGATTATGAAGTCAACGACGTCAAGTTGAAGAACTTGCTGGGTGCTGACTTCTTAGATATGGCGACGCCTGACCAAGTGCAAGCAGCGATGCATTGCGCCATCGGCAACGTTGGCCCAGTCGGCGTGGACGTTGACGTGCGCGTGATCGCAGATAACTCCTTAAAGGGCTTGGCGAACTTGGTGGCCGGCGCTAACGCTGAAGGCAAGCATTTGGTCAACGTGAATATCGATCGTGACTTCACGCCAGAACAATTTGCCGACATTCGTTTTGTCACTGAAGGCGAAGTGTCACCAGATGGTCAAGGCGTCTTGCACTTCACCCGTGGGATCGAAATCGGCCATATCTTTAAGCTTGGCACGCGCTACTCCAAAGTGATGGGCGCTGACTTCTTAGATGAAAATGGCCGCGCCCAACCGATCATCATGGGCTCTTATGGGATCGGGGTTTCTCGCTTGTTGTCTGCGGTTGCTGAACAACAAGCTGACGAACACGGATTGGTATGGCCAAAGAACATCGCACCATTTGACGTGCATGTCATTCCAGTCAACGTCAAGAAAGCGGAACAAAAAGATTTGGCTGAAGCCATCACCAATGACTTGCAAGACGCAGGGTACCAAGTCTTGTTGGATGATCGCAACGAACGTGCCGGCGTGAAGTTTGCTGATTCGGATTTGATCGGCTTGCCAATTCGCATTACGGTTGGGAAGAAAGCCGAAGATGGCATCGTTGAATTGAAGTTGCGCAAGACTGGGGAAACCCTTGAAGTCAAGCAAGCAGAATTGATCAACTCCTTGCACATTTTGCTCGACCAATTGAACTAAACGCATTGCTTAGCAGGATCCGTTATCGGATCCTGTTTTTGTGTGGCGAATTGAATGCTCGTGCCGAGATTTTATTGCATTTTAGATACAACCATGGCCTTGGTCCAGACGGCACACAAAATCCACGAAACAGTGGCCCATTTCGTGGATTCTTGGCTTGACGCCAATTCAATTACGTTCGTGCCCTTCAAACAGCTCTGATACGTATCTGCGTCGCCTTGGGCTCTTGACCCTTGACCACGTTCGGGACTAATCGGCAATGCATTAGCCTTTCGTCGCACAGGCGCACCAGCTACCCATGTCGCCATGAGGTGTTCAACCCGGTGTCATCTTTAGTTTGAACCCCACGGGGGTCCTTCGATGCCGGCATTTCTGATACGAGAGAGCCAACGTTGCTCAACCAAATTCGCTGAGTCGCTGCGGGTCGGTCTCATTCGGTTTAACGAAGCTCTTCCGCTTCGCCATGAAGTGGTACAGGCGACCTGGCCTAAGCCGTCTACTTCTCCTGCCATGATAGTAACGCGTTTAATCATCCGTGACAAGACTATTGCTTATAAACGTTTTTCATAAAATTTTGGAAAAATGTGTCCCAAGGTTGAGGTGGATGGCTTTTCGATGCCTGTCTTTTGTTGCCGTTGAATGAAAAAAATTTCAGTTCCTTCTGGGCGTCAAGAACGCTTGTGACCACACATAAAAACAGTTAAGCTAGATGCATGACAAAATTCTGCGAGTGATCGCAGAAGAAAGGTGGCCGTTTCTTGGCTTTATCCAAACACGAAATGTTTACGAAGTTGTTGGAACAATTGCAACTTCCACAAGATCTCGCCAACTATCCTGGCTTTAACGATGCGACGATCGATCAAGTCGCCGTCCACACGAAGTCCAAACATTATCACTTCACCATTGGCGTGCCGACGATTTTACCCGTCGCCGTGTACACGCCATTTGAACAACATTTACAAGCCGCTTTTAAAGATATCGCCTCAGTTGGTTTGTCCATCAAGGCTGAAAATCCCAGTTTTGATCAGGCGCTGTTGTCAGGTTATTGGGCGTATGTCGTCAAAAATGCTGGCATTCAATCCAGTTTGGTGTACGAATTATGTACCAAACAAGAGCCCAAGCTCAATGACGGCCGCGTCAGCTTATTGGCTGAAAATGAACCCGTCCGGCAATTCTTGATCAATCAAGGCCTGGGTAAGCTGGAAGATGCTTATCATACCGTCGGGTTTCAAACGCTACATTTAAATGCTGACGTCGATGAAGACAAAGCCAACGCGCAAATCGAAGCGTTCAAAGCCCAAAAGGCTCAAGAAACTGCCGAGCTAGCGAAAAAAGCAGCCGAAGTGGTCCAACAGCGCCAACAAGCCCAAGCCGCAGATCCGAATGCCGGCAGCGGTCCGATCACGCTTGGCCGCGGGATCAAGTCCAGTGATGAGCCGCAACAAATGGTCACTATCACGGAAGAAGAACGCTCGGTCACGGTTGAAGGTTATGTGTTTGACGTTGAAGTGCGTGAATTACGTTCCAAACGTAAACTTTTAATTTTCAAGCTGACGGATTACACGTCGAGTTTTATTGCCAAGAAGTTCTCCAATAATGCTGAAGATGAAGCCATGTTTGATCGGATCTCGGCAGGGATGTGGTTGCGTGTGCGTGGGAGCGTTCAAGAAGATAACTTCTCGCGTGAATTGACCATCATGGCCCAAGATGTGCAAGAAGTGAAGCACCCACTTCCAACTGATGACGTGGAAGGCGACAAGCGCATCGAATTGCACTTGCACACTAACATGTCGACGATGGATGGGATGACTTCGATTTCCGATTACGTCAAGCGTGCCAAAAAGTGGGGCCATGAAGCCATTGCCGTGACTGATCACGCCGGCTTGCAGGCTTATCCTGAAGCCCATACCGCCGCAGGCAAAGCGGACATGAAAATGATTTACGGCGTGGAAGTCAACTTAGTCGATGATGGGACGCCGGTCGCTTATAACGCAGACGTCGCCCGCCCCTTAGCCACTGATACTTATGTGGTGTTTGATATTGAAACCACGGGGCTGTCTGCGGTTTACGACAAGATCATTGAAATTGCCGCAGTGAAAATGCAAGACGGTAAGGTGATCGACGAATTTGAAGAATTGATCGACCCAGGCTTCCCATTATCTGAGTTCACCATCAACTTGACGCATATCACCGATGACATGGTGCATGGCTCTAAAACTGAAGCCCAAGTGTTGAACTTGTTCCGCGAATTTTGTGACGGCAGTATCATGGTCGGCCATAATGTGACCTTTGATGTGGGCTTTATCAATGCGGGTTATCGGCGGTTGAATCAGGAAGACATCCAAAATCCCGTGGTCGATACCTTGGAATTATCCCGGATGTTGCATCCAGAACGCAAGAATCACAAACTCGATACTTTGACCAAAGCCTATAAAATCGCTTTGGAAAATCACCATCGGGCCAATGCCGATTCAGAAGCGACTGGTTATTTACTGTACGCCTTAGAAAAAGAAGCCGCCAAAAAATATAACATCACCACGCTTGATCAATTGAACTCGCGCGTCGGTGCTGGTGATGCGTGGAAGCAAAGCCGACCCAGTCATGCGATCATTTTGGCCAAAACACAAGAAGGGTTGAAGAACTTATTTAAACTCGTCTCCATATCCAACGTCGAAACTTATTACCGCATGCCACGAGTTCCGCGCTCACGCTTGCAAAAACTGCGTGATGGCTTAGTGGTGGGATCGGCTTGTTCCAGTGGTGAAGTCTTCACCGCCATGATGCAAAAAGGCTACGCTGAAGCGGCCAAAAAAGCGGAATTCTACGACTATTTAGAAGTTCAGCCTTTAGATAACTATTTACCATTAAAAGAAGCGGAATTAGTCAAAGGTGATGCCCACTTAAAAGACATTATTTCTAACATCATCAAGATTGGGGCTGCACAAAACAAACCGGTCGTGGCCACCGGCGATGCGCATTACTTAGATAAAACCGATGCCGTGTATCGCAAAATTTTGATTCATTCGCAAGGCGGGGCCAACCCGCTGAACCGTCACAGCTTACCCGATGTGCATTTCCGCTCCACCAAAGAAATGCTCGATGCCTTCAGCTGGTTGCCAGAAGATCAAGCGCATCAAATCGTCGTCGACAATACCCATGTGGTGGCCGATTGGATCGATGGCAGCATCACGCCAGTCAAAACCAAACTTTACACGCCAGATATTCCTGGGGTGAAGGAAAACTTGACCAAAGACGTGATGGATACTGCCCATAAGTTGTACGGCGATCCACTGCCTGAAATTGTTTCCGCCCGTTTGGACAAAGAACTCAAGTCGATCATCGGCAACGGGTTTGCCGTGATTTACAACATTGCCCAACAACTGGTATTGAAGTCCAACAAAGACGGTTACTTGGTTGGGTCACGGGGTTCTGTCGGGTCAAGTTTAGCGGCGACCATGTCTGGCATCACGGAAATCAACCCATTGCCGCCGCATTATCGCTGTCCACAGTGTCAATATTCCGAATTCTTTACCAAAGGGGAATATGGGTCCGGCTTTGATTTACCGGATAAAGATTGTCCCAACTGTGGCGCAGAACTGGTCAAAGATGGTCAAGATATTCCCTTTGAAACTTTCTTAGGGTTTAAAGGGGATAAAGTCCCTGATATCGATTTAAACTTCTCTGGGGATTATCAGCCCGTCGCGCATAACTACATTAAAGTGTTATTCGGGGAAGATCACGCCTTTCGCGCTGGGACCATCGGCACCGTCGCCGATAAAACGGCTTATGGCTATGTCAAAGCTTACGAACGCGATACCGGCCAAATGATCCGCGGCGCGGAAATCGATCGCTTGGCTAAAGGCGCCACTGGGGTCAAGCGGACGACTGGACAGCATCCGGCAGGGATTTTGATTGTGCCAGCCAACATGGATATTTACGACTTTTCGCCGATTCAATATCCTGCCGACGATCAAAACGCCGCATGGAAAACCACCCACTTTGATTTCCACTCGATTCATGACAACATTTTGAAAATGGATGTGCTGGGGCATGATGACCCGACCATGATCCGGATGTTGCAAGATTTATCTGGGGTTGAACCAAAGTCGATTCCCATGGATGATCCTGGTGTGATGTCGCTGTTTTCAAGCACTGAAGCTCTTGGGGTGACGCCTGAGCAAATCGGTTCAAAAACCGGGACGCTTGGGGTGCCAGAATTTGGGACGCGGTTTGTGCGCGGGATGCTTGAAGAAACGCATCCGAAGCATTTTTCTGAGTTATTGCAAATCTCTGGTTTGTCTCACGGCACAGATGTGTGGTTAGGCAACGCCGAAGAATTGATCCAAAACAAAGTCGTCACCATTAAAGAAGTGATCGGCTGTCGTGATAACATCATGATGGATTTGATTCACTGGGGGATGGATGACTCCATGGCGTTCAACATCATGGAACACGTGCGTAAAGGCCGCGGAATCCCAGATGAATGGCAACAAGCGATGCGCGACAATGAATCCGTTCCTGATTGGTACATCGATTCTTGTTTGAAGATCAAGTACATGTTCCCGAAAGCCCATGCCGCCGCTTATGACTTAATGGGTTTGCGGATCGCTTGGTTTAAGGTGTACTTCCCATTGGTGTATTACGCTTCATACTTCTCAGTGCGCGCTGAAGATTTCGATTTGGCCGCGATGAGTCATGGTAAAGAAGCAGTGAAAGCAGCGATTAAGGAAATCACCGACAAAGGTATGGAGGCCTCGACGAAAGAAAAGAACCTGCAAACCATCCTTGAAATCGCCAACGAATGTCTCGAACGCGGCTTCAAGATCCAAATGGTGGATATCGACAAGTCTGATGCCCATGATTTCTTGATCGTTGACGACCACACACTACTCGCACCATTCCGCGCGGTGCCGAGTTTAGGTGATAACGTCGCCAAGCAAATCGTCTCTGCTCGTGAAGAAAAACCTTTCTTATCTAAAGAAGATTTGGCCAAGCGCGGCAAAGTGTCCAAGACCTTGATCGATTACATGACTGAAAACCATGTCCTCGATCACTTACCAGACGAAAACCAACTCTCGTTATTTGACGGGTTGTTTTAGTCCAATTCACGAAAAGCTAAGGACTCCAGGCCGCTGAACTGCGGCTGGACAGGCATTTCACTTTGTCTGCAGAATAAAAGCTAACTCGTAAAAACCGCGAGTGGATCTTGTATTCTGCACCGTTGTAAGGGGTAAACCCCTTACAACAGTGCGACGGCTGATGCCTGTCCAGCCTTCGTTCAGCGACCTTCCGTCCTCAGCTTTTCTACATTTAGTCATAATTCTCAGGTGTGAGATCGGCCGGAATGATTGACGGGTCTAGAAATATCCCATGGTTTTCTTCCATACGATTAGTTTTATATCACCATTGCGTTTATATATTGTGCTATGAAATATATGTTGTCGTGATAGTCAATCAAACCATGTTTTTGAACAAGGCTGTTGTGTAGCCATTTGGGGTCAGTGGACTAGTGGAGCGGGGAGGTGGAAATCATCGAGCGTGCCGGCCACGAGAGATGATTTCCGCCGAGCCGCGGAGCTAGTTCACTGACGCCAGATGGCGGCACGCACCCAAGCAGGTGTCAAGTTTTTCAATTGACAACACAGTTGCAATGACTGGTTTCATGTGGTAAATTAGTTGTAGTAATTATGATGTCGGCGGAGGAGTGAGCAGCGATGCTCACTCTTTTTCATGGACGATGTCAACTCCAATACAAGTTAAGGGGGGGAAGTATGAGTACAGTTGTCGAAACCGTGTCTGCGATCGTGAATCCGATTTTGGCTGACAACGGCTTTTATCTCAGTGATATTGAATTCGTTAAAGAAGGCGGCAGTTGGTATTTACGCGTTTACGTGGACAAAACCGGCGGCATTTCACTGAATGAATGCGTGTTGGTATCCGAGGCGCTGTCTGAAAAGCTCGACGCCATGGATCCCGATCCGATCCCGCAAGCTTATTTTTTGGAGGTCTCAAGCCCTGGTGCCGAACGTCCTTTAAAAAACGAGCAAGATTATCAAAATGCAGTGGGCGATTATATTCACATTTCACTGTTTTCCAAAGTTAATGGCAAGAAAGTCTATGAAGGCACACTCAAGTCCCTTGATGCCGAAACATTGACTTTGACGCTCAAGGATAAGGCGCGTAAATTCGATCAAGAATTCCAACGCAGTGCCATTGCCAAGGCGCGCTTAGCCATCGAGTTTTAATCTGTAGAAAAGGAAGATCAGTATGTCAAAGGAAATGATTGAGGCGCTTGACGCCTTAGAGCAAGAAAAAGGCGTGAAAAAAGCCATCGTTATCGATGCGCTGGAACAAGCCTTGGCCAGTGCTTATAAGCGCAACTACAACCAAGCGCAAAACGTTGAAGTGACGTTTGATCAAGATCGTGGTGACATCCACGTTTATGCGGTCAAAGAAGTCACTGAAGAAGTGTTTGATTCCCGCTTGGAAGTCAGCTTAAAAGATGCATTAGCGATCAACCGCGCTTATGAAATCGGCGACGAGATCCGCTTTGAAGTCACCCCTAAAGACTTCGGCCGCATCGCTGCCCAAACGGCCAAGCAAGTGATCATGCAGCGTGTGCGTGAAGCCGAACGTTCTATCGTCTATGATGAATATTCTCAATATGAAGAAGAAATCATGTCTGGTGTGGTGGAACGGCGCGATAACAAGTTCATCTATGTGAACTTAGGCAAGATCGAAGCCGTCCTCGG
This sequence comes from Lacticaseibacillus manihotivorans DSM 13343 = JCM 12514, assembly GCF_001435035.1. Taxonomy (GTDB): domain Bacteria; phylum Bacillota; class Bacilli; order Lactobacillales; family Lactobacillaceae; genus Lacticaseibacillus; species Lacticaseibacillus manihotivorans. The sequence goes on from NZ_AZEU01000116.1 coordinate 27,370, forward strand.
CAAGCAAGATCAAATGCCAAACGAACACTACGAAGCCCATGATCGCATCAAGGTGTACGTCACCAAAGTTGAAAATGCCACCAAAGGCCCACAAGTCTTCGTGTCTCGGACCAACCCTGGTTTAGTCAAGCGCTTATTTGAACAAGAAGTGCCTGAAATTTTTGACGGCGTCGTCGAAATTGCTGGCATCGCTCGCGAAGCCGGCGATCGCACCAAGTTAGCGGTGCGTTCTAATAACCCAAGTGTTGACCCAGTCGGCACAACAGTTGGCCCTAAAGGTGCGCGTGTCCAAGCAGTGGTCAACGAATTGTCTGGCGAAAACATGGACGTGGTGCAATACGAAGAAGATCCAGTTGATTATATCGCCAACGCCTTAAACCCAGCGCAAGTCATCGCCGTGCAGTTCAACGACGAAGACAACGACCGTTCTTGCACGGTCATCGTGCCTGATTACCAATTGTCTTTGGCTATCGGTAAAAAAGGTCAAAACGCGCGCTTAGCTGCTAAGCTCACTGGCTACAAGATCGACATCAAGCCAGAATCTGAAGTGGAATTCGTCGACGATGATGAATTTGCTGAAGACGACCAAGCAGCAGCGCAAACTGACGCTACCGTTGATGATCAACCAGCAACTGAAACCGAAGCATCTGACGCGCCAGCTGAAGATCCTGAATCGGATTCAGCAGAATAGGAGGCCATCATGGCAAAAGTTCGCAAGATCCCAATGCGTAAAGATTTGCTGAGTGGTGAGATGTTTCCTAAAAAAGAAATGGTCCGCATCGTTAAAAACGCTGACGGCACTGTTTCAATCGATCCCACGGGCAAAGCGGCTGGCCGCGGGGCTTATGTGGCCTTAAAGCCAGAAGCTATCGCGCAAGCCAAAGCCAAGAAAGTGATCGACAAAGCGTTTGAATTAGCTGTCGATCCGGCATTTTATGATGAGTTGTTTGCCTACGTGGACCACAAGAAAGCCCGCATGGAACTCTTCGGAGATAAAAGCAAATGACCCCACAACAACAAGCCGCTAATCTGTTAGGTTTAGCGCGCCGAGCTGGTAAGCTGACCATGGGCGAAGGGTTCGTCTTAAGTGCCATTCGCGATGGCAGTGCCAAGTTAGTGATCGTCGCTAACGATGCCAGTGATAACACGAAAAAATTATTTACTGATAAAAGTAGCTTTTATGAGGTCCCGATCAATTCAAGTTTCACCAAGTTGGATATTTCCGATGCGATCGGTGCACCGCGCACAGCAGTGGCTGTGCAAGACCAAGGTTTCGCCAAGAAGCTGATAAAGCTGCTCACCTAAATTAAACAGGGAGCGTGAAGAAATGGGCAAAAAACGAGTCTATGAATTTGCCAAAGAAATGAATGTCCCATCAAAAGCTGTCATTGAAGCAGCTGCGAAGGCGGGCATCGAATTTAAAGGTCATCAATCGACCATGGAACCAGCACAAGAAGCAACAGTACGCAAAGCAATGGGTGGCACTAGCCAACCAGCTGCTAAGCCGGTTGAAAAAGCTGCTGCGCCAAAAGCTGAAACTAAGCCTGCAGAAAAGCCAGCTGCATCAAAGGCTGAAGCCAAACCTGCAACACAACCTGCACCTAGCACGCATCATGCCAGCCAAAAGACCAAAGATGGGAAGACTTTGATTTCCAAGTCTGCCATCCGCCGTCCACATGCAGCGCAACAATCCAATCAACGCGGTGGCCAAAACCGAAACAATAACCAAAACAACGGTCGCCCACAATCTGGGAACCGGGAGAATAACCGCACGAACAATAACAACAACCGATCCAACGATCGCAACGCTCAAAGCAACAACGGGCGTCCAAACAATAACAACAATCGCAACCGTGACAATCGTCGCAATGACCGCAACCAACAAACTGGCCCAATGCCACGTGCTGGCCGCGCCACTGCTGCCAACTCTCAACCGCGTCCAGTTGCTGGCAATGACGAAAAGTTCATCCAACAATTGAAGCAACAACAAGCTGCCAAAGCGGCTAAGAAGCAACAACAAGAAGCAGCGCAAAAAGCGGCCCAACAACAAGCTGCTAAGCCTGCAGCCTCTGCTCGTCCGGCCCAACAAAGCCGTCCTGCTAACAACAATGCGCGTCCGGCTCAAAACAGTCGCCCACAAGCAACGGCTTCGCAACAACAAACCACTGCACCGCGTCCAGCCCGGAATCATTTTGAATCTGCGCCACAAGGCAATGATAATAATGGTCGCAACAATAACTTCCGCGGTGGCCGTAACAATGGCCGCAACAACTTCGGTAACAACAACGGTAACGGCTACAACCGTAACAACCGTCGTAACAAGAAGAACAAGCGTCGCCAACAACAATCTGCACCAAAGAAGCCGATGCCACAGCGTAAAGATCGTCCGTTACCAGAAACTTTGGTTTACACCGTCGGCATGAACGCGCAAGATCTGGGTAAGATCTTGCACCGCGAACCAGCTGAAATCATCAAGAAGTTGTTCATGCTTGGTGTGATGGTCAACCAAAACCAATCTTTGGATAAAGACACGATCGAATTGATCGCCACTGACTACGGCATTGACGCTCAAGAAAAAGTCCAAGAAGATATCACCGACTTGGATAAGGTCTTTGAAGAAGAAACGACTAGCACAGACAACTTGCAATCTCGGCCACCAGTGGTCACCATCATGGGTCACGTTGACCATGGTAAAACGACGCTTTTGGATAAATTACGTCACACGCATGTCACTGAAGGCGAAGCCGGTGGGATCACCCAACATATCGGGGCTTACCAAACGCGCTTGAACGACCGTGTGATCACGTTCCTGGATACGCCAGGGCACGCGGCCTTCACGAACATGCGGGCGCGTGGTGCTGATATCACCGATATCATTGTCTTAGTTGTTGCTGCGGATGATGGTGTGATGCCTCAGACCATTGAAGCCATCAACCATGCCAAAGCAGCGCATGCGCCAATTATCGTTGCGGTCAACAAGATCGATAAGCCAGGGGCTAACCCGAACCATGTCATGGAACAACTCGCAGAATACGAATTGATTCCAGAATCATGGGGTGGCGACACCATTTTCGTTGAAATTTCTGCTAAGTTCGGCAAAAACATCGACGAATTGTTGGAAATGATCTTGCTGGAAGCTGACGTCTTGGAACTCAAGGCTAACCCTGATCAAAAGGCTGTCGGTACTGTGATCGAATCTCGTTTGGACAAAGGCCGTGGCCCAGTTTCCACTGTTTTGGTTCAACAAGGGACTTTGCACATCGGCGATCCTGTCGTTGTCGGCAACACCTATGGCCGCATCCGGACCATGACCAACGATCGTGGTCGTCGGGTCAAGGAAGCCATTCCTGCAATGCCAGTTGAAATCACTGGGTTAAACGACGTGCCACAATCTGCTGATCGCTTCGTGGTCTTCGACGATGAAAAGACGGCTCGTGCGGCTGGTGAAGAACGTGCTAAGCGCGCGCAAGATAAAGAACGTCAATCCAACGCTCACGTCACCTTAGACAACTTGTTTGAAACGATGAAGGAAGGTCAACTGAAAGAAGTTGACGTCATCATCAAAGCCGACGTTCAAGGTTCTGTTGAAGCCATTGCGGGATCGCTTAAGAAGATCGAAGTTGAAGGCGTTCGCGTCAACATCATCCATCAAGCCGTTGGTGCCATCAACGAATCTGATGTGACCTTGGCCAGTGCGTCTAACGCCATCATCATCGGCTTTAATGTCCGGCCTACGCCACAAGCCAAAGCCCAAGCGGATCAAGACGATGTTGATATCCGCTTGCACTCTGTCATTTACAAGGCCATCGATGAAGTCGAAGCCGCGATGAAAGGTATGCTTGACCCAACCTTTGAAGAAAAAGTTACCGGTCAAATCACGGTTCGAGAAACCATCAGCGTTTCCAAAGTCGGCACCGTTATTGGTGGCTACGTGGATTCCGGCTTCATCAAGCGTGACTCTAAAGTCCGCTTGATCCGTGACGGCATTGTGATTCACGAAGGCGAATTGGGTTCCTTGCGTCGTTTCAAAGATGACGTTAAGGAAGTCAAGACCGGCTTTGAATTCGGGATGACGATCGCTAGTTACAACGACGTCAAGGAAGGCGACCAAATCGAAGCTTACTCCATGGAAGAAGTTCCAGTTAAGTAAGCCAGGTTTGATTGCCCAAGGAGAAACCTATGAAGCATCGTATTGGTCGGGTAGAAACCCAGATCCAACGTGAAATCGACGACATTTTGTTAAAAGATGTCAACGATCCACGGGTGCAAGGTGTGACCATCACCGGCATCAATCTCACCGGCGACCTCCAAGAAGCCACCGTTTACTTCAGCATTCTTTCCGATGACGAAAAGAAAATCGCTGAAGCGCAAACAGGCTTAGATAAGGCCACTGGCTTGATCCGCCGCGAAGTCGGCCAACGCATCAAGTTATTCAAAACGCCAGAAATCAAATTCGAGCAAGATAAGTCTGTGGCTTATGGTTCTCGGATCGATCAACTCTTGGCAGATTTGAAGAAGAAACAATAACCAACAAAGCGGTAGGACAAATTGTCCTACCGCTTTTGTGTTCTTTACGCGGACGAAAATCACTGAGCTCCAGCAAAAAGTATTCCGGCGGACTGGTCATGGCGACCGAAGTAGAGCAATGACGCGAATTGGATAACTCGCAACTAGCTTCGCGTCGCCGCGAGTGGATCTCCTTGTCGCTGGACTCTAGGTAAAAAATCGCCAAGAGCGCCACGACTGATGACCAGTCCGCCTTCACACTTTTTGCTTGCGCTCAGTGATTTTTTAGGCGACGCAGGAGGATCGTAAGCAGGAGATAACAGCACGGATTCCCTAATCAAATTTCCAGCGGTACAC
>NZ_AZEU01000117.1 GCF_001435035.1 Lacticaseibacillus manihotivorans DSM 13343 = JCM 12514
TGACCTTTACCCAATTTGTTGGAACTGAATATGATTTAGACGCAAGGTAACTCTTGATGAGTTACCTTGTTTTTATATAACAATTTATTTGATAGTCTCTGAAGTCCTTTGAGAATCCAGCCTTAGATAAAAGCTATACTTGATTTCACTCCGGTGTTCAAATGTTGACGGCGATATACTGCCTAGTCGTGTTTGAATTCGATTTTCATTGTAGTAGATCATCCATTCATCGACTGCCATCATTAAATCCTTTGCGCTTGAGTATTCTTTGGCCGGAGTCATCTCTGCTTTGAGCTTATTGAACACAGTTTCACAGGCCGCATTATCAAGGCACGTCGAGCGATGGGACATACTTTGACGGATGTGACCCTTGCGTAGAAGACGATGCCAAGAACGATGCTGGTATTGCCAACCTTGATCGGTATGTAAGGTGATCTGGTACCCCGTCTGAGGCAAAGCTACTACTAATCGCTCTAATGGTGCCAGACTAAATTGGAGTGTCGGATGCGTTGAGAGTTCCCACTCCAAGATTCGGTTGCTGTAGAGATCTTTGATGACCTCTAGGTACACTTTCTCGCCATTACCGGCTTGTAGTTCTGTGACATCACAAACAAGCTTTTGTAGCGGTCGATCGGTCATGAACCGCCGGCTCAGCTTGTTCTTTGCTTTCTTGCCAGAAGGGCCCTTAGAGGAATCGTACTTGCGAGTACGATTTCCATACTTCTGACAATGTATGTTCATTTCATGCATCACACGTTGAATACGTTTGTGATTTGGTTCTTGGCGGCCTTCTGCCGCGTACATTGCTCGCACCTCCGGTGTTATCCGGGGAATGCCGTAATTTCCATGATGTGCGTTGAAAACTAGGCCAATTCGATATTTCAGTTCTTCGTCTGGATCTGGTTGACTCAATTTCTTTTGCCAGTACTGGAACACAGACATGCTGATAGGTAAAGCATCAATCAAATCAGCTAATTTGTACTTGGCCCTGAGTTCGATGATGACTTCGCTGATTTCTTTGTTTGTTGCTTTCTCAAGGCTGCCAATTTTTTTAAGGCGTCGTTCTGTATCCGCAACGATAAATTCTCTTTTTCCAGGCGTTTCAGCCGTTGTTGTACACTTTCTTGGACGATGAGGTTTCACTCCTTGCTGTAATGCGAGAAGCGCTTGTTTGCCTTCGGTGAAGTAAATACGTTCCCAAATGCCGATACTAGCCCTTGAGCGAAAGGCAAAGTGCGCACAAGTTTCAGTGAGAGATGCGTGGTGTTCTTGCTTCCACTCTACTAGATTGACTCGAAATTCTCCAGTAACTTTTGGAGGCGCTATCAACCCTTTTCTACCATGTTGCTCATAAATTCCTACAACAACCAGAAAAATCATATGCGCAATTCCGAAACGCTTGCCAACACTTCGTTTAGATTCG
>NZ_AZEU01000013.1 GCF_001435035.1 Lacticaseibacillus manihotivorans DSM 13343 = JCM 12514
AGTTTCAATTCATGATACAGGATGCACTCTCCCTGAGTAAACTTTGCACCAGAACCCAAAAGACCCTTACCTTCAACGGTCCTTACATCTTAAAAGGTTGGAAGAGTTCTAACACCACTTGGAAAGAAACCAAGAACAAAGATTATTGGAACGAAAAAAACGTGAAGATCACTGCATTGAACTATCAAGTGGTCAAAGACGCCAGTACCGCGATCAACCTCTACCATGCCAACAACCTGCAAGACATTCAGATCTCAGGCAATAACGCCACAGCCAACCAAAAATCTGCGGCTTATAACACCGAGTTAGGCAGTTCTTCAACTTACCTTGTGCCAAACGCTAACAACGTCCCAGCATTTAAGAATGCCAAGATCCGCGAAGCCTTGTCGTTGTCAATAGACCGCAACGCCTTCATCAAAAAGGTCTTAGGCGACGGCTCCACCAGCTTGTCACAACTGGTCCCATCAAAGATGCAATACAACGCTGACAAGCAAGACTTTGCCAAGGTTGCCAGCAAGAAGACTGACGCTTACGCCACTTACAACTTAGCCAAAGCCAAGCGGTTGTTCAAAGAAGGCATGAAAGAACTCAACCAAACAAGCCTTTCCTTCACCTTGACCGGTTATGATAGCAGCACCTCAAAAGCGACGCTGGAATACGTTCAATCTGCCTTCTCTAAACTCAGCCAAGACGGCGTCAGCTTGAAAGTCACCACCCAAGCGCTGCCAGTGCAATCTGCATTGCAACAAGCGGCCCAACACAAAACTGACATGTTGGTTTCAACTTGGGGCGCCGACTTCCCAGACGCGATCAGTTTCTTGAGCTTATTTACCACCGATGCCGACTACAACTTCGGTCAATGGTCTAACAGCGAATACGACAAGCTCATCAAAGCTTCTCAAACCACTGATGCCACCAACGACGCCAAGCGCTGGGACGACATGATCAAAGCCGATCAGATCCTCGGCCAAAACCTAGGTGTGATCCCAATGTATCAAGCCGGGACTGCGCATTTGACCAAGGCTTCCGTCAAAGGCCTGCAATATAGCGCAAACTCAACGGTCAGCTTCATCGGCGCGACGATCAAGTAACCAAACGAAAGGCATTTTATGAAAACAGGTACGACCATTATTACCTTGGATAACGGCTATCATCTGTGGACCAACACCCAAGGACATGGCGATATTCATTTGTTGTGTTTGCACGGGGGTCCTGGTGGGAACCACGAGTATTTCGAAAACTTCGCTCAAAAGCTTGCCCCACTAGGCGTTCAAGTCACCATGTATGATCAACTGGGTAGCTTTTATTCAGATCAACCAGACTTCTCCAAAGCTGAAAACAAGCAATATCTAACAACAGAGTACTACTTGTCAGAAGTCGAAGAAGTCCGCCAACAACTAGGCCTTGACCACTTTTACTTGATCGGCCAAAGCTGGGGTGGCGAACTCGTTCAACTGTATGCCTTAAAGTATGGTCAACACCTCAAAGGTGCCATCATCTCCTCAATGATCGACAACACTGAAGAATACGTCGAACATGTTGAAGCCTGCCGCGAAGACGCCTTGCCACCAAGTACTGTGAAATACATGCATGAAGTTGAGGCCAAGGGTGATTGGTCAGATGAACGCTACCAAGCCGCCGTTGATATCCTCAACAAAAGCTATGCTGGTCGCAAACCAAGCGGCATCAGCCACCTGATCTCCACTGCAGTCTTAACGGTATATCACGAGTTTCAAGGTGACAATGAATTCGTCGTCACTGGCAAACTCAAAGGCTTTGACATTCGCGACCAGATCAAAAACATCTCGATGCCAACGCTGTTGACCTTTGGTGAACACGAAACTATGTCGCTAAAAGCTGCGCAACGTATGGCAGAAGATATTCCGCACGCCCGTTTAGTCACCACGCCTGATGCTGGTCATCATCACATGATCGATAACCCTGATGTCTATTTTGCACATCTTCGCCAGTTCATTTCAGACGTTGAATCCAAGACGTTTGATGCTTGATCAACGGCATTAAAGCTTTGATTCTGTATCCCCTATCACGGAATCAAATGCAGCCCCATAACGTTCAAACATCTACTAGAGGCCTCTATTACAGAGGTCTCTTTTTTGTGTATAGTGAAAAGCTTATGTTGAAAGAAAGAAAAAATCTTGTAACCGCGATCACCATTTTAAGAATATATATAAAAGGGGGAATTAATATGACGTTTACTGGCTTACCCGTTGGCATCTACTTAACGAAAACCAATCAATTTCAGGCTAGAGTTAACGTTCAAGGCACCGTTTATTCCCTTGGCACGTTTGCCACGCTATCAGACGCGATGCCAGCGCAATGGGAAAAAGTTAAATCCCTTTTTCCCGATGGTGACATTCCAGTATTTAGCGGCGTTCGCACTGCCAACCTGTTGCGCGACTTAACTGGACATGTTTATGATCAATTAACCGTACATAGCAGGACTGGCGCATTCGAAAACAGGCACGGCAATTACTGGCTTTGTCCGTGTGCTTGCGGCAGTACTGCTGAATATCTAGCTCAAGATTTGATCGACGGTGAAGCAAAAAATTGTGCCGACCCTGGTATCCATGGTTCATTACAGAATTTTCTTTTGGCATATCAAGAAAAGAGAAAGCGAAGCAATACAATTTAAGATCCACCAGAAATTTTTAACGCCCAAATTACCGCCGCAAACAATTACCTCACGACGACATGCAGAATGATTTCTATTTTGAGGAGGAATTACGATGAACAATAGCAGATATGCCCCGCACTCACGCCAAAATAGCTCATGCTAAAATTTTCTTACTTAGCATAAGCTATTAGTTTGTTCTGATGTATATTCGAATTACCGAATGCATTCGACCATTCGGGTCTTAGGATCAATGCGGATGAAATTACCCGCGGTTGCCCCGCCGAGCATTCCGGCAAAGCGTTGCGGTGTTGAAGAAAGCAAGCGTTTATAGAAGGCTTGCTTCAAATCGTCGTACGACAGCGCCATTCCAGGTTTCGTTAAAAAGAGAGTAATGAGATCAAATTTTTTCATGTGCTAGTCCTTTCTATTGCTTGATTGTTGATTGATCAAATCTAGAAGCTTCAGCCGAAATTCTCCGCCTTGGTCATGTTTCAGTGTCTGTATGACTTTCTCCAGCATATCCAGATCCTCGACTGCTGGTCGGCCATTACCAACCGTTTCTGGTTTGAGCTGCTCAGTGTGGCGGATATACGCGAGAAAAATGGTTAATCGTGCTATCAACGAGAAATGAACCCGTTTAGCTCCCAATCCCTCCTTTAATAACTTAGCTACCTCTACATATACCGCTGAATCTACAGATACCGAAATCGGATCTCGCAAAGCTCTGATGCTCTTAACTGGAACATCATCATATTGTGCCTTGACATTCTTCCAGCTGTTTGGGGCATTTTGTAACGTTTCTTCCATGCAGGACACAATGACTGATGACACGGTCTCACCTGGCTGCATCATCTCAGAGATCCGCTTTAAATCTGCTTCTGAAGGCCTAAAAGTACGAGTTATTAAGATGACTGTTCACCTCCGTCTAACATGTTTTCGTTTACAATTTCATTTTAACACGACACTTTTTGTTACGCAAGGCTTGCACTACATTTTTGTAGAATAAGGAACGATGTTAATCAAAATAGCGCATGCCAGGAATCTCTCCTAGCATGCGCTATTTCAATACATTATTTATTTTTCAGCTGCTCAACCATTTTCTGGCTCTTACACAAACTGCCGCACGAACATTGATCAGGTGTGGTCATGTCGCACTGACACTTGGAGTGCGACCCAGCACAAGGGCAGCCTTCATGGCAAGTCATGCCAGTGTGGCACATTGGGTTTTCGTCATTCATCAGAGATCTCCTTCGACCAGCGCCATAAAGATAGTCAAGATCAACATATCCGCTGACCCACCAAGACTTAGGTTTTGCGCCGAGAAGTCGTCATTCATCTGATCTAACAACACGCGCCCTGCCTCACTTTGCGCCCCACCTGCATCAAGTACTGCCTGAGCTTGTGCTTGGGCTTTTGGCAAAATAGCCAGCGTCCCTGCGCGATGGATCAAGTTAGTGTCGGTGAATTTGGTGACGATCGCCATTAACGTATCCAACAAGCGTTCATTCAGTGTTCCAGATGAAGCTTTAAATGCAGGTAACCCAACGTCAAACACGCTCGAATATCCAGATTCTGCTTCACCACGCACGCCAGTTAAGCCGTGTTCAACGTACAAGGTCTCCCCTGCGGTCAACTCAGACTTTGGCAAGTCCTTGACCCCAGCAAAATCGTGTTCACAAAGCCCTGCCAACATGCCTTGCACCACACCTTGAACCGAGACATCGGCATGTTTTTCGGCAAAAGCCACTGCCGCAGCCAAGATACCCAGTGAAAACACCGCACCTTTATGCGTGTTGACCCCGTTGGTAGCCGCAAACATCTCACGCTCTGCCGTGATACCAGCACGACGTAACGACGCAAACAACTCCGGTAACGTCCCGACCCAGCCATCGCCAGCTTGCGCGCAAATCGTCAAATACGGTTGCAAACTCAAGCTAGAATCGATAAAGGTAAACACCGACATATCAGGGTGTGGACCTGAGGTGACTGGATCCACCAAGCCGGGTTTGGGATTGACGCTGACCTCATATAGTAAAGCGCGGGTAGCGAGTCGCGCCAATTCTTCTGGTTTCATAGTGCTCCTTTCAAGCGTGTTGCATCAGAAAATGTCGTAGCGTTTGATCAAACGCTTCTGGGACTTCAGCCATAATATCATGGCCACAATTTTGCAAGACCACAGCCCGCAACTGGTTATTTTGTTGTTCGAGCCATGGGCCATAATCAATAGGAAAATAAGGCGACTGTGCCGCACAAACATACAAAACTGGTTCAGGCTCTTTGATCACGACATGCCGCCAATCAGCGTCAAAGTGGTTTTTCAACAAGGCATTCCCAGTAGGCCGGTCAAATGGATGACGACTTTCGGCTCTGAGAAACTGCGCCATGACCTGTGGTGCCATTCCGCGCAAGGTCTCGTGTCCGGGACGTGGTGACGTCAGTTGCATTTCTGCCGTTTCTTTTGTCAGATCCACAAAGCCATAATGCCACGTCGCGTCATTCATCATTTTCGGTGATTGATCCACCACCACGATACCGCCAATTGAGGCATCAGGGTGAGCTTGTCGCCAAGCCCAGATCACGCTAGCACCCATGGAGTGTCCGATCAAAACTGGCCGCTGTAAGTATAGTTGCACCAACACCTGATCCAAGTCCGCCGCTTGCATGGCCAGATCAGATGCGACAACGCCAGTTGACTCCCCTTGCCCACGGGCATCAAAACATACCGTCTGATACCGTCGGGAAAAGCTTTTAACTTGATCACACCAAATCTCTTTGTAGCTGCCAAAGCCGTTGACAAAGACTAGCGGTCGCCCACTACCTGCTACTTCAACAGCTAAACTTGCATCAGGTACTAGCACTTGCAAACTATGCCTCCTTAAAATGCCATGGATCTTCAGACAACACCGGACCATGACTGGTTTTCATCAAAATCGAGTCTGCCCGATTTTGAGCGTACTCTTCTAGTGAAAAGCCAGCTTGTCCATGCACCACTTGAATGTCCGCATGGGCGCCCGCGATTGCCTTAAGTTCTGAGATCAAGTCCTGTGCTTCAGGCACCGTCATTGGCGTCTCAGGTCTAGTCATGATCACATCGACATCAGACACCGCTCGCGCCATTTTAAGGCCAGTAACCAGTTCAAACTGCAAACTGCCCCCAACACCCCATTCAAAGCCTGAAAGCAACGGCAATAACGCCGTCAACTTTTGAAACGCCGGCAACGCCGCACGCTCAGGCGATAGGTGTTGTAATAGCCCTAACGCTTGATGTGGCGTCACGGTTTCAGCGATTTGTGAAGGTTCGATCCATGCGCCAAAACGTTGAGACTTCTGATAGCCACGAAGGCCGACCGGAATCCGGTCGGCCTGGCAGCCACGCCGCACGATCACGTACGGTGATTCATTTAACATGGCTTGTGCCCACTCAGGCAAGGCCGAATCAGTGATCAAGCTGACAGGGTCTAGCCGAATGAGCGTATGTGGCGCTACTTGTTCCATTGGGCATCCATCAAAGCACGAACTTTGTTGGTGGCTTTACGGCCACCAGCAACACCTTCTACGGCAATGTCGTTGGTGTAGCGGAAGGACAAGTCAGGCTTCACGCCTTCAAGGCTCTTAAAGGCTTCATCTAAGGCCTTTTTGACAGTTTTGACAGCTTCGTCACTTGAGTCATAGCCTTTAACGCCCTTAATCAGGTTGTATAAGGAGCCGAGCTTTTGATAGTTTTCAATATCGTAAGCCATAGCCGGCACGTGCTTAGTCGCTTCTTCGAGCTCAGCGATAGTCCGCTGGGTAATGCGGGCACTAGAGGCTTTACTCATGGCTTGGATAGTGATATCCAAATCATCTAAGGCAACTAATCGGTTGGATTGTAAGCCTTGAGCCAAGAAGCCACCGGAAACCGCGTCACCTGGGATAAAGGAAACGACTTTGTGCCCTGCTTGGCGAGCCCGGGCATAAGCACTGGCGGCACTAGCCAAAGACATGTGAATCCCGATCAGTTCTTCTTTATAGCCATAAGCCTGTGAAGGCACATCAACAACGATAACGATCGGCGTCTTTTGATCGGCAGGCTTGTCGGCATCCGCTTTGATCAAATCATTAACAACAGATGCGACCGTGTAGCCTTCTTGCAACCCAACTTCACCATGACGGACCCGTGGGAAGCGATTGTTTTCATCAGGCACAATGGCAATATACTGACGACCACCAGCTTGCGCTTGCAATACCGTTGGCACATCACTTTGCGCTTTTTTAATACCAGTCAACAATTCAAACCAGTTGCGGCCACGAGACTTCGTACCAGGCTTGGAACCAGACACAGCCGCTGCCAAGTGGTGTTCTTTGACCTCAACAGCTTTAAACAACTTGTCGTAGCCTTCAATATCTAAAGGTTTGGCAGGATCGAGTTGATCAAGCAGTGACAAGTAAAAGTCCCCGCGTTGATCACGATGCGAGTCTTTGTTTTCGTTGATCGCAGCTGAAATGGCAGTCCGGAAGGCCTTGACATCATCGTCGACCACTTCATCAATAATGCCCGTGGCTTGGCGTTGTTTCGTGCCTAACGTGTTCCAAATCAAGTTCTTATCTGATGCATCCCATTCCTTCACGCCAGCTTCTTGTTCAATGACTTCTGGGCCATTCAAGCCGATGCGGGCTTTGTCAGTTCCGATAACATAAGACAACAAGGCATTAGTGATGGACATACCGCCAAATGAACCCACGCGCCCAGGGACCAACCCAATCACTGGGACATACTGCTTCAACGCGATGACCATGTTATGGATTTCAGAAATCGAAAGCAAGCCATAGTTGGCTTCTTGAAGCCGCACACCACCCGTATCCAAGATGATGATCGGATATTCCGTGTGGCCAGCCTCGTTGTCAGCTAACACATGTTCTAAGGCTGAAACAATTTTAGCACCAGAAACTTCACCAATACCACCGCCTTGAAAGGCGCCTTCAATGGCAATGATCACTGAATCTTTGCCATCGAGTTGGCCTTTCATGATGACGATGCCATCATCGGCTTCGGGCACAATGTTTTGGGGTTCCAAATGAGGCGAGATCATGTTATCAAAAGGCCCGATCAATTCGCGCGTGGTGCCTTGATCAAGCAAGGCCAAAGCGCGCTGGCGTGCATGTAATTCAACAAAACTATTACTCATTTTTCAACGCCTCCATTGCTTGAGTTAAGCGCAAGTTAACGACACCAGGGGTAGCGCCAAAGTCATTGATTTCAAAATCGGCCAAAAGTGGATAGCGATCAAAGAAGCGGGTCAACACATTACCCCAAACTTCTTTAAAGCCGTCTGAGCCTGTAACGATATCAAGCGTTGATTCAGAGTTAGTCGTCGGCTTCATGATCACTTCCAAATCCCCTGAAGCCACGACGCCGATATGAACGGGGTGAGCAATTTTTTCGGTCGCCGCGTAATTAAAGTGCAATTTTTCCATAATGTTACGTGCTCCTTTCAAGTAGTGACTTAGCTCCAGCTGCGGAATTTAGCCGGTGGGTTGTACAAACCTTTAGACCACTTGACCAAGTCTTCCATATTTTGAGCCGCAAGCAGCGAACGGGTTGCTTGATTGCGGTTGACGCCTAAGTCTTCTGGAAAGGCCACGATACCACGCGCCCGAAGATCTGCGACTTGAGCTGGGTTTGAACGCAAGCCAACTGGGGTAACGCCAGCGATAGCTTCAATAGCTGCTTGGCGTTCTGCCATGGAGCTGGTCTTGTACAGGTATGCGATCCCTTCTTCAGTCACGATGTGGGTGGTGTCTTCGGAGTAGATCATGATCGGTACGTTTTGAAGCTTGGCTTCTTTGCGCACTTCCACAGCATCCAAGGAATCCACAAACACCGGACGCTTGTTAGAGCCAAAGGTTTCAACCATTTGCACAACCAGCTTTTGGCCTTTGCCAAGCGGATCGTTATCAGGACGCAAACTTTGCCAAGCAGGCGTGGAGTGACGCCGGCCAGTTGGATTAGACCCCATGTTAGGCGCACCACCAAAACCAGATAAACGACCATTGGTCACAGTAGAAGAGTTCCCATATTGGTCAATTTGTAGCGTTGAGCCCACGAACATGTCTAGCGCGTATTGGCCAGCCATTTGTCCGAATGCACGGTTAGAACGCATCGAGCCATCGGGTCCCACAAAGAAGATATCAGGGCGAGCGGCGATGTATTGTTCCATGCCGACTTCACCACCAAACGAATGAATGGATTGAACCCAACCAGATTCGATCGCTGGGATCAAAGTCGGTGTGGGGTTAACTTCCCAGTTCGGCACGATCTTGCCTTTTAAGCCCAGTTGTTCGCCGTATGTTGGCAACAACAATTCAATGGCTGCAGTGTTGAAACCAACACCATGGTTAACGGATTGGACATTATGCTTTTCGTAGATCCCACGAATGGCCATCATGCCCATTAAGATCTGCAATTCCGTAATGTTTTGAGGATCGCGGGTAAACAAAGGTTCAAGTTGATAAGGCTCATCTGCTGGGATCACGACATCGACCCAGTCAGCCGGAATATCAACACGAGGCACTTTGTCAACGATCTCGTTGGCTTGCACGATCACGATGCCATCATGAAACGCTGCGGATTCAACGATAACAGGGGTTTCTTCCGTGTTATTGCCGGTATACAAATTCCCATCGCGGTCCACTTTATCAGCGGCAACTAACACGACATTTGGGATCAAGTCGACAAACATACGGGCATATAATTCCAAATAAGTATGAATATCGCCGACTTGTAAGCTACCGTCTGCGATCATTTGCGACACACGAGTACTTTGTGGGCCAGCAAACGAAAAATCCATCTTACTGGCGATCCCGTCTTCAAAAATATCCAAATGTTCTGGACGAGAAATACTGCTCATGATCATGTGCAAATCATGCACCCGAGCAGGGTCCACACTAGCTAAGACCTTGGATAAGAAGCTGGCTTGTTTTTGGTTGTCCCCTTCAAGCACCACCTTGTCGCCTGGTGCGATCAAGTTTTCTAAAATGGCTTTGGCATCGCTAGTTTTAGCCAACTTGCCATTCAATAAACTGGCAACACTGCTAAGCTTTTCAGCTTTGGCTTCGCGATGAGTTGCCCAATTACGCGCTTCACTCATTAATTAGTACCTCTTTCCCATTTATTCAATAAAAATTCAACATCTGAGACGCTCATCTGATCTAAGTTGACCTGATGCAGATCGCCAAACTTTTGGCCTAGCACCTTTCTAAACGGCCGCCCTGGTGAAAAGTTGACGATGCTATCTGGTTGATAATCGTGGGCCACAGCCATCATTGCTTCAAAATACACCGGATGGGCCAAGTTCCCACTCAAGTCTGCTTCAACTTGAGGCACCTGACGCACAGCGTGGCCAGTATTATTCGCCAGATAAATGCCGTTAGGTTTAGTCAACGGCACTGATTCCAACAACGCGGACAGCTTGGTCGCGACATCTGCCATCAGTGGTGAATGCGATGGCACCGGCACTTTCAGCCGCATGGCAATCGTCGCGCCATGATCCTTGGCGAGCTTCACCACTTGATCGATGGCCGCCAATTCACCAGACAGCGCGGTTTGATCTTCCGAATTTTGATTTGACGCGTATACTGGATGTTCATCCGAGTGTACCTGCGCTACCAAATCCTCAACTTGTTTGCGGCTCATGCCAACCACCACGCCCATGCCGTAACCTTCAGGGTAGGCGCCTTGCATCAACTCCGCACGGCGTTTGACCAACGGAAACAAGTCGTCTTGTTGTAAGCTGCCGATCGCATACGCTGCGGCAAATACCCCTAAGCTGTGTCCGGCCACCAAACTCGGCTTCAAGCCGGAAGCTTTCAAACTATTGATCTGCGACACCTGCAATAACTCAATGCCGACTTGTAGCTGCACAGAATCTTGATAAGCAACATCTGTATCCAGCAATTTCAAATCCAGCATCTGTTCAACATGTTCCCGCAAAGCTGGGTCAACATCTTTTAACATGCCAGCGTGTTGCCCGCCTTGACCAGGAAAAATCCACAATGATCTCACGATTGACCTTCTCTCTACAATGGATCCGATCACTCTCACGATGCTACTTTAAGCCGAATCAATAGCGATGTATAATGAGTTAATCTTATCTATATAACCAATCGTTATGAATCGGAGGCAGAAATGAACATCGCACAACTTCAAGGCTTTGTTTACACCGCGCAAACCGGCAGTATCACCCAAGGCGCAAAACAAGCCTTCGTCAGCCAACCGGCCATGACCAAAATGATCCAAGAACTGGAAAAAGAGTTAGGCGTGCCATTATTCGATCGCGTGGGCCGAGGTATTCAAATAAATGATCAAGGACGGGCCTTTTTAAACTATGTGGAAGCTGGCCTCGATCAGATTCAGATGGGTGTTGAAGCCGTCTCTAAACCCATCATCAAAAAGCGCCCCATTCGCTTGCTGGTTGAAGTGGCGTCCGCTTTGATCCCAGATATCATCACCACCATTCATCAGATCTACCCCGAGTCTCCCATTCAATTGACGCAACGCATCGCCGCCGTCAACGAAACGCGCGAATTTGACTTCACAATCTCGACACATCAGCCACGCCCGGATCGACGTTCGGTACCTTTACTGACAGAAGAAATCATGATTGGCAGTATGGATCCAAGCCTCACATCAGGTGGTTTGATCACACCTGACACCTTATCCAAACAGCCCATTGTCTCGTTGGACCTGCATACCCCATTACGCGATACCATGGAAACCTATTTCAAAAAACACGACTTGAATCTCAATTACCAATACGAATCCGACGACCCTGCCAGCATTCGTGCCATGTTGTCCACTGGTGTGGGTGTTGGTTTTATCCCTTCAGTCACCTGGGCTGCGACTGGGAAATTTTTAAACCTCGCTCGTCTTACCCCAGACCCACCCTTCCGCACGATTTATCTCACTGAAGGCCAAACCAAAGAAGACACCCAAACGCGCCAAGTGGCCAACGCCTTAGTCGCCTTATTTGTCTCAGAGCGTGCCCATGAACTCAGCATTTAATGCAAATGTTCATAAATATTTGGTAAAAAAGTGCTTGCAAGATTTTTGCCAACTCGTTACACTAACGTCGACAACTCCCACCGATCACCTCTCACAAATTTAAGCGAAGGTGGGACCCAAAATGAGCGATAAAACCGCGCTCGAACCAATCGCTGACATCGGCGATTATTTAAAGCTGGGCGCGTGCACTGCCGTCATGTCGCAGCCAATCATGAGCTACGCCTTGACGACTAGCCCCAGCATTGGTGCACAAACCGGCATCGGGATCATGTATAACCTGGTCAAATACACCGCACCAGCCTTTATTTTTGGTATTTTGTATAGTACCACTCGCACCACCATCGACAACACTGACTTAACTTATGGCCACTATCTCAAAAATATGTGGCACGCATTGCTTGTGCCGACGATTTGGTGGACTTTTATTTATCTGTTGATCATGCCGCAAATGCAACAAGTCAACCAATATCACGATATCGGCAGTTTCTTATGGCATTTTGTCAACGGCAACGCCGCCCCACATTTGTGGTACAACACCATGATGTTGCAATTCATCCTCTTGATGCCACTGTTTTGGGCAATTGGTCGCTGGTGTGGCCACAACGCCAAACGCGGTTGGATCGCCTTTTTTGGCGCCATCCTCATTGCCGGACTTTGGTTAACGTTTTACGACACCCAAGTCTTCGGTGGTCCACACGCAAAAGACTGGTACTTGTTTGACCGTCTGTTTATCAGCTTCTTCATTTACGGCGTCTTTGGCACCTTAGCTTGGCAATATCGCAAGCATTTTGAGCCCATTATCATGAAATGGTGGACAGTCTTAGTCGTGGTCTTTGTGGGAACCTTTTGGTGGACCAACCACGAACTCTTCAGCTACGGCTTCCC
Organism: Lacticaseibacillus manihotivorans DSM 13343 = JCM 12514; assembly: GCF_001435035.1. GTDB lineage: Bacteria > Bacillota > Bacilli > Lactobacillales > Lactobacillaceae > Lacticaseibacillus > Lacticaseibacillus manihotivorans. Next base: position 12,561 of record NZ_AZEU01000013.1, read on the forward strand.
GATCAGCTTAGGTAATGCGCCTTACTACAAGCCATCCATGACCTTTTACGACCTAGCCGTGATCGGATTATTTGCAACACTTTGTTTGTATCAAGTCAAAGCGAAACGCCCTTTTGCAAAGTTCGTCCACAAGTTTGCTAACTTTGCCTACAAAGCTTATCTCTCCAATGTCTTTTGGTCTGAATGCTTGTGGCTCTTGTTTGGCCAACGCTTGATGGAAGCCAATACCTGGGTCGGGATCTTAACGCTTTATGTCTTAACTTGGTGCCTTTCCTTTGCCTCGGCTTTTGGCATCAACGCCGTATGGTCACGCCTCAAACCACGTTTGTTCAAGCCTCAAATCGCATAGACATGCTAAATAGCTCACTAGACGATGTGTCCAGTGAGCTATTTTTGTATGCTTGAATTTACAATTGAAGTGGAACACTAAGAAAAAAGACTGACCCACTAGGAGAC
>NZ_AZEU01000118.1 GCF_001435035.1 Lacticaseibacillus manihotivorans DSM 13343 = JCM 12514
CCCGTGTGAATCGTGGGATTGCGCTGCTTTTTTGAAATTCTATGAATAATCCAGGGCATAATATTTTTGAAAAAACCGGTTTCAATTGGATGAAATCAAATTGTGACATCATGGAAAGGCGTCTTTATGGAAATTGTTCAAACTGCAGGCTTGACGCTACTGATTTTAGTTTTTGCGAGTTTAGGCTTATCTTGGCTGAATGCTGCATCGATTCAACAAGTCGTCAACCGAACGGGAAAGTCAAATAGCCAATTATGGGTGATGAAGCCCGGGATCTTTGTCCATGAGTTATTGCATGCACTGGTTGGCTGGCTGTTTGGGGTGAAAATCAGTGGGTTTTCCATGCGAGCGGATCAAGATTCGGCGGCGCATGTCACCTTTAACTTCAATCGCCGCTCTTTGCGTCAGCGTCTGGGGGTGGGCTTAGCAAGTGCAGCACCGGTTTGGGGGATCAGCGGCATTTTATTAGCAGTTGGAAAACGCGCATGGTTTCACAAAGTGGCGTTGCGTCAACTGTCAACGCTTGGGCCAAATCCAGATTGGGCCTGGGTTGCCGGGTGGCTGGTATTGACGATTTTATTGACATTTGGTGCAAGCTTGTCCAAGCAAGATCTCAAAAACACCTTGATCGGGCTGCCTATTTTCATTGGTTTGCTGATTGCAGTGGCGTTGCTCATGGTTTGGTTGTGGCCAGCAGGGCTTAGTATGTGGCGTCAGCTAAATGTGTTGTTGTTGGCAGTGGTGTTGGTGATGGGGGTGATTGCAGGTGTTGTCAATCGTGTGTTAGCGCTTTTTTAGTCAACGGACAGATTCGCGTGGGTGTCCGTTGGCATTGTGAATTCAGTCACTTATACTAAGGGGGTAAATTATTCAGGAGGCTACATCAATGAAAACCAACTTCGATTTCTTAATGCCAAGTGTGAACTTCTTTGGCCCAGGCGTCATCGCTAAAATCGGCGATCGTGCGAAAATGTTGAATATGACCCATCCTTTAGTCGTCACTGACAAGTTCTTAGCCGGCGTGGCTGACGGTCCAGTTGAACAGACGTTAAACTCTTTACAAGCAGCTGGTGTCACTTATAGTGTGTATGATGGGGTTGAACCTAATCCAAAGGTCCGTAACATTCAAGCGGCTAAAGCACAATACTTAGCTGAAAACTGTGATTCAATCATTACTGTCGGTGGTGGTTCTGCGCATGACACGGGTAAAGGCACTGGGATCATTTTGACTAACGGGGATGATATCACCAAGTTAGCCGGGATCGAAACTTTGGAAAATGCGTTGCCACCATTAATTGCGGTGAACACCACGGCAGGGACAGGCTCTGAATTGACTCGCCACTGTGTGATCACCAATGAAGAAACGCACTTGAAGTTCGTGGTCGTGTCATGGCGCAACATTCCGCTGGTTTCTTTCAATGACCCATCCTTACAATTGGACGTGCCAGCCAAGCTGACCGCAGCCACTGGGATGGATGCGTTCGTCCAAGCTATCGAACCTTATGTGTCCACTAACCGCAACAGCATCACTGATGGCCAATGCTTGCAAGCCATCAAGTTAATTGAAGAAAACTTGCGCGAAGCTGTCGCTAACGGTCACAACCTTGAAGCGCGTTCTGGGATGGTTGAAGCCGAAATGTTAGCTGGTATGGCTTTCAATAACGCTGACCTTGGCTATGTGCATGCCATGGCGCACCAACTCGGTGGTCAATATGACGCGCCACACGGTGTATGCTGCGCATTGTTGTTGCCAATCGTTGAAGAATTCAACATCATTGCCTGCCCAGAACGGTTCCGTGATTTAGCCATTGCGATGGGTGAAAATGTTGACGGCTTATCTGTCCGCGATGCCGCCGAATTATCCATCAAGGCCATGCGTCAAATGTCCAAAGACGTTGGCATCCCAACTTCCATCAAAGCTTTAGGCGCCAAGCCTGAAGACTTCGAACTGATGGCCGAAAATGCGTTGAAAGATGGCAATGCCTTCTCCAACCCACGCAAAGCGACCAAAGAACAAATCGTTGAATTGTTCCAAAAAGCTTACGACGCTGAATAGTTACGAGACGCAAAAACAGCTTGATGCCGAAAATGGCATCAAGCTGTTTTTGCGTGCAGGCGGACGGTATAGGTGAGGGCAAACGAGGCAGCTAAGAAAATCACGACAACCAGATAAGGCACATGATAGTTCCAATCCAGCAGCGCACTGGAAATCAGTGGTCCGACAATGTTGCCAACGGATGTCAGCGACATGTTCAAGCCATTGATCACCCCTTGATTGTCTCGGCTTTGTTTGGTCAAAAGCGTCGTGATCGCTGGCCGCAACAAGTCAAAAGCCGTAAAGGCAATCAACGTGGCCACGGTGACCGCCCATTTGGCATGGGTGACTAAGATCCAGCCAACTGCCGCAGCACTGGCGAAAAAGGCGATTCGGGTAAGTTTGATTTCACCTAGCCAAATGATCAACCGAGCAAAGAACAAGACCTGAATGGTTAAAGAAATGATCCCATTCAACGTCAATACCAACGCGATATCGTTCAAGGTGAAGTGGAAGACTTCATTGACAAAAATACTGTAGATACTTTCAAAGCCTTGTAAGCCAAAACTTGAAACCAAGATCAAGGTGAATAACATCACCATCGGGCCGGTCAGCACGGCTTTCCAATCCGCTGAAGCTTGCGGTTGTACCAAAGTATCTTGGAACTTTTCCAATTTGCGATCGTCGGGTAACCAGAAGATAGTCGCCAGCATCCCAGCAATGCCTAAGCCGGCCGCAAACCAAAATGGCGTTTTATAGCCGTAATTGGCCAAAATTCCGGATAGTCCAGGGCCTAGGATCAAGCCACCGGATAAGGCTGCTGACAGCCAGCCGATCACTTTGGCACGTTGGCGATGATTGGTGACGTCAGCGGCTAAGGCTTGGGCGGTTGGCATGTACATCCCAGCGGCCAAGCCACCGATGATTCGGGATAAATCAAACATGTACAAGTGATTGGTCAAGGCAAACAACACTTCTGAAACGGCAAACAATGCCAAGCCCCCGATCAAAATCGGTTTGCGACCGAGTTTATCACTCATCCGCCCGATGATCGGACTGGTCACAAATTGCGTCAACGCGTAAAGTGACGACATAATGCCCATATCTAAGGCGCTGAGATGCAGATCATTTTTGATGAATGGCATCACCGGCCAAATTAAGCTCATGCCTAAAAGCATCAGAAATTCACTGAAGATTAAAATGGCGATGGTACGTTTAACGGGACGTGACATGTTGACCTCCTATTTCAATAAACACATAAAGAAGATGATAACATATATGAAGAGATTTTGTGAACGCTCAGTGAATAATTGCGACATCGGCTTCAGTTCAGTAAAATGACTTTATGATCAAGGAAATGGGAGGCACAAGATGACCCAACAAGTCGCGGTGATCGGCAGTATCAATGTGGATCAGATCTTACATATTCAAAACTTACCCCAACCTGGTGAAACGATTGAAATGACCGCTTTTTCCAAAGCCGCCGGGGGCAAAGGCGCAAATCAAGCAGTGGCTGCCGCTCGGCTTGGCGCAGAAGTGGCTTTTATCGGCAGCGTTGGGGATGATGCCAATGGTCAATTCATGCATCAAGTGTTAACGGATGCCCAACTTGACCTCACAGGCGTCAGTGTTAATCCGCAAGAGGCTACCGGTCAGGCCTATATTTTATTGCAAGCCACTGGTCAAAATTCGATCATTATTCAACATGGGGCAAATTATGCCTTGACTGCTGAGCAGGTGCGCTCGCAAGCAAGTCGGTTGCAAAATGCTGACACCACGGTAGCGCAGTTGGAAGTCCCGATCCCAGCCATTTGCACGGGATTTGAGCTTGCTCACGAGGCGCATCGCTTAACCATTTTAAATCCTGCGCCTGCCCAAGATATTCCAGAAGCACTGCTTCAGCTCACCGATATCATTGTGCCCAATGAAACGGAAAGTACAAAACTCACTGGGATTGCCATCGATCAACCTGACGGCTTGCGCGCCAATGCGACGTGGTTTCACCAACAAGGCGTGCCAGCGGTGATCATCACGCTAGGCGAACAAGGGGCATATGTCTCAACACGTGACGTCGCGTCCCAAGTGCCTGCGTTTCCAGTCAAAGCTGTGGATACCACTGCTGCTGGTGATACCTTTATTGGGGCGTTAGCTGCCCAATTACAACCGGATTTAAGCAACGTGATTTCAGCAGTGCGCTTTGCGTCGATGGCATCTGCATTGGCGGTTCAACAAAACGGTGCGATCCCATCGATCCCGACCTTAACTCAAGTCAACCAAGCCTTGCACCAATGAGAGGCACAGAAAACGCCTTGCCGAAAATGATTTTTCAGCAAGACGTTTTTTAGTTGGACGGATGTGAATCGTGTGGTGAATCCATCCGCACGATCCCAACTTTTGCAAATAAATGAATGGCAGTTTGCATCGCCTCGTTTAATTGGTCATGGTCGGTGGCCGATAACCCGGATAGTCGCTGATTGATCCGGGTTTGAACTTTGCGCATATGCGCTTCTGCCACCAAGTCGCCTGCTTTAGTGCGCATCACCAATACTTGCCGGCGATTATCAGGATTGTGGACGCGTTTGACAAAATTCTGGGCCTCCAAAGCCGCAATGGTGCGGGTCAGCTGTGGGGCAGTGGTGCCCATCAGCTCAGCCAAGTTGCTCATGGTAATCCCAGGATGTGAGTAAACCATGATCAAGGTCATGATTTGTTGAGGCGTTAAGCCGATTTCTTCTATTGAAAGGTTTTGCATCAAGCCTTGGGCCAGCGTGGCAAAGAGTTGGCCGAACAGCTCAATATGATCATCTGATGTTGCGTTCCCCATACATACTCCTTTTGAACCATCTTCATGAAAAATTCAGTCTTAGGACCTATCTTTCACAAAATGATCATGAATCAATTGACAATTGTTAAGTATGCCGATATAGTTAGCAATTTGCCATTTCCACCTTACGCACCAGTGCTTTCATGAACATTTTCATTTTTGTGACCAGATTTCGACCAGACGGTTTTAGTTAGCAATTCATTATATTTGTCACTAGCGTTATTTAATCCAGCCTGTGTGTTGTGGATATAGTGTTCGACAGTAAACTTGGAGTTAGAATGACCAAGCGTTCCGGCGATGTCTGTGGCACTGATATCGTCTTCAGCCATTAGGGTAGCCTTAGTATGCCGTAAGCCATGAACTGTAATATAACGCAGATTGTTGCGCTCGCAGATCAGCTCCATCCAGCGCTGCGGCAGTAGGTAACTGATGCGGGGGTGTTGTTCCCATCTAGAAGTAAATACCCAATTGTCAGCAGCGTTAGACTCTTGCCTATTGCGCCATTGCATTAGTGCACCAAGTACGTCGTCGCCAACTTTTAACAGCCGATTACCGTGATCAGTCTTCGGCTCGCCAATAGATTCAGGCACACCGTTGTATTTCGGTAGTACAGTCTTTGTGATAGAAATTGTCTTATCTTTAAAGTTGACGTCATCCCACGTCAAAGCGATTGCTTCGCCTCGGCGAACGCCAGTTGAGATGATGACTCGGAAGAATGCACGGCGCATAATCGCGGGTGTTCCGAGCGCAGTTGCTTCTCGATCCAGAGCATCTGAAAATTGTTGAAGTTCGTCGATGCTGTATACGTTGTTCTGAGCGTGATTGCTGGTTCGCTTACGATCGTGAGGTATTGTTATCATGGCAGCGGGGTTTATGGTGATCCAGCCCATACCACCAGCAAACTTCAATAACATCTTCAGGCGGCCAAAAATTGTCGGCCCAGTGACAAACTTTCGGCAAAGCTTATTCACCCACGGCTGGATATCCATAGGGGTGAGCTGGTCGACGAAATAGTCGCCAAAGTCAGGTATGATGTGATGTTCAAAGTTTTGCTTAGCATCGCGTTGTGTAGCGGGACGCACAGTATCTTTCCACATTGGATACCAGCTTTCGTATGCCTCACGAATTGTAGGACGTTTCGGTGTTGCTTGTCGAAGCCCATGTTTGAATTCATACACGGCATCATCGTAGCCGTCTGCTGCCGACTTCTTAGATGTGAACCCGCGTAGCGTCGTGTATTTATCTAGGCCGGTCTTGGGATCAATACCAAGATAGCCTTTTACCATCCACCTTTCTTCTGGCTTGAGTGTCTTACCATCAATAGATTTTTTAGGTTTTAATTTGTATTTTATATAAGTTGCCATGCGTATTTACCTTTCACGAGGCTCTCACACATCGATTAGTAATAACGCTGGAATCACCACCTCCTTAAGTGGTAAAATTGTATACGAAAAGCGCACTCATCGAGTGAGATTTCACATTGCGCCTAGCCGGCCATCCGTCCAAAGATTTCGGCTAGGCGCTATTTTTATGCTCAGAATTTCAATGTGTCATCGTTTCCGAGTATCTTGGCCTTCTGCTGATCAAACTCTGATTGCGTGATCGCGCCCTCGTCAAGCAATTGCTTGAAACGGCGTATCTGGTCGACCTGCGAGCCCGCCTGTGCTTCCTTACGCTCTGTTTCAGATTGTTGTCTGTCGGCGTCTGCTTGCGCTTGTGCGTCTTGAACTTCTTTTTGATGGTAGTAGTACCAGATCGCACCACCAAGCACGGCGATCGCAACAAAGATGTACCAATAATTGATCAGAACCGCAATACCTAAGATCAAGATGAACGCGCCACCGCAACCTAAGCCGCCACGTTTGCTCATGTAAATCACCTCCAATACGTTTCTGTGATTGCGTCTTACCTACACCGTCCAAAGTAGGGGTCAGGCGCTTTTTTGAAAAAAATTTAAAATCAATATCTAGTGTGACTAATCGTCTGTTTTCCTAGTTTTTCCGTGATACCGACACACAATATATAGATTGTCCCCGCTTTTCCTGAAAAGCTAGCCGTTGACGAATTTTTTCCTTTCGGTTATTCTTATCCCAATGGTACCCCACATACCTCTGCTTGCATGTATCCTCTGTGGGGTCTTTTTTTGTAAGGAGAAAATTTATGGCGTACACACGACCAGCTAAAGATTGCGCTGGGCAACTAGATATTTTGAAGAAACGGGGATTGCAATTCGATAATCGAGATGCCGCTGAAAAGCTACTTCAAGAGATTGGATATTTCCGCCTAAAAGGTTACTGTCTTGGCTTTTACAAACAAGATACCGAAACATTCAAGGATGGGATAAGTATCTCTCAGTTGCACCGCGTATACCGATTTGATTCGGATATTCGTGGGATTACGATGAAAGCTTGCCAACGTGCAGAAGTCCGCTTGAAGTCAATTATGGGGATGCAACTGGCACTGAGGTTCGGACCAGTAATGCCTGCTAATGCACTTGAACCATCCTCTTTGTTTGAGAAATGGACCGAAAGCGTCGATAGTGCACATTTGCAAGGCTCGAAGCGTAAAGAACTTTACGTCAGGCACTATCTGGAAGATTATGGTGAGTTCCCAATTTGGGTGGATTTAGAGCTGTCCACTCTTGGAAATGTCTCCAAACTATATTCGTGGCTAGAGCCAGATGTGAAGAAAGCTATTGCCGATCAATATTCTGCCCGAGTAGTTTACTTGCTTAACTGGACGCACATGCTGACGGTAGTTCGCAATACATGTGCGCATAACTCACGATTCTATGGTCGCTTCTTGCCCGTTTACGCCAAGATGCCTCGACCCCAACTTAGGTATTTTGGGAACACAACTTACGCATCAATGGTTTTTGTACTGTCGCGATTACTTGAACCAGACGACTTCCAGTCCTACATTGACGGTCTGAAACGTATCTTTAAAGAGTATCAAGGCGATATTGAGATAGGTCGACTGGGTTTTCAGTCAAGTTGGTACAGTCACGCTCAGCGGTTAATGTAGTTATTTCCTTTCAGCCTCCCGCCAAGCGAGGGGCTTTTTATTTTGCAGTCGATTAAAGCCCTAAAATTTGCTTCTTTTTGGCGTTAAACTCAGCTTGGGTGATGGTGCCTTTTTGCTCTCAGCTTTCGCAGCAGATGAGGACGCCTTAGTGCTGGCTTCCTTGGCAGCTTTTCTGCTTGCTGCGGCTTCGGCTCTTATGTGCGACTCGCTCTTAGCCCTAGCACGCAAGATAGAGGCTTTCAGGATCGACTGTTTTGATACCCTTTTTGATGATGATGCAGCTTCCTTAGCGGCTACCTTCTTGGCAGCCGTGCGGGTGTCAGCAGCTTTCTGTTGTGGACTGTTCTCGATGAGCGCGTTGCCGCCAAGCCCCAGAATGAAGCCAAGGGCGACAAACACCCACAGCATCGTCTTCTTAGTCTTTTGCTTTCTCCTTTTTACAAGTTGCCATATCGCGTAGACGATTAGCACAGTACCCGCCAGCTCGGCGATTGTTCCTAAAGTATTCATAAATCTGCCTCCAAAGTGGTATATTGTATTTGTGCATAAATTCTTCGCTCACACCATCTCCAGTGGCTGTGGGCGTTTTTTAGTGTTTACTTAACCTTTACTTTAGTGCTATTCTTGCGCTGAAGGGTAAATGACTAATTCAGTGAGGAGACAGCTATGAAAAAAGCAATGGCTTATATGAGTGCGTTTGTTTTTGTGTTGTCTGTTCTTGAGCTAATACTATTCACAATCTCTGCTATCGCGCTGATACGTTGGGTAAGTGTCGAAGTGATTTTGATTGTGACAACGATTGTTTCTGCAATAGTTACATTCAAAAGTTTTCGGATTGAATTTGATTAGCTCTCAGGTTTATTCTTAGAACTTGAGTTCTCTGTGAGGCGGTTGGCTTTTTGAATCGCTGAGATTAATTCGGTTGATGTAGTGATGTCAATATTTTTCATTGCAGAAACTGCATCTTCAGAAAATTGTTGAATTTTACTAGCATTGTTAATTAAGTTGGAAATGTGTTCATCCTGTGCAGCGATATGCTTATCGGTGGCTTCTCGTTCTTTTAACTCAAGTTCGCGTCTCTCTCGTTCAATTTTCCAAACGGATTCTTCCTTAGTTTCTCCCTTTTCAATAGTCACAGATTGTCCGAAAAATTTGAAGGATGCTTTTTTTATCTCTTTTCGAAATGCAAAGAGAAGGAGTCCACTCACGAGAACCACGCATGTAATTCCGCCGACAATCTCAATTGGTCCGAGTGACTGAACATTGGTCTTCGAGATAAGCTTCTCGTCCGGAAATAGTAGTTTATGGATGTGCGCATATGAATATGTGAAGGTCGATTGATCAAGCATATCAATATCTTGGAGCTGGTTTACTAAATACGTCGAGTGAATCTTATCATCCGTGATGTAACTGTCGAATAAAGCACGGTTGATATAATCCTTATATTCGTCAGCATTACTAAGAGTATGTCCGGCATACACTAGTTTGTATAGCGCAGGATCGGCACTATTCCGATCAATAACGCCCAGCCAATGTACCTTACGGCGTTTTTGATATGGACTGTGGCGTTTATCATCGAGGAGCTCCTCGTCAGTTTCTGCATAGACTTCGCTTGTTATTTTACCGATGAGATACCGTTCTGAGTTCTCGGACGGCACAAGTACGATATCGTCTTTCTTCAGTGCATAAACAAAGCGCTGTAATTGGCCCGCAGTGGATCCTGGTTGTTTATCGTCCGGAAATAAATCGTGTACTTTAGACTTCAAAGCATCTACATTTCCGCGGTAGTTATCAATATCTTCCAACGTAATTGAATTCCAGCCCATACCGACGTAATCACCGGCATTAAAGTCATCGTAATATCGACCGCCGTTGGCTCGAAAAAGCCAATATGTAACGTCTGATGCGAGACGTTGAAGTTGTCGTGCAACACTATCTATATCTAAAGTGAATGTATCCATATTTTTACCTTCTCAACTATTAGCGATACGATTAATGTGCTGAAGCCCAGTTACAATTTCATTAAGTTGTGCTGTGTAATTGTCTTCAAATTCCGAGTGAACACTCAGCTTTTAACGTCGTTCCGTCCTGGACGTAGCCCCACTCTCCGGCTTGCACGGGGACGCCGCTTGCGTGGGGGAAGGAACTACAGCCCCAGAAGTTGTTTCTTCTTTGCATCATATTCAGATTGAGTAATGGCACCAATCTGTTTTAGGTTGTAAAGCTTTTTAATCTCATCAGTCGGCGATTGTGAGCTGTCTGAGTTGGCACCAGATAAATATGTCGTGACTGCGCTAGTCAAAGCGCTAATTAATCCTATTCCGTTAAACATAAGAATTGCGGCCGCGATTCTTCCAAGTACTGTATGCGGAGAAATATCTCCATAGCCAACAGTTGTGGCTGTTACAATTGCCCACCAGAGAGAATCACCATATCCAACGCTTTCGGTCACAGAGTAAACACTTGCTCCAATTAGAATTAAGGCGGCAGATAACCAAATGTAATAAATTAGGCCTGTACGTTTGAGAATTCTTTCGGCATGTTTGGTTAAAATACCAACGATTCCCGCTAGTCTTGCAAGCCTAGTTAACCTCATCAGACGAGTAAGCCTAACCAGCCTAAGAATTCGACCAAAACGGAAAAAAGAAAAGGCATAGTTGAATGGAATTATGGCTAAAAGATCAATTAGGTTGTGCTTGAAGAAGTCCCATTTACTGTCTGCATGTAGCATTCTGCTAAAATAATCAATTGCAAATATAACTAGAATGCCATTGTCAATTTCAGTATAAGGAGACTTATCAATGCTTATCCTTCCCATGTAATCAAGCACGATTAGAGCAACGGACAGTAATGCTAAGATTGCAAACAAAACCGTGTAGTATTTATGCAAAGTGATGTGAACCCATTGGGTTGGACAATTAAATAACTTGGTTATGCAGCCTCTTGA
>NZ_AZEU01000119.1 GCF_001435035.1 Lacticaseibacillus manihotivorans DSM 13343 = JCM 12514
AAAGAGTTCTGGAATCGCTGGCACATGAGTTTGAGCTTTTGGTTCCGGGATTTCGTCTTCATGAGAACAACTTTCTTTATCATGAAGCACAAACTGATCAAAAATCGCATTCGCGTCAGCCAAGTGGCCTACTTGATCAATTTCTTAGTGATGGGCTTTTGGCATGGGGTGACGTGGTATTACATCGTGTATGGCTTGTTTCATGCCGGTGCGATCATCATCAACGACATTTGGCTGCAGTTTAAGAAAAAGCACCGCAAGTCGATACCACATAATCGCTTTACGCAAGCTTTGGCGATTTTCATCACCTTCAATGTGGTCTGCTTTAGTTTCTTGATTTTCTCAGGGCTTTTAAACCAATTATTCTTCCAATAAAAAAGGAGTATTCACAATGGACACAAAAACAACGGTATTAAACATTTTACAAGACCTCACTGGTGAAGACTTATCCACGGCTTTAGACACCGATTTATTTGCCACGGCTTTGCTGGATTCCATGGACACCGTGCAGTTGTTATTGGAATTACAAGATCAGTTGGGAATTTCCGTGCCAGTGTCTGAATTTGACCGCAATGAATGGAACACGCCAAACAAGATCATTGCTAAAGCTTCTGCCGCTCAATGAAAAAACGTCTCTGGTTGATTTTTGGCCCAGTGATCTTAGCGTGTGCGCTAGTGCTTGGCGTGTTATTAGTGCCACTGCCACAAGGTCACCTCAATGAAAAAACCTTACGTGAAGCCTCAGTCTCGATGTCACCGAACATTTTGCTCGGCCAGCGCATCAAAGACCAAGCGTTGCAAGCCGGTTATGTGCCGTTTATGGGGAGCTCAGAATTGTCGCGGATGGATGCCTTTCACCCGTCAGTGTTAGCCGCCAAGTATGACCGTGACTATCGACCCTTTTTATTAGGGGCGCCTGGGACGCAATCCTTGACCCATTATTTAGATGACCAGTCTTGGATCCGGGAGTACCGCGGTAAGAAAATCGTCTTCATTATTTCCCTGCAGTGGTTCACGCCTAAAGGGGTCAATCCTGGAGCCTTTCAATATTTCTACTCGCCACTACAAGCCATTGAGTTCTTACAACATGCCAAGCCTCATGACGCGGCTGATCGTTATGCGGCTCAGCGCTTGTTTAAACTCAGCCCAGCTAAAGCCCACAGCGATATTCGCGAAGGACTGCTTGATATTGCCGCTGGCGTGAAGTTAGGCAAGGGGTTGAACACGCGTTTAGCCGTGCATGAAACCTTGTTGCGCAATGAAGACAGTCTGTTTTCTCGCTTTACGGTAGGCAATTACTATGCGCGCATTGAAAAAGGTATGCAACAATTGCCTAAACATGCCACCAATCAACAATTGTCAGTGCTCGCCGGCAAAATTGGCGCCAAGGCGACGACCAATAATCATTTTGGCATTGAAAATCACTTCTTTTCGCAGCGTTTAGGCGGCAATAAGCTGGCTAAGATGCGTGGAAAACAGGCGAAGTTTGATTATCGTCGTTCACCCGAATATGGTGATTTTCAACTGTTGCTCGATCAATTTGCCAAAAATCATATTCAAGTCCAATTCGTCATTCCACCCATTAACCACAAATGGGCGCAGTATACGCATTTATCAGAGCCGATGGTGACCACCACCACCCAAAAGCTCAAACATCAACTGCAAGCCCAAGGGTTCACGCATGTGCTGGATCTCACCAAGGCTGGCAATCGACCATACTTTATGCAAGATACGATTCACTTAGGCTGGCGCGGTTGGGTCGCGATGGATCAAGTGGTTGATCCGTTTTTGACCAAGCCGCAAAAACCTGACGCCTATCATATCCAGCCTTACTTCTTCTCTAAAGGCTGGGCGAATGCTCAGTAGTCGCAGGCGTCCGCGTCAGTCGATTTGGCCGCAGGTGGTGGCGACGTTATTGATGTTAGGCGTGGTGGGGACGGTTGGCTTTGCTGTAGGCAAACGCGCGCAACCTCAAATCAGAAAATCGCAACCAGTGACACCGCTTAAACTCAAACCATCCACTGCGGTACCGATGGATCTGCGGCAATACTTGCCAAAAAAACAATTCTCCGGAGTGGCGGCATTGTATCGCAATGGCAAACGCGTCGCCACGTTAGCGCAAGGTCAAGCCACGACGCAAGCGTTGAACACGCCGGCGACGATGTTTGAAATCGATTCGGTGCAAAAATCATTGACCGCAGGACTGGTGATGCATGAAGCCATGCAAGGCAAGCTCCACCTCCATGACAAACTGCACCAATATTTTCCCCAAATCCCAGGTAGTGAAACCATCACGATTCGGCAGTTATTGGACATGGATTCCGGTTTGAGTGTGCATGGCAGTTTTATGAATCGCGAATATGTGGATGATCAAACTACAGTTGATCGTTTGATTACGAAGTTGCGCTATAGCTCGGCAATGAACGGACAAGGTTACTATCAGGCGGCCAATTATGTGGTATTGGTCGGTATTTTGATGAAAGTCACTGGCCAAAGTTATCAAACCTTGGTGGAAAACCAATACATCAAACCGCTACATTTAGCTCACACGCGCTTTGCCTATGATCGTGATGTGGCAGGTGTTGCCCAAGGCCATTATTGGGGAAAACATGGCGTGACTGATGCCACTATCGCCAATACCACTCATGCGCAACAACATCAAGAACTCGGCACTGGACAATTGATGATGAGTATCGACGATTTGTATACCGTTGAAAGTGCGTTATTGTCTGGCCGATTGGTCGGTGGGCGTAATGCCAGCGCTTTGTTGTTTGCACCAGGGTCTTTGTCGACGTATGGTGGTGGCATGTATCAAAATGGGCCGTATCGTTCTGCCAATGGTTTCGGATATGGCTTTGAATGTTTCTTGCGCATTACCCAATCTGGGCGTGATGCGGTGATCGTGATGAGCAACTGCAGTGTGCCTAAAGCCGTCAATGAAGTGGCCTCTGATAAAATCGCGCAAGCTTGGTTGACACACTAGGAGGCAAGGCATGACCACCAAAAAACTATTCTGGTTACTAATGGCCTTGCCGTTTGTGTTGATCGCCGGCTGGTTCGCAAAAAATACGTGGGAAACCCAGCAAGTTCGCACAGTGATGATCAACCAGTTAAGGGCAAATGGTTATCCGCAAGCCGAACTGACGCACATCAGCAAG
>NZ_AZEU01000120.1 GCF_001435035.1 Lacticaseibacillus manihotivorans DSM 13343 = JCM 12514
TATTTGAGTGCGCCTATGGTTAGGTATCTCTATCTCTAGTATTTTTCAAACTTCCCCCTTACTGCTTTTAAATAAAAATCCTTTTGGTGAACAAGTCAGCTTCAACTGGCTTGCAGTTTGATCCCGCAAGTTCCTTACCCTAAAGCTCTCATAAATCATTAATATTCTAATCGTACCACGGAAAGTCACAGAATCACCAATGATTATGATATTTACCGACAAGCCTTGAGGCGGTAAACTAAACCATATCGCTTTTTGGAGGAACTGTGATGTTCATTCGTACTGCTCAACCTGTAGATGCCGCTGACTTGTTGACGATTTATGCGCCTTTTGTCACGCAAACGACGGTGACGCTAGAAACTGAAGTCCCAACAATCGCCGACTTCACCCAACGCATTCTCGTCACGCTACCAGATTATCCGTATTTGGTCGCATGCGCTGACAACGGCGACATCTTAGGTTACGCTTATGCCCATCGCTACAAAGAACGGCTGGGTTATAACTGGACCGTGGAAACCAGTATTTATGTTGGCCAATCCGGACATGGCGTTGGCCGCGCGCTTTATCACGCCTTAACTGAAATTCTCACGCAACAACATGTGCAAACCATGATGGCCTGTGTCACGGGCAATAATCAGCGCAGCCTGGCTTTTCATCAACGCTTAGGCTTCGCTTCTGTTGGCCATTTTGAAAAAATCGGCTACAAGTTAGGCGAATGGGTGGACATTCACTGGTTTGAAAAACGCCTCAATGAGGGTGAGCCTCAAGCGTTTATTCCCTTCAGCCAATTACCGACCCCATCACAAGCCCATACGGCATAATATGTTTCCAGCTGACTCAGATACTTTGAGTCAGTTTTTTAGTGTCACCGTCTTTTGCAACACAGGACAAATAGCCTAGCATCATGATGATAACCAGCTCATATCGCTTGGTTTGCTCCCGAGGCAACAACCAGACGCCAAGGCTTGGACCTTACGGAGGTGAGCTTGATCATGGGCGTGAAAGTGAAATCAAGTAAGACGCCGGTTTGTGGCGGCTTACGCAGATCTCACCGGTAAAAAATAAAACGGAGTGATCTTCTCCGGTTTATTTTTTAGGCGTAAGAACATCGGCTGCTCTTGCCGATTTCTGAAGCCGGCCGCACGACCATGATCGAGCTCACCGGAGTGAGGCCCAAGCCTTGGCGTCTCACCGAGAGCACAAAAAAGCCACCATCAGGAAAAATTCCCGATGATGGCTTACTTTATAATCAGTTGATTAGAAAGCTTGGGCGTCAACTTTGACACCAGGCCCGAAGGTGGAAGTCAAAGTCAAGCTCTTGATGTAAACACCCTTGGTAGATGCAGGACGTGCTTTAGTGATCACGTCGTTCATCGCCTTGAAGTTTTCAGCAAGTTTTTCTTCAGAGAAGGAAACCTTACCGATCGGTGCGTGAACGATACCAGCCTTGTCGGCACGGTAAGCCACTTGACCTGCTTTGATGTCGTTAACAGCTTTGGTAACGTCCATCGTCACAGTACCGGTCTTTGGGTTAGGCATCAAGCCTTTAGGACCAAGGACACGGCCTAAACGACCAACCTTAGCCATCATCGGTGGCGTTGCAACCGCAACGTCAAAGTCTAACCAGCCGTCTTGGATCTTTTGAACCAAGTCGTCGCCGCCGACAAAGTCAGCGCCAGCTTCTTCAGCCATTTTGGCTTGTGGGCCTTCGGCGAAGACGATGACAGTTTGGCTACGGCCAGTCCCGTTAGGAAGCACAACGGCCCCACGGATCTGTTGGTCAGCTTGTTTTACGTCGATGTTTAAGTTGTAAGCAACTTCAACAGTTGCGTCAAACTTAGCAAAGTCGATGGCCTTAACTAATGCGACAGCTTCTGCTGGGGCGTAAGTCTTGGTTGCGTCAACTTGCTTTTGTGCTTCAAGAAACTTCTTTGCTTTTTTAGCCATTTTGGGAATTTTCCTCCTTGCAAATGTGGTCAGCGGGCCTTAGCCCTTCCACTTGATTCACTCGGCTTTGGCCGAGGATCCGGACAGTTCTTAGTCTTCGACAGTGAAGCCCATTGAACGAGCTGTCCCTTCAACCATGCGCATAGCAGCTTCGACGTCTGCAGCGTTAAGGTCTTGCATCTTCGTTTCAGCGATTTGACGAACTTGATCCTTAGTCACAGTAGCGACTTTCTTGGTGTTTGGTTCGCCAGAACCGTGTTCAACGCCAGCGGCTTTCTTAAGCAAGATAGCTGCTGGAGGGGTCTTAGTAACGAATTCGAAGGAACGATCTTCGAACACAGTGATCACAACAGGGATAATCATGCCTGCTTGATCAGCAGTGCGTGCATTGAAATCCTTGGTGAAACCCATGATGTTGATCCCGGCCTGCCCTAAAGCAGGACCTACTGGAGGAGCTGGAGTTGCCTTCCCCGCAGGGATCTGGAGTTTAACGATGTTTGCTACTTTTTTAGCCACGAAACATAACCTCCTTAAGTCCGTGATGTGGTCATGATGGCCAAGTCAATTTTGGCCTCCCACGTGTATGCACAAAACATACCAGAATAGATTAGCATGAAAGAATGGCCTTTGCAAGCAAAATCTGCCAATGTCCTCAAAGCAAAAAATCGAGAACTTACTATATTAATTGAAACTATCGTGAAATTCCTGCAAAACGTACACAAAGCCCACGAAACAGGCATCCATTTCGTGGGCTTCTGGCTTTAATGCCGATTCAATTACGTTCATGCAGTGTCTGATGTATCAAGTGCGTGTCTGCGTCGCCTTGGGCTCTTGACCCTTGACCACCTTCGGGACTACTTGGCAATGCATTGCCTTTCGTCCACAGGCGTCACTTGCTTCCCATGTTGCCATGAGGAACTCAACCCGGTGTCATCTTTATTTGAACCCCACGGGGGTCCTTCAGTACCGGCACTTCTGATACGAGAGAGCCAACGTTGCTCAACTAAAATCGCTGAGTCGCTGCGGGTCAGTCTCATTCGGTTTAACGAGGCTCTTCCGCCTCGCCATGAAGTGGTACAGGCGACCTGGCCTAAGTCGTCTACTTCTCCTGATTAAGAGTTTACTACCATTCGACACCCGTGACAAGACCTATAACTTATAAACGTTTTTTCGAAAAAAGCCACCACCGAATTCGCTTCAGTGATGGCTTATCAACGTTTAATTAGTTTTTGTCGACTTGGTCGTAATCAAGTTCTGCGGCAGTTTCACGATCAAACATGTTGATGGTAACACGCAGCTTTTGCTTTTCTTTGTCGTTGGCAGTGACTTTACCTTCCATACCAGCAAAGGCGCCATCGATGATCGTGACGGTTTCGCCGAGATCAAAGTCAACGTTAGCCGTCTTGCGAGCGCTCATGCCCAAGGAATGTAAGATGCTGGTGATTTCTTCTGGTTCCAATGGGGCTGGTTTTGAACCGGCACCGTGAGAGCCGACGAAGCCAGTGACGCCTGGGGTGTTCCGCACGACGAACCAAGATTCATCTGTCATCACCATTTCCACTAAGACATAGCCTGGGAAGGTCTTTTCCATGACTTGCTTCGCCTTACCGTTTTTGGTTTGGGTTTCTTCTTCTTCTGGCACGATCACGCGGAAAATAAAGTCACCCATGCCCATGGACCCTGCGCGGGATTCCAAGTTCGTTTTAACTTTATTTTCGTAACCAGAGTAAGTATGCAAGACATACCATTGTTTTTCGACAGATTCTACCATGATGCGCTCCTTTTAATTTGATTGCGACAAAATAAAAAACCGTCCATTACCGGCACGGTTTTTTCGTTGGTTCAAGTATAGCAAAACTCAACTTAGAATACAAACAGCTTCAACAAGGTCAAAATGACAAAGTCGGCGATCGCGAAATAAATCGCAAACAGCACGGAAGTCATCACAACCGTTGACGTATCACGCCGAGTTTCCTTGGCGTTGGGCCAAGTGACAGCTTTCATTTCTTGGAATACACTTTTGATAAATTTCATGAATTTCTCTCCCAACGCCTAAGGGCTTACTTGGTTTCGCGATGTTCAGTGACTTTTTTGCAGTACTTGCAATATTTGTTTAAGGTCAAACGTTCAGTACGTTTTCTATTTTCAGGGACGAAGTAATTGCGCCGGCCACACACAGAGCAGGCCATTGCGACTTTTTTTACAGACATAAGGAATTTCCTCCAGACTATTTACAATGTATCAGAAATTCAAAACCCCTGCAACTAAGAGTAACACAACTTCTGCCGCGGCGGTGGTCAAAAGCGTTTTGATCGCCAAGTTGAAGGTTTTGCGCTTATCTTGCAAGGCCATAAACCCAGCGGTGTTTTTCGCCACCAAGGGCCACAATAACAAGGTCAATAATGACAACCAAGGCAAAGCCCGCAATAGTACTGCGACTACGATCATCAAAAAGGCGATCCGCGGCAGCCAAGGGTAAACTTTCAGCGCGCGAGGTTTGCCTAAATAATAAGGCAACGTAAAGCGTTGGTTGCGCTGATCTTGATCCAAGTCACAAATATTATCGGCAAACATCACGGTACCATCGAGGATCACGATCGGCAAGGCCACTAATAAAAGTTGTAAACATTCCGCCATATCCAGACCCAAGCGGAACTGGCTCCAAGTTAAGCTCAAGGTCATCGGTTGCGGCACGATGTTGACAAACACCGCGATAAAAATCGTCCCAAAGCCTTCGCACATCCCCGCTAGAAATTCCCCACTCGGGATGCGCGACAACGGCACTGGTCCAAAGGTATAAAAAATCGCCACAAAAATCGCTGCGCCACCGATCACAAGTAGGCTCAAGTTCGTGCGGAACACTAGCCACAGCCCACATAAGCAGGCGATTGCTAAGAACATCAGCATCAAATTCAAAATACGTTTAGGATTCAAGTGCTCGCGCCCGAGGATATTTTGCGTGGCGCGATAATGGTCATCTTTAGCTTTGTAGAAATCTTGAACGTTATTAAAGCCAGTGACAAACAACGCAATGCTCATTTGCCCAACAAAGTAAATCAAGGTGTTGCCCCAGTTGAGCTGATGATAATGTACCCAGGCATAACTGACGCCAAACAAGAATGGCAGTAAGCTGGCAGCTTTAGCAGGGAGCCGGATCAATTCTAAAAACAGTGGCCAAGTTAATTTTTTATAGCTCATCGACTTAACCCCCAATCCAGCATTAACGCCACGATCAAGGCGATATTTTCAGCGACTAGCGTTAACAAGGCAGTTTTGAAGGTTTTGACTTTATCTTGTAAGGCTAAGAATTTCTGAGTATTGCGCCAAACCAAAGGCAAAGCCACCAACACGATCAACGCCGGCCAGCGCAACAAGCCAAAGCCCACTGCCAAGACGATCGCCACAAAGCCACCGTATGCCAAACTGGCATATAAGCCAAGCGCTTGCTTGTGGGTCAAGTACATCGGCAAGGTCGTGCGGTGATTGGCGGTATCTTCTTTTAAATCGCACAAGTTATTGGCCAACATCACATTGGCAATGGTCCCCATCGGCACCACACACACTAACACCAAGGTGATTAAGGCAACCCAGCTGCCTGACACAAACAGATTCGGCCATTGCCAAGTGACGGCCACAAAGCTTTGCGGCAACACATTGACAAACACCATTAAAAACGGAATGCCAAAGCCCATGGTGACGCCTGAGAACACTTCCCCTAATGGCAAGCGGTTCAACGGAATCGGCCCTGAGGTATAAAAGATCCCGATCAACACGCAAAAGCCCCCGATGAAAAACAAGACCCATTGCGTGCGCCAGACTAACCATAAGCCAAGCACTAGCGCCACAAACAACAAGGTGATGATCAGATTCAACACCATTTGCGGCTTTAAATGCCGCCGCCCGATCACATTGGTATTGGTTTGATAATCAGCGGCCACCGCATGTTGATAATCCATTAAATTATTGATTGCTGTGGTGGCCATATCGATACAAAGCAAGGCCACAAAAAACAACAGGCTATTCAGCCCGTTGACTTGATGAAAATACGCGAGGCTAAAGCCCAACCCCACCAAGCATGGCAAAATGCTGGCCAATTTGGTGCGGGCTTCAACCACTTCTAAAAATGCTGGGATCGTCATTATTTCAACTCCGCCAAAGTATACCCTGAGTTCGGCAACAACTTGAAGGTCTTCTTCAAGCCACTGGAGATATAGACCTTTTTATCTTTGGTGATAAAAATGGCTTCCGCATAACCCGTCTTTTCAATGAAGGCCATGCCGCCTTTAAGCCCTTTATCAAAAGTGGCGGTAGACAACGCATCCCCATCGACAGACTTTTTGGTGATGATCGACACGCCCATCAAGTTGTTTTCAAACGGATAACCAGTTTTAGGATCCATTAAATGAGAATAAACATGCCCGTCAACTTTCAAGTAACGTTCATAGATCCCACTGGTGACAATGGTCATGTTCTTGGCTGGCACCGTCCCGATCGCAGTCCCCCGCGATTTCTTCGGATCTTGAATGCCAACCGTCCAATCTTTGTTCGCGCCTTTAGGAGAATGCCCTAAGACGTAGATATTCCCGCCGAGATCGACAATCGCGGTGGTGACTTTATCCCGCTTCAAGACTTTCACCACTTGATCGGTGATAAAACCTTTGGCGATCCCGCCAAGGTCAATGGCCATGCCATGTTTTTTCAAATAAACGGTTTGTTTTTTGTCATTGAGCACCACGTCTTTGTAGTTGACCAAAGGCAGTTTGGCATCAATTTCTGCTTGGCTAGGTTTGCGGGCATCGTTGAACCCGATATGCCACAAGCTGGTGATCGGCCCGATGGCGAGGTCAAAAGCACCTTCAGACTTATCCGAGTAGCTTTTGG
The DNA here is from genome assembly GCF_001435035.1 of Lacticaseibacillus manihotivorans DSM 13343 = JCM 12514. Taxonomy (GTDB): domain Bacteria; phylum Bacillota; class Bacilli; order Lactobacillales; family Lactobacillaceae; genus Lacticaseibacillus; species Lacticaseibacillus manihotivorans. Next base: position 6,829 of record NZ_AZEU01000120.1, read on the forward strand.
CGTATTTGATCATCGAATAAATCGCCGGCGTCACTTTGACAGCCTTTTTCCCGGCTTGGGCATTGACCGCGTCGACTTCAGAGCCTTCTTGGTTGACCGTGGTTTCTTTGGCCAAGACTTTAATGCGATCAAAGGCATCATTTAACGCACTTTGCTTGCCTTTGTCATAAACCCGCAGCGTCACCACCGTCCCCATCAAAAACTGGGTATCTTCATAAGGATTCTTCACTAAGGTTGGCGCTTTTTTAACTGGGGTCGTATTTTGTTGCCCGCACCCAGCTAATGACGTGACTGCCAGCAGTAGTGTAGCGACCCCGATCCAAAACTTTTTCATGATAAAAATTCCTTCCAACACAGAATACTTCTAGGATAACAGCTGAGAACAAAAACAGGTAGTACCCACAAGGATACTACCCATTTTTTGTGCGTTAGCGTGTGCTTATTCAGCGTACACGATGTTGTCAACAGTGATCTTCTTCGTGTTGCCAGCTTGCGCAGCGTTGATCAATTGTTCAGCATATTGGATGAAGGCAGTGGAACTGGAAGTAGCACCAGAAACCACATCAACTTCAGCAGGGGTTTGCTTCTTCACTAAGGCTTCGTTTAATTCCTTGGTGTATTCAACAGGGCCCACTTTGTTGACCTTCTTCATAGACTTTTCGTAGTCTTTATCTTGGGTCTTGGACTTGCCGTTCTTATCCACGTTGTCGTAGTTAGAAGCGGTGATCTTGCCATCCTTGACGGTGATGGAGAAGGTTACGCGGTAGCCATGAGAATAGTTCTTTTCAGCTAAGGAGTAAGTGCCATCTTGCATCTTCTTGGTGTTTTGGATCTTGATGGTCTTGTGGTTGCCAGCTTGGGCAGCTTGAACTAATTGTGCCGCATAGTTCTTGAAGGACCAGGAAGATTCAGTGGCACCGGAAACAACTTCGATGGAGCCAGTGTTTGCGCCGGCCTTCTTGAAGGCTTTACGTAATTGTGGAATGTATTCCTTAGGACCAGTCTTAGCGACCTTCTTCATTTGCTTTTCATAAGCTTTGTCTTTGGTCTTGGACTTGCCTTTTTTGTTGACATAGTCGTATGTGGTCTTCGTGATCTTACCTTTTTTAACGGTAATGCCCATCTTGACCTTGTAGCCGTGAGAATAGCCAGTTTCAACCAACTTGTACTTGCCGTTTTGCAGCTTTGCGCCAGCAGTTTGCTTGGCAGCAGCGTCAACGTTGTTGGATGGGTTCCCAAAAGCAGCTAAGCTTAAGGCGGTCAATGCGATCACGGAAATGCTTGTCACTGTCTTTAATTTCATCTGTCAGTACCCCTTTTTGAATAATGCCCTAAATTTGTGTTACCTTTCACACAAAATAAGTGTACTCAGTGTTTGTGCAAAAAGCAACAAAACCTCATAAATTTTAGCGCTTTCACATCGGATTCTTACTAGACCAATTACCGCTTACAAGTGTCCGTCATTACTGAATTACGAGTTAATTATGAGAAAGAGTTTCAAAGCGTGTGAAATTATGGACAAACCGATTGTGTTAAAGGTATAATGACAAGCGTAACCAGCTATCATTTAACCAAGAATTCACACAAGGAGTGTTATTTGCCATGACGCAAAAAAACATCGTCGTCATCGGCGCCGGATTTGCAGGGGTTTATGCAACTAAGCGGTTAGCCAAGAAGTTTAAAAAAGATCCAGATGTCACCATCACCTTGATCGATAAACATTCATACTTCACTTATATGACGGAATTACACGAAATCGCCGCCGATCGTGTTGACGAAAACGCGATCCAATACGATTTGCAACGCTTGTTCTGCCGCCGCAAGAACGTGAAGTTAGTCACCGATGAAGTCACGACCATTGATCGAGAAAACCAACTCGTCAAAACCAAGCATGGTGCCTACCCATATGATTATGTGATGTTAGGCATCGGGTCTGAACCAAACGACTTTGGCACTCCTGGCGTCAAAGAATATGGCTTCACGTTAGGTTCATGGGAACAAGCTATTCAACTTAAAGAACATGTGCGCGATGTCGTGCGTCGTGGTTCCGTTGAACATGATCCTGAAAAGCGTAAGTCCTTATTATCCATCGTGGTCGTTGGCTCTGGCTTTACTGGGACTGAAACCATCGGTGAATTACGCGACTGGCGCGAAAGCTTAGCCAAAGAATTCAAACTCGACCCAGAAGAGTTGACCTTTACCTTAATGGAAATGGCGCCAACGATCATGAACATGCTGGACCGCTCAGATGCGGACAAGGCGGAAAAGTACATGATCAAGCGCGGCATCAAGGTCATGAAGAACACTGGCGTTGTCGGCGTTCATGATGGCTATGTTGATTTGAAAGATGGCTCGACTTACCCAACGTCTACTTTGATTTGGACGGCTGGGGTCAAGGCTACTAGCCAAGCGGCGAACTTCAAGTTGACTCAAGGCCGTGCCGGCCGCATTGTGGTCAACTCCCACATGCAATCTGTCGACGATGATAAGGTTTATGTCGTTGGGGATGTCTCCTTCTTTGATGGCAACTCCGATCGTGGTGAACCGCAAATCGTGCAAGGCGCTGAAGCCAGTGCCCAAACGGCTTTGGACAACATCACCAAGCAGATGAATGGCCAAACCCCAGACGTTGACTACAAAGCTTCTTATTCTGGTTTCATGGTCAGCTTAGGTTCACGCTATGGTGTGGCTAACTTAATGGGCTTCATGCATTTGTCCGGCTTCTTTGCCATGTTGATGAAGCATTTGGTCAACATGTTGTATTTCGTCCAGATCTATTCTGGCTACTACTTGTTCCAATACTTCATGCACGAATTCTTCCGCACCCGCAACGATCGTAACTTGATGCGCGGTCACATTTCCCGTCAAGGTAACGTTTTGTGGGCAGTGCCTGCCCGGATCTTCTTAGGTGCCATGTGGTTAGTCGATTGTGCTTACAAAGTTTCTGGCAAAGAATCATGGTTCATCGACAAACTGCGCTTACCATTCACTTGGTTGCAGCCCGCTGCTACTTCCGGCGCTTCTGCTGCTGGCGCTGACGCGACGAGTGCGGCTTCTGGCGGTGGCGCAGATGCTGCAGCGACTGCGGCAAGTACCGCCAAGCAAGTCTTCTCCTTATCTTATCAATATGGCAAAGACCCAATGGCTGTGTTTAACGTGATGCCTGATTGGATGGCTTCTGTCACGAAGATCTTCATTCCTAACCAACAAGTTGCCTTCTTCATGCAAAAGTCGATGACGGTCATCGAAATCTTGATCGGTTTAGCTTTGATCGCTGGCTTATTCACTTGGGTCGCAGGCGGTATGTCCGTTGCCTTCACCGTGATCTTCTGCTTAAGTGGGATGTTCTATTGGGTCAACATTTGGATGATCCCAATGGCATTGGCTACGATGAACGGTTCTGGTCGCGCATTTGGCCTCGATAAGTGGGTCGTTCCATACTTGCAAAAGACTTTCGGCAAGTGGTGGTACGGTAAACCACAAGCGTTATATGGCAATGATGCCAAGTAGTTGGCAATAACGGTTTTCCGGATTTGGGTTCTGGGGTAAAATTGACCCCAGGACCTTTTTTCTTCCCAGAGCGAAGCCAAGCGGGTTTAGCAGAACAGATAGCCTAGGCTAAGCGTTTATCCCCGGAATTTGGGGATGAATGCTTAGCCGTAGCTAGATGTTTCTGCGTTGCTTGGCTGAGCTCGACGATACCAGAGCGAAACAGACCGCACTTAGCAGACCGGGTATAGCCTAGCTCCACTCTTTGCCTCGCACTTTGAGGTGAAGTGTGGAGCGTAGCTAGCCGCGTCTGCGTTGGTCTGTTGAACTCGACGATGCAGCACGAACCATTAATTTTCGAAGGGAGCTTTTATGAAACATTATTTAAAAATGATCAAGCCCTTCGATATTATCATCGTGGTCCTGTTGTTGATCGGCTCGTTTATTCCATATGTCATTTTTGCGCGCCAAGAAGCTGATCGCCAAGCGGCACAACCAACCAGTAACGCTGTGTATACTGCGGTGGTGACGCATGATGGCAAAGAAGTTTATCGCATCAAGTTGACGGGCCACAAAGGCACGACGACTTGGAAGTACAATGATGGCCATGACTGGAACACGATCGTCACCACCGGATCCAAGATTCAAATCAAAGATGCGAACTGTTCCGATCAAGTGTGCGTGCGCAAAGGCAAGATTTCTAAACCTGGCCAAACCATTGTCTGCTTACCCCACAAGTTATTAATTGAAATTAAGTCCACTGGCCATACCAGTGGTAACAATACGGGAGGCATGGTGACAGAATGAATTATCGACCAGACCGCACCCGCCAAGTCATTTTTATCGCATTGTTATGTGCTCAAGGCGTCATCATTGGGTTGCTCGAGCGCATGATCCCCTTTCCTTTCGCCTTTGCCCCTGGTGCCAAGTTGGGCTTGGCCAATCTCATCACGATCATTTCGCTGTTTACCATGTCGACTTCTGATAGTTTCTTATTAATGGTGTTGCGCCTCGTGTTGACCACTTTGCTCGGCGGGACCTTGTCGACGTTCCTATACTCTGGTGCTGGCGCGGTGTTATCGTGGTTAGGGATGTTATTGATCAAACAACTCGGTGAAAAACGTGTGTCGATGATCGGCATCAGTGCTGCTGGCGGCATTTTGCATAACGTTGGCCAGCTAGTCGTCGCCAGTTGGATCGCCCAATCTTGGACGGTGATGTTGTACTTGCCGATTTTAAGTTTTATGGGGATTCTCGCTGGTATTGCCGTTGGGGTCGCCGCCAACTTCTTATTCGAACATATCCAAACCCTCAGTCGATTGCGCTTTGATCACCATCAAAGGAGAAAAGCATGTTGATCCATCCAATGTGGGCGGACTATCCTGAAGTCGCCTCTGAACTCACTGCTACCTTGCAGTTGATCCAACAAGAGATCAAACCTCAAAACACCAAAGTTGCCGACGCGTTAGTCGAAATGATCAATGCCGGTGGCAAGTTGTTGCGCCCCGCTTATTGTTTATTGTTTTCACAATTTGCCAAAAATCGTGACGCTGACAAAATGATCGCCTTAGCCGCTGCGGTTGAAGCCCTGCACAACGCCACCTTGGTGCATGATGACATCATCGATAAATCCAAGGTGCGTCGCGGCTTGCCAACGATTTCTGCGCAATTCGGTGAAGACGTCGCCGTGTATGCTGGCGATTATCTCTTTGTGGTTTGCTTTAAGTTGATCGCCAAATATGCCAGCGATTTGCGCTCGGTACAACAAGACGCTGGCTCCATGGAAAAGCTACTCAATGGCGAATTAGAACAAATGGCCACGCGCTACAATTATGATATGGACATCGACCACTACTTGAGCCAAGTGTCTGGCAAAACTGGGCAACTGTTTGCTTTATCCAGTTTTATCGGCACTTATGAAAGTGGCCAATCCTTACGCTTCGCCAAAAAAGTGGAAAAAATCGGCTTGAACATCGGCATCGCCTTTCAACTATTAGACGATATTTTAGATTACACCGCTGATGCCGACACCTTAGGCAAACCCGTCCACGAAGACATGAAACAAGGCGTTTACTCTGCGCCATTGATCTTAGCCATGAGCCAAAACCGCGCGGCCTTTTTACCTTATTTGCAAAAGCAACATGCCATGACTGCTGATGATCTCCAGGCAGTGATGGAACTGGTGGCGCAATATCAAGGGGTTGAACAAGCTCGCGCCATGGCAGCTGTTTATACGCAACAGGCACTCAACGGGTTAGCTGGCTTGCCTGAAGCCCCAGTCAAACACACTTTGATCCGCTTAACTGAACAACTTCTGCGCCGGCGCAGTTAACACCGCTAAGCCTTGGCCCTCATGGGACCAAGGCTTTTTTTGGCTCTGCGTCAACTGGTGTTGAAGGATAAATTTATCTTTTAGGAAGATCT